>NYVR01000176.1 GCA_002684655.1 Planctomycetota bacterium | reverse complement strand
GCGGGCTCACGCCCGCGAGCCTATCTGCGTGTCTGTCCTAGACGGCGCGCTCACGTCGGCCCGTGGCCGACCCAGGTCTACAGAGGGCGTGCCGCCAGGGCGCCACCCCGCTGCCCAAGTATTGAGGACGTATCTATGAGCAAACGTCGTGTCGTGATCACCGGCGTAGGAGCCGTTTCTTCCATCGGGCTCGACCTCCCGACGACTTGGAGCAACATGCTCGCCGGCGAGTCCGGCGCGGGCATGATCACCAAGTTCGACACCGAACACCACACCGCGAAGTTCGCTTGCGAGGTGTGGGACTGGAACCCCGAAGACTACTTCCCACGGACCGAAGCGAAACGCCTCGAGAAGTTCACGATGTTCTACCTAGTCGCCGCAGATGAGGCGATGAAGGCTAGCGGCATCGACATGGACAAGGAGGATCGCGCCCGGGTCGGCTGCATCACGGGCACGGGCATCGGCGGCATCGATGAGATCGAGAAGAGCAAAGTCCTGCAAATCAACCGGGGCGCTAACCGCGTCAGCCCGTTCTTCATCCCGAAGATCATGGCCAACGCGATGGCCGGACAGGCGGCTATCCGCTTCGGGACCATGGGCACGTGCTACGTGACCTCTTCAGCCTGCGCCAGCGCGAGCCACGCGATCGGCGTCGCGATGCGGACGATCCAATACGGAGAAGCCGACGTCATGCTGACAGGCGGCTCCGAGGCGGCGACCACGCCGCTAGGGCTCGCCGGGTTCTGCTCCCTCAAGGCCGTGTCGACCCGCAACGACGACCCCAAGCGCGCTTCGCGACCGTTCGATAAGGACCGCGACGGCTTCGTCATGGGAGAGGGCGCGGCGGCGCTTGTGTTGGAAGAGTTGGAGCACGCCAAGGCGCGCGGCGCCGAGATCATCGCCGAGCTCAAAGGCTATGGCTCGACTGACGACGCGTATCACATCACGGCGCCCAACGAAGATGCTGACGGCCCGAGCCGCGCGATGACGCAGGCGCTGAGTGATGCGGGCCTCAACCCCGAGGACGTGCAATACGTCAACGCACACGGCACGAGCACCTACCTCAACGACAAGATCGAAACGGGCGCGATCAAACGCGTATTCGGTGATCACGCGCGCAAGCTCAGCATCTCTTCGACCAAGTCGATGGTGGGGCACCTGCTCGGCGCCTCCGGCGCCATCGAGCTCGCGGCGTGCGCGATGTCCATCAGGGACGGCAAAGTCCACCCGACTATCAACCACGAGACCCCCGACCCCGAGCTCGACTTGGACTACGTCCCCAACGTGGCGCGCGACCTCAAAGTCGACCATGCGATCAGCAACTCCCTCGGCTTTGGCGGGCACAACACCAGCCTCGCGATCGGTCGGTTCACGGACTGACGCTGCGAGGGTGCAGCATGACACGGACCCCATCCCGGACCAACGAGGCACGATAAGAGATCCATGCGCAGCGTCCTCGCAGGCGATCTAGGCGGGACCAAGTGTCGCTTCGCGCTGATTACGGAGGACTTCGGCGTTTATGGCGCGCAGCGCGTCGACACGGTGCGTGTGCGCGAGCCGTTCCTCGCGAACATGCGCAGAGCCATCGAGGCGACACTAGCAGAGGGGCGAGCGCTGGGAATTGACGCACCGTCCGCCGTCGGCGTCGGCGCAGCCGGCGTGATCGGCGTCAATGGCGAATCGTTAGGCGCGCCGCCAAACCTACCCCTCGCCGGGTTTGGCCTTCGCTCGTGGCTCCACGAACTTACGGGAGCACCGGTGCACCTCGTCAACGACGGACGCGCCAGCGCGTGGGGCGAATACCTGAGAGGTCACGCGAGCGAGCGTGACCCGCTGCTTTGCATCTTCTTCGGCACAGGCATCGGCGTCGGACTGATCGCAGGCGGACAGGCATACAGCGGCGCAACGAACGCCGCCGGCGAGATCGGCCACACCGTGTATCAACCAGGCGGGCGTCGCTGCCCGTGCGGTGCGCTCGGTTGCTACGAAGCCTACTGCGGTGGCCGCGCCGTGACCGAGCGCGCGCAAGCAACCCTGGGCGGCGACGGTTTGTGGGACGTCGGCCGCGTCGTCGCTGCCGCGGATGGAGGCGACGGCAAGGCGATCGAGATCCTCGACGAAGCGGCGCTCGCGGCTACGACGTTGGTCTCCAACGCAGCGATCCTCCTGAACCCCAGCGCGATCGTCCTGGGCGGAGGCATGCTGTCCGGCTGGCCCGCGCTGCGAGAGCGGATCATCCAGGGGGTCCAGGCGTCGACAGACGCCAGCATCCACGCAGATCTCGCGTTTGTCCCCAGCATGGGGGGCAGCGACGCGATCCTCTGGGGTGCAGCAGCCGCGACCGGCGCCCTTTGGCAGCGCTGAAGCGGCGCGTCTGGTCGCGCCGGAGGTTCGGAACTCGTATGCTCCCAAGCGACATGCGTCCTGCTGGGTCGGCAGCGGCGCTTGGATCGCGGCGTTCCGCGCCTCGACCGGCAAACCAGGGAGCACATGCAAGTCGCGGTATTGATCGGCGGTCGGTCACCTGAGCACGATATTTCCGTGTCGTCGGCTCAACAGGTGCTGGCGCACCTAGATCGTGACAAGTGGAACCCGTGGCCGGTGCTGCTAGGGCGCGACGGCACGTGGCGGCCTGGCCGACGCGCCTTAGCGACCGGGCAATACTGGAACCCGAACGACCCCGCGGCTCTGCACAGACCAATGCGACCCGGCCTCGCAATGGACTGGCTGCTCGACGAGGTGGGGGTCGATGTCGTCTTCCCGGTGCTTCATGGGGCCTTCGGAGAGGACGGCACCGTGCAGGGCTTGCTCGAGCTCTACGACCTACCGTTCGTGGGCAGCGGATGCGCGGCGTCAGCGATGGCAATGGACAAGCTGCGAACGCGGCAGGCCTACCAAGCAGCGGACATACCCATCGCCCCCGCATACGTACCGCCAAATCCGTCGGCCCGGGACGCTGGCGCGGGCTTCGCGGCCATCAGAGCGTCCGTGGGGGTGCCGTCCTTCGCCAAAGTGGACGTCTCGGGCAGCACGGTCGGAGTAGCCCGCATCTGCACCGAAGCCGACCTCACCGCCTTCTTCTCCGACTATCAGGCCGACTTCCGCAGATGGTTCGCAGAAGGCGAAGTCCAAGGCGAGGAGATCACGGTACCTGTGCTCGGGAACACCGGCGACGCCGTCGAAGCGTTGCCGCCCGTCGGGATTTACCCCGTCGATGATGGCTGGTTCACGCATGACGCCAAATATCGCCCAGGCGCGACAGAAGAAATCGTCCCGCCGCGGGGCTTGAACGACGCACAGCTCCGCGAGGTCCAGCAATTGGCCGTGCGGTGCCATGAGGTGTTGGTCTGCGACGGCATGTCCCGAACCGACATGATCTATACGCCCTCAGGCCCCGTCGTGCTGGAGACGAACACCATCCCCGGCCTGACCAGCAACAGCCTGCTGCCGCTCTCCGCGGCTGCTGCGGGCGTGTCTTTCCAGGCGCTGCTGAACCGCTTGCTAGAGCTCGCACTGCAGCGCAGCAACCGCGCCCAAACAGAGTTCCCCCGGCCTCACCCCGACGAGCCCGCGACGCGCTCGCAAACGATGCGCACATGACCCTCGCGCTGTCACTGGTCGGCAGGCAAGATCCGGAGACCGGCGGCGAGACCGCGGCATCGCTGTGGGACCACTTGGTCGACGTCGCGCTCGCCCCAGGCGTCGTCGAGCTTGCGCTGGTACTGGCGACCGTCGCCGGATGCATAGGGACGTGGTGGCGACTCGTGTCGCTTGTACGCAACGCCAGAGACCGCGCCGCGCTCGGCGACTACTTGCTCGGCGTCGAGCAGGCGCTCCAGGGCGACCTCGCCGGCGCCGAGAAACGCCTAGCCAGCGTCTTAGAGCAAGATCCAGAGAACCATTACGCGCGGCTTATGCTCGGCAAGGTCCTCGGCGACCTCGGCGAAACCGAGCGAGCTCACCAACAGCACCTCTACTTGCAGAAGGCCTTCGCCGTCGAGAGCGGCGAAAACGAGCTCCTTATGGCCCGCAGCTTGCTCGCCGCCGGTTTGCCAGCCGAGTCCGCTGAAGTCGCCGAGCAGGCTATGGAGCGGATGCCGGGGAACGCGAACGGGTGGGGCTTCCTCTACCGGGCCCGGCTACAGCAAGGCGAACACAAAGCGGCTGCGCGAGCGGGCCGTCGGCTGCTGCCGCTCCTAAAGAGCGCAGAGGAGCGACGACTTTGGCGGAGCGAGCTTGCCCGAAACTACGCGGAGCAAGGCGCGCTGGCGTGGCGATCGGGCGACGTTGCGTCGGCCGCCACCGCCGCGAAGGCGGCCGAAGCGCTCGATGACCAACACAGCAGCCTGCCGCTGCTGCGCGCGCGATTGACGGGATCACAGCATGGCGTGCCCGCAACTGCGAGGCAGCTGGCCAACGTCGCGCGTGCGGGTTCGCCCTCGGGAGACGCGTCTCGACTCCCCAAGCCCGTAACGGCGCGCCCGCCGCTGCGCATGGAGACGTTCGCAGGCCTGCTGGAGCCCGCGCGATGGGTCTGCCGCGCCTGCGGTGCACCGCTCGATCGCGAGCTGTTGCAGTGTCGTCGATGCGGCGTCTCCTCGCCTGCAGAGCTGGTGGAACCAGCGCTGACGAGGTCGCTGGAGTCACCCGCTGAGGCAATGGACCGGATCGACGTCAACGCCGCGCACGTAGGCCGCCTGGTTGACGCGCTAAGACACGGAGAGGCAAGTGCGCGTGATGAGCTCGTCGCCCTCGGTCGCGCCGCGATACCCGCGCTCATCGATGCAGGCGCAAAAGGCGACGAGGTCGTTCGGGACATGATCGTAGAGGTCTGCCACGCCATGGGCGCCGAGCTGCTGCCAGCGTGGTTCCAAGCGCGCGATCAACATTCGCAGCGCAGATTCTGGGGTAGAGGAGACGGCCCAGACAGCGTGCTGAGCGCCGCGCTGCAACGGTTCGGCCGCGATGCCCTCCCACACGTCCAAGAGATGATGCGGTCCGCGGCGAGCGACCACAGGACCGTCTTCATCGACTTCTTCTTAGGCATGGGGGACTTGGACGCCTTCCAAGTGGTGCTTGAGCGCTTCCCTCCGATCGACATCCTGCATCGGATCAACCGTGCGCCAGCGCCGCTGCTAGAGACGTTCCTCCACGCGATCCCGCGGGGGCACTTCCTCGTCGAGTCGATGCTGCTTGAACCGACGTTCTACCGAGACGAAGCGCTCCTGGCTGCCGCTAGACGAGCTCAAGACCCAGAGGTCTTCGTCGAGGTCATGCTGCGTCGCGGAGCCACACGAACGCTCGTGGGCGCCGCGATCGACGCGATCGCCGACGACGACATGGCGCCGATCGCGGCGCGATTGCTGGAAGGACTCGGCGACGCTGTGCTCGAGCACTGCCTCGCTGCATACGCTCGCCCAGACGTCTCGGATGATGCTCGCAGCCGCCTTGCACGCGTGTTGGTGCGCGGCGGCGCTGCCGCAGCAGCGCACATCTCAGACAGCTTCGGCCCGGAGCCCAGCCGATCAGATGACGAGCTGCGCGCGCTCCTCGTGGTCATTGGTGACCAAGCAGTGGGCACCCTTGTGACCTCATACGAACGATCCGGCTGGCTCGAGAAGGTGAGCGCGGGCCTAGTCTCACGGTACAACAACCGCCGGCTCCAAATATCCCTGGCGCTTGGTGAACTCGGGACGGCACCCGCGATCGCTGCGCTGCGATCACTGCGCCGTGATGAAAAGGACGACAACCTCCGGATCCACCTGGATCGCGCGCTGCACCTAGCCAAGGATCGCCGTGGCTAAGCTCGGAAAACTGGCCGCGAGGGGGCTGCTAGCGCCCTTCAAAGCGCTGCTGCCAAAGAGCCCGTGGCTGCGCGTGCTCCTGTATGCGCTGCCAATCTTGGTCGTGCTCGCATTCTTCGGTCCGGCGCTGGAAGTCGTCTTGCGCCTGATGGAGTTCGTGCTGCAAATCCTCCAGCCGATGCTGGAGACGACCGTCGGGCGAATCTTGCTCGTCGTTGCGCTGCTAGCATTGACGGCTGCGATCCTGTGCTGGCTACTCCGGGCGCGCGTCCGAGAGATGCGCGCAGAAGCGATCCTGGGTCGTCACTTGTTCGCGACCGCGGCGTTGGTCGGGATGAACCGCGGACGCAGCCGCGAGCAGTTCCAGCGAGTTGCGCGATACCGCGGACCGACACCCGCTCGCTTTCCGCATGTGGTCCAGGACGCGCAGTTAAAGCTCGCGCGGCTGGCGCTTGAAGCGGGCGACGTCGACGACGCGCTCGGCTGGCTCGCGCGCGTCGTCGAACCCGGCTTACCCAAGGAGCTACAGCGGTCGATGCTCCAGTTGCGCCTCGAAGCGCTGCGGCGACAGGGGCAGGTGCTGCCCGCGACGCTGCGACGAGAAGCAGAGAGCGCGCTACAGCGCTTTCGCGGCGACGTCGTCGTCCTCGGTGTGCTGCGAGATCTCAGCGAAAGTGAGGGCAACGTCGACGAGGCGATCAGCTGGCAAGAGCAGATCGTGGCGAGCGCCGCCCCCTCAGATCGTCCGATCGAGCAGCAGCGCGCCGTCGATATGCTTAGCGACGCCGGTCAGGCCGCACTCGAGGCCGGCGACTATGACCGCGCGCGCAAGCTCGCCAACAAACTCCAGAAAGCGGACCCGACAGGTGAGGTCGGCCTGCTGCTATCCGGAGACGTCTGCCGTGCCACCAACACGCCCCGCAAGGCCGCCCAGCTCTACGGCAAGGTCCGCAGCCCCGCTGGTCTGGACCGCATCGCCGAGCTCCTCTCTGATTACCCTGGCGTCGTGGAGATCCGCGAGCTCCTCGCTTGGTGCCCGATGCAAGGGATCCTGTTGGTGGTCGCGCGCGAGTTAGCCAGGGCGGGGGACATGGACCGCGCCAAGCGCGCCGCGCGCGTGGCCGCCGAAGCGCTCGGCCCCACGCCGACGACCTGCGCCGTCCTCGCCGAAGTCCTAGAGCTCCTAGGGGAGCAGGAGAAAGCGACCCTGCTACGTGAAGAGACGGTCGCGCAGCAGCTGATGCGCCCGACCGCGCATGCGACCAGCAAGGATGATGGTGCCGGAGGCGGGACTTGAACCCGCACGAGTTGCCTCGCAGCTTTTTGAAAGCTGTGCGTCTGCCAATTCCGCCACTCCGGCTCGAGACGACGCGAGCCTAGAGCCGCCCGCCGCACCATGCAACCTTTGCGATGCGTTGCGTCGAGCCGCGAGATCAGATCACCGCGGGCCAAGCGCGACCTATCAGCTCATCGTGACGACGAGGTCCTCGTCAACTTCAGTCTGGAGGAGGTTCTGGATCGCCATCAACGTCCCTGACGTGGAGCTGGGGCATGTGCCACAGGCGCCCTCGTAGCGGATGTAGAGCGTCTTCCCCTCGAGCCCGATGACCTGAAGCCCGCCGCCGTCGCCGGCAAGGGCTGGCCGCACGCGGTCATCCAACAGGGCGTTGATCTGGGACAGAACCTCCGGGTCGCCGCCTTTAGGAATGCTCGCGAGCGGATCACTCTCTGCAGCGGGGGGCGGGGCCGCCTCGACCTCTTCGGGTTCGTGGCTCTCGAGCAGCTTGGTGACCTGTTCAGCGACCGCGCGCCAATCCGCTTCGGCGGTCATGCTCACGGTGACGAAGTTGTCGCAGAAGAAGAGGGTCTCGACACCCTGAACCGCGAACATCGCCTGCGCCAGCGCGTCATCCTTCGCTTGCTCGGGCTTCGCGTAAGCCTGCGTCTGCCCCGGCTGGGCCATCGGCTTGTCCATCAGGAACTTAAACGCGTTGGGGTTCGGCGTTGGCTGGATACTGGTGACCTTCATACGTCCATGTAGGATAGCAGTTCTGCTCGTGGCAAGCTCCCCCGGGCCGGGGATGACCTACGAAGTCGACCGGTAATGACTGGCCGCCTCAACGCGCGACGCGGTAGACGCCCCCAGAATCGGTAGCCAACTGCTCCAGCAATTCGCTCGTCTCGCCCAAGGCGATCGTTTGGATTCGGATCAACCGCCCGGCGTTCCAGAGGCGCGCCATCTTGGCCAGAGCGGCGACATCAGCGACGTAGCCCGAGCTCGGCCGCCCGTCGGTCAACACGAAGATGGTGTCCACGGCGTCATCTTCAAACGCTGACTCCAACGAGGCGAAGACGTTCGTGGACCCTTTGCCAAAAAGCTCGTCGACGAACTCCTCAGCGGCCTTACGGCGCCGAGAGCTCAGCGGCTGCAGACGATCGAACATCTCATCCGCGCTGTCAGCGAATCCGACGACGTTCAGCGCGCTACCTTTGGGGAGCCGCTCAAACACCGACCGGAGTTGACGCTTGGCCTCATCTAGCCGCGTCGTGTCGCCGGTGCCAAAGGGCTTATTCATGCTACCAGACGTGTCGACTACGAACGTCAAGCGTCGGCTGTGCACAGGCATGTCCCAATACGACGCGCTCGTGCCCTTGGGCGCCGCTCCGCCGGCAGGATCCGTCTTGAGCGGGAGCTCGATGTCCCGCCCAGCGGTCTTCCACCATGACTGCCACTGCTTCGCGTCGGAGAAACCTGCCCCAGTGATCTTGTTAAGCGCCGTCCAGGCGTCATACCGAAGGCGGCCCTTCTCTTTGCGGAGGCGATCGATAAGCGCGGTCACTGCAGGCTTCGTCGGCGCGATCACGGCCAGCTCGAAGGCCGCCGCCCGCACGCGCCAATCTCGGTGATCAAGGTGATCGACAGCGGCGCGAGCGCGCGCGGACTCACTTGCGGTTTGATCACGCTTCAGCGCCTGCAGCCACGCGGCCTTGGCCTCAGCTTTGAGCTTCGGCGCGAGCGCTCTCACCGCCATGGCGGCGGCTTCGCTTACCGGCGGCTGCTCGAAGAGGGTCATGATCCGCGCGGCCTGATGGCCGGGGCCGCCGTCTGCGAGCGCCGCGACGACCTCGGCCTCCGCGCGGACCGCACCTACGCTGGAGCACGCGGCGCGGACAACCGACACGTCCTTGTCTCGCAATAAATTACCGAGCACCGCGCGAGCTTCGCCGTGTCGCTCGGCTGGCGCTAGCGCCAACGCGCGCGCCGCGGCCGCGCGAACACGCGCGTCCTTAGAGTTGCACGCGCCGCGCTCCAACGCCGCGAAGAACGAGGCGTCTCGCAGCGCCGCGGACCATCGATCAGCGAGCTCTCTTTCGAATGCGCGGTCTGCGGACGTCATCATGCGCCAAATGGTCGCAGACGCGGCGTCGCTCGGAGCGCACAAGAGGCCGCTCAGCGCCGCCCGGCAGACGTCCGTGCGCGCGTCTTTATCGAGCCGCCGCGCCAGCTGCAGCGCCGCGCGGTGAGCGTCGGCGTGTCGATGATCGGCCAGCTGTTGGACCGCTGTGCTAGCGACGAGCAGGTTCTTGGCGCCGGCCAGATCGACGCGAAGCGAATCGACCTCGGCGTCGCCTTCCCATGCTGCCAGCGCCTGCAGCGGCATGCGCTGCGCAGCGCCCGCGACCGCCTTGAGCTCCGCGCAGAGCGCAGCGCGCGCTCCTTCGTGATCACCGACGCGCGCGAGCGCGTAACAAATGGCTTGCCGACGAACGCGATCGTTCCTGGTGCCCGCGAACGCCACGACGAGCGCATCAACACCGTCACTCGACTGCTTTCGGAGCGCCTCTGCGATCGACTCTAACAAACGCGCAGACGCGGGTCGGTCGAAGGCGGCGACCAAGGACGGAACCGCGCCAGAGCGAGCCCGCGCGCCGAGCGCGCGCACGACCGTCATGATGTAACTCGCCGTTCGAGCGCGGCCGAGCTCTGCGCAGAGCATGGCGGTCGCCGAGCGGCCGGCGTAACGGCCGAGGTCTCTGGCGGCGCCGTGGCGCATGCGCTCCGGCGCAGAACTCACCGCCTGAAACTTGGCGACGGCGTCTTCTTCAGACTTCGGGCGCTGCCCCACAGCGCACGGGCTCAGCAACGCCAGCGATATCAAGATCAGCGACCGCCTCATGGCCATATCGTATCGAGCGCGACTGTCCCCGGCCAAGCGCCGGACGCGGTTCGCCATGCGCCACATCGACGTTCGAGCTTGGCAGATCTTCCGTGCGCGACCAGGGGCAAGAATCTACAGCCCTACGAGCATGTCAGGGTGCCGGTTGAAGCATGCGCAGTCTATGTTCGTGGCCTGTCGAGGAGCTCTTTCGGGCCTCGACTCGTGACTCCCCTGCTCCGACAGCCGACCACCGGTGTTTTCTAGCAACCTCTCAGCCTTCTTCCTGCCAGGCCTCATCCACCAGTTCGGGAATCTTCTCCTGACCGTGCAGGGCAACGTCTTGCACGTGCAGCCAGACGGGATCGACGACATGCGGGAGTCCGTCCTGGGCGCAGTGAAGCGCGGCAGCGCGAGCTTGGACATCGTCCGCGCGCTCCTCGGCGATGAGTCTAGTGACGTCGGCCTCGCACCAACCCTCCTCAGCGAACTCATCGAACTCGCGCGCGTACCCTTGCGAGAGCGCGGCCTGACGCTCACCTTCGAGGAGGAAGAGAGCGGGGATGCGTGGGTCTATTCAACGACGTTCGTCACGGTGTGCGCGAACGCGCTGCGCGCATGGGTGACGACTTTGCCGGCGGCTAGCGACGGCGCCGTGCGGGTGCGGATCGGCCGCGCATCGGACGGCCGCGTCAAGGTGCGGCTGGACTTTCAACCCGCGCCAGGGAGCCTGCCTTTCCCGCTGATGTCCGAGAAAGTGGCGAGCGTCTTGAGCGAGCTGACGCGGGAAGCGGGGGCTTCGGTTGAGGTGAACACGACCGACGACGACCTAGAGATTCGGTTCGCGGTGGTGGGACCCATGCAATCGTTCCAACCTTGAGGACCGCTCGAGGTCGCGACCATCTACTTGTATCGGCGGCCATCCATACGCGCCCGTCGGTCGACTGACACCAACGCACTGCTGTGGCTAAATCGAAGATCATCGTCATCGAGGATGAACCCGACATCGCTGAGATGATCGCCTACAACCTGCGGCGCGAGGGCCACAAAGTCTCAGTCTGCAGAGATGGCGAGCAAGGCCTCAGCCGGATCCGTACGGACAACCCAGACCTCGTCGTCCTAGACCTGATGCTGCCAGGAATCGACGGCGTCGAAGTGTGCCGCATGGTGAAGTCCGACCCCGTGACGAGAGCTACGCCGATCATCATGGTCACCGCCAAGAGCGAAGAGAGCGACGTCGTCCTAGGCCTCAAGATCGGTGCTGACGATTACATCGCCAAGCCATTCAGCCCGAGGGAGTTGGTCGCGCGTGTCGACGTGGCCCTCCGCCGAGGCGGACGGCAAGTGGTCGCCGAGCCGGGCGAACGCGTCGTCCGGGGCACGCTCACCGTCGACTTAAGCCACTACGATGCCCGTGTTGACGGCGAGCCCATATCCCTTACGCCGACGGAGATACGGCTGCTTCACTTTTTGGCGAAGCACCCAGGGCGCGTATTCTCGCGCGCGCAGCTACTGAGCCGTGTCATCGGGGAGGACGCCGTCGTCACCGATCGAAACATCGACGTGCACGTTCGCGCGCTGCGCCAGAAACTCGGCGAGCATGACGCGGTCATCGAGACGGTGCGCGGCGTCGGCTACCGGTTCGCGCAGGACGACGCGTAATCTCTGCTCTTCGACCTCTCCAGGCTCACGCAACCGCTACGAACCCCGCCAACCTTGACCACCGCGCTGATCGCCTCAACCTTCCTGCTCGCCGCGGCAGCCTGGGGTTGGCACCGGAGCGCCGTCGCGCGTCGCGCCGCTCTAGAGGCGCTGCGCGAGCGCGCGGAGTCTGTCGCCGCTTGCAGCGCCGAGGTCGAGCGCTTGCGCGCTGGCCTCTCAGGCGCGAGCGACGGGCTGATCGTCGTCGACGAGAGGGGCCTCGTGGCAGCTTCCAACCCGGCAGCGCGAGACATTGCGAACCTCCCGGATCAGGATCACCGCGGCGCACGCATCGAGGACTTGGTCGCGTGGCCAAAGTTGCACGCAGCGCTGCGGCGATGTCGCGACGACCACACGCCCCAGAAATTCGAGTTGGAGATCGATGAAGGCGAACCACACGCGCGCCGGCTATCCGTGCGCTGCCAGCCACTGCCAGGGCGCGGCGCAGTGGTGGGCATCGACGACCAGAGCCGGATCAGACGGCTAGAGTCCCTCCGCAGGGATTTCGTCGCCAACGTCTCACATGAACTGAAAACGCCGCTGACCGCCATCCAGGGCTTCGTCGAGACAGTGCTAGACGACCCTGAGATGTCGACGCCGACGCGAACGCGGTTCCTCGAACGCATCGCGCAACAAACGCAACGGCTGACGACGCTGGTCTCGGATCTGTTGACGCTTTCGAGATTGGACGATGATAAGGCCATCATGTCGCCAGAGCCGGTCGACATGGTCACGGTGATTCAAGACGCTGTACGCGACCTTATGCCGATCGCCGAGCGAGAGGACCTTGAGATGGTCGTCGAGCTGCCCGATCAACAACTCCTCGTTCGCGCGGAGCAAGAGGCGCTCCGACAGGTCGCCGGAAACCTGATCGACAATGCGTTGAAATACACCCCTGAGCGCGGCGTGGTGACCTTGAGGCTCACGAACACCGGGGGCGAAGCCCTGCGCCTGGAGGTCGTGGACACGGGGATCGGGCTATCCAAGGAAGACCAGGAGCGCGTATTCGAACGGTTTTACAGGGTCGACCGCGCCCGGTCCCGCCAGCTCGGCGGCACCGGCCTCGGGCTGTCGATCGTGAAGAACACCGTCCTCAACCTGGGCGGCGAGATGGGGGTGAAGAGCGAGGTTGGCGTTGGGAGCCTCTTTTGGATTCAACTTCCGCTAGCGCAGCCACCAGCAGAGCCGACCCCAGACGCTGCCCGCTGAGCGCCAGCCGGCGCGCCTATTGAATTAGACCGCCGCGCTCAACGAACTCTTCGCTCTTATCCGCCATGCCCTTCTTGGCATACTCGCGGACTTCTTCCGTGATCTTCATCGAGCAGAAGCGAGGTCCGCACATCGAACAAAAATGCGCGACCTTCGCGCCGTCCTGAGGCAGCGTCTCGTCGTGATAGGCCTTCGCGGTCTCGGGGTCGAGCGACAGGTTGAACTGATCATCCCACCGAAACTCGAACCGCGCCTTGCTCAGCGCGTCGTCACGATCCTGAGCACCCGGATGCCCCTTGGCGAGGTCGGCCGCGTGCGCGGCGATCTTATATGTAATCACGCCCTGCTTGACGTCGTCCTTATTGGGCAGGCCCAGGTGCTCTTTAGGCGTCACGTAGCAGAGCATCGCGCAACCATAACTGCCGATCATCGCTGCGCCGATCGCCGAGGTGATGTGGTCATAGCCCGGAGCGATGTCGGTGGTCAAAGGGCCGAGCGTGTAGAACGGCGCCTCGTGGCAGTCCTCCAGCTGCTTGTCCATGTTCTCCTTGATGAGGTGCATGGGGACGTGACCGGGACCTTCGATCATGACTTGCACGTCGTGCTCCCAGGCGCGCTTGGTCAACTCGCCGAGCGTCTCCAGCTCACCGAACTGGGCGCCGTCGTTCGCGTCCTTGATGCAGCCAGGTCGGAGCCCGTCGCCGAGCGAGAACGACACGTCGTAGCGCTTCATGAGCTTGCAGATCTCATCGAAGCCCGTGTAGAGGAAGTTCTCTTGGTGATGGTGGAGGCACCACTTCGCCATGATCGACCCGCCCCGAGAGACAATGCCGGTAACGCGCTCCGCGGTCAGCGGGACGTAGCGTAGCAGCACCCCGGCGTGGATCGTGAAGTAGTCGACGCCCTGTTCAGCCTGCTCTTCGAGCACCTCGAGGAACATCTCCAGGTTCAGCTCTTCGACCTTGCCCTTGACGCGCTCCAGCGCCTGATAAATCGGGACCGTGCCAATGGGCACCGGGCTGTTGCGGACGATCCACTCGCGGGTCTCGTGGATGTTCCGGCCAGTCGACAGGTCCATCACGGTGTCAGCGCCCCAACGCGTGGCCCACTGCAGCTTCTCGACCTCTTCTTCGATCGAAGAGCCGAGCGCGCTGTTGCCGATGTTGGCGTTGATCTTCACCAAGAAATTGCGGCCGATGATCATCGGCTCAATCTCAGGGTGATTCTTGTTGGCAGGGATGATCGCGCGTCCCTCAGCGATCTCCTTCCTGACAAACTCGGGCTCGACGTTCTCGCGGATCGCGACGAAGCGCATCTCTTCGGTGATGACGCCCCGGCGGGCGTAGTGCATCTGCGAGAAGTTCGTGTCGCCACGGGCTGTGCGCGCGTCGATCCACGCCTGTCGGCGGCGCGGGATGCCGAGCCGGACATCACAGCCCTGCGGCCCCGTGGTGTCGTAGACCCTCAGCAGGTCTCCGTTCGTGAGGCGGATATCCCGTGCCGGGACCTCCATGTCCCCAACGGTCACCTTGTCGGACATCGGGAACGACTCAGAGAGCGGGCTCAGCCCCGCCTGCGGCATGGTATCGGTCATAAGCTGCTGTTTCCTACGCCGGTCTGAACCGGATCAGGTTCCAGGGGTACTTCTCAGCTCGTCTCGACGAACGCCCCCAAGCAGAATCCCGCCGTTAAGGCGGGGCCGAAAGAGTGAGCGAACGGGCGCCCGTTCGCAAGCAATCAGCGGCCGCCGATGCCTGCAGGCACGGGCTCGTCTGCAGGCGGCGCTTCGGCCAACGGCGCGTCAGCCAGCGGCTCCAGCCCGATCTGCTCTCGGAGTTGGTTATCGACTGAGCGGTCCAGGAGTTGGATGGCTTGGCGCGTGTAAAACACGGCGTGCGATTTCTTTGCGGCTCGCACGAACTGGCTGTCTCGCTCGCTCACCATGTGCATGACCAGCACCAAGAACAAGACGACCAAGGACCCAGTCGCGACGCCGAAGACACCGCCGCCGAGGCGATCGAAGAACCCGAGCCCAGCCTTCACGATAAACCGCTTCAAGACCATCGACAGCAAGCTGAGCACGATGACCATCGACACAAACAGCACGCAATAGGACAGGTAGAGCGTCGTGTCAGGGGGCGCAGCGGCGATCTCACGAGCGCCCACATCGGCGGCCGCCGATGTGCCCTGTCCAGCGGCGGCGGCGGCGTCCTCGGACTCCGCAAGGAGTGTGGCGACGTCTCTGCCCCAGTAGCCAGCGACGTAATAGGAGAAGCACAGGATGCCGATCCGGCTGACCTGCCAAAACAACCCCTTGAAGAGGCCCAGGAGGAAGAAGACCACGAGCACGGACAGCGCGGTCTTGTCGATCCACCCAAGCTCCAAGAGGTGGGTGGTCGCGGCGTCAAAAACTGACGGCTCCGGCGCGGGAGCCTGCTGCACTTCCTGGACCCTAAACACGCCAGGGTATTGTGCATGTGGCCCCCGCGAATGTCGCCCCCCGTTCTCCAGACACTGCCGCTTGTCTTTGCATTTCCGCCCGCGCTGCGCCACTTTGCAACGCGCCGCGTGCCGGCATAGACCCATGACCCGAGACGAAGTCGCCCGTCACACCGAAGTTGTTGCCCGCCTAGCCAGCGCGCTGTCGGAGACCTCGCGGCTACAGGCGGAGCTGCAGCGTGCGCGCCGCCAGTTTTTCGGCGACGACGTCGCCAACGACCAGGATTACGCCGCAGAGCACCGCTTCGCCGAGTGGTTCTTGTTCGAGCGGGAGAGCGAGACGCTCGGCGCCGTCCCGGTCACGGTGAGCCCATACTGCGACGACGCCGCTGAAGTAGAGGACTCGATCTCAGGGCTGTTCTTGATCGAACACGTCGCGGCCACATGCACCGCGCGAGACATGCAGAACGGAGAGATCCTCGAGATCGCCGAGACCAACGAGCTGCAAGTGGGCGACCTGCTCGTTGGACGCCTCTACCCGATCGCGCAGGAGCGCTGGTCTGCCTCGGCCGCGACCCCGGCGCTTCGACCAGGCCGCGAGATCGCCGAGGCGTTCGTTCGCGACGTGAAAGCGCTCGACCTCGACCGGCGGCTACATCAGATCGAGCTGGAGCACTTGCTGCTGCGACAACACGGCGCTGTCGATCAAATACCGGTTGTGCCGGGTCCGGCGCCGGAGCCGATCGCCCCGCTAGAGCACCTCGAAGCCGACCTTGAGCAGCTCCTGAAGAGCGTGGGGGACAGCCACAAGGCAGAGATCATCAGCCAACAGCTGGCCGTAGCGCCGCGGCCCGGCGCCTTTATCGGGCCGATCCTGGACCAGCTAGCTTTCGACACCGACGTCGACCTCGACCGCGCGAGGCGGCTGATGCTCGAGATCTGGAACGCACACCACGTAAACGACCGTGAAGACCTCCCGCAGCTGACCGAAGAATCGTCGGGCCCGCCGGGCGAAACGCTCGGCGAACGGCTCGTACGGAAGCTGGACGAAGGGCTGAGTAGCAACCAGAACGTCGAAGAGATCTTCACGCAGATGGAAGAGATCGCGGGCATCGACAGCGACGAAGAATCCGGCGACGATCCGCAGGCAGCCCTGCAAGCGGACCTGGTGGACCGCTTATCAGGCGACGTCGACGGCGACGCAGGCGACCTCGCGCCGCTGGTCACCGAATACCGCTGGGAAACGAGGCCCTCGGCCACTGCCGACGCCGGCGCGGAGATGCAGTCAGACGACGGCGGCGCGGCCGAAGATGATCCGCTCGAGCTCTGGGTGCAGCTGCAGCGCAACGCGCCCGTCCCAAACACCGACGTGGAGTCAATCAACACGCCGGACCTGATGCGGCTGCTGCTGCACGTATATTTACGATCCGCACCTGACGAGCGGGCGTCAGAGGTCCGCGCGGCGTTCGACGAGCTGTCCGCTTTTTATGACTGGCTCGCGGCGACCCAGGAGATCGACGCCCGACACGTGATCACAAGCTGCAGAGGTTCGCTGCTCGACCACCTGGACCGCTTGCAGGCAGCCGGAGCGGCGCTGTCCAACGACACCGCGCCGTCCCACGCGCCCGGGTTGCTCCAGGTCGAAGAGATCGGCAGCGACGGCTTCGGCGCGCGGGATGACGACGGCGGCGGCCATTGGTTATTAGCGGCAGCGAGCGCGCTCCAGCACCTGCAGGTCGGCGACCTCGTCCTCGCCGGACTCTCCGACGGGCCAGACGGAGCCGCCACGTCCATGCACCGGCGCCTCGCAGGCATGGTGGTCGTGCTTCCCATCGATGCGCGGTCGATGATCGAGTAAGGCGAGCGCGAGACGATACGCCGCGCGATCGCGACCCGGTCCACAGGCGGCGCGCCCAAGCGCCTGCACAGCCTGGCAGCAGCCTTTGTCAGGCCCCATCGACTACTTCCGATAAGATATGTTATGTAAAGCACGCGCGGGGAGGGTGAAGCAGGACATCGTCCTCATCACCAGCCTCGCCCCGCACCGATCCGCCACTCCAAGCCCAGCCAGGCCGTGAAATCCGGCGCGGACTTGGCGATCACGTCTTCACCCAGGCCAAACTCCAGCGCCCACTGCGGCGACGGAGTCCATCGCCCGCCCAACCAAACCACCATCTGGTTTCGGCTGGCGACGCGCGGCCCAAGCTCGCGCAGCGTGGACGTCTCGAGCTCCGCCTGCGCGAGCAAGTGCAAGTCTCGCCGAACTGGCAACTCGATGCCGACGCCGACGGAGCTGACGTCCGCGAATCGGAAGCCGAGCGCTCGCGTCTCGCGGCGCGTCCCGGCGATCGCGTGCTGGACGTTGGCGGTGTAGCCGACGCCACCGCGCCGGTATTCGGCGAAGGCGCCGACGACGACGTCTACCTTTCCGTTGCCGTAGCCACGGTCGGCGCTGCCTGTCGGCAGCTCGACGCCGCCGCGGAGCATGAGGCCCACGCGGTCATCGCCGGGCCGACGAAGCTGCCACGCAACCTCAAACGGCACGTCCGCCAACTCAAGCCCACTGCGAGCGACGGACCACACCGACTGCCCGCCCTGCTGCGCGTCGATGGAAAACAACCCGCGCGGGGCGGGCGACCGGTCCTGATCGGGAAGACCAAAGACGTCGTGGAAGTCGATAATGGCATCGTCGAGGAAGCCTCCCGTGGTGTGAACGACCGGAACCGTGACCCCCAACTCCAGGCCGCGGCCCAGCCCCAGGCGACCCGCCAACGACGCGCGCAGCTGCTCCCCATCCATGACGAAGCTCGACTGGGGGGTCGAGCCGATTAAGAACAAGCTGGTGTAAGCCGCGCCCACACGCACAGCGGTGTCCCCCGCCGGCAAGACGTCGGCGCCGCGGGCGTCCAAGTGGGCCACGAGCAGCTGCGCAGGGTGCTGATTGCGCACCGCCATTGGGCCGCGCAGCTCCGGCTGGCTGACGCAACCCTGCATCGCAGCGGCGACGAACATCCAGCCGATCCATCGGGTCCCCAGCATCGCCGCCGAACGTAGGACCTCAAACGACCGCTTGCCAGCGCCGCCCTGAACGGAAGATGGCCGCGTTACGGCGGCGCAAAGCGGTGCAACCGCGGCTCGCTGACGCCTACAATGCCGACACCTTGAAGAACCTACGCTGGCTGCTCCCTGTCCTCACGTTGGCTGCGTGCGCCGAAGGCGGCGGCGACGACCGCCCACAGAGCGACGTCGTCATCTCCGCGCAGCATCACCTTTTCGGGATCAGGAGCCTCGCAGGCTTCGGCACGTTCCCTGTGCCGAGCGCCGCCGTCGAGACCGACCGCGGCACGCTGAATACGTTCGACGACAGCACCTACACCGTGCTGCGACCAACCGGGACGTCCGGCGCCGACCGCTACGCGCTTGAAGAAGACGGCACGTTCTCGATCTTCACGACGGGCAGCGGCAGCGAGCCGTCGACCGTCTTCATCGGCGGATACGGGCTGGTCGGCAACGAGCCGGACTTCTTCTTCACCGACCGGGTGTCCACCAACAACAGCCCGCGAATCGGCCTCTACTTCGGGACGCGCGTCGTCAACGGTCAGGTCGAGCTCGAAGGTGCGTGGCACCTGATGTCGCTACACGTCGTGTTTGACCAGACCATCTTGTCGCCAGACAACGTCGGCCGCGGCGCCTACGGCGGCGTGACCGTCGACGCTGGCGCCCCCGGCGAGCTGCGCTCGCTGAGCGGCGCGGGATTTCAGGGAGCCCCGAATCAGGCCACGGCCCAGCTGACCTTCGGCGGCAACGTGCAAGACCTGTTGGACCCACAGAACAGCGGCACCGGCGCGCTGAACCTGAGCTTGAACTACGCGGTCAGCGGCGGCGTCGCCGACCCACGCATCATCGAGTCCGCGGGGACCGAGAACGTGATCTTCGGCGTCGACGAGAACAGCGGAGACGGTGAAGCCGGCCTCGTCACGATGTTCCGCAAGTTCGACGCACCCACCTCCCCCGTCGACTCCGTACGGGTCCCAGGCACGTTCCTCGTCGGCGGACACACGCTGTTCGTCAACCCCAGCAACTCAGGCTCGGACGCGTTCGTCGGCACCGTCACGCTGACGCCGCAAGGCGGGTTTCGCCTCGACGCTGTCGGGAACACCGGCGCCGACTTCTCCTACATCGGCACCTACTCGCTGGCGCCAGACGGCGGCATGACCATCGCCATCGAGGGCACCAACGAGGACTGGTTCGCGGCGATCGACCGCAGCTACAACACGTTCGCGTTCATTGACTACTTCCAGGAGTTGCGGGCTAGCAACGTCCCCGAACTCAACTTTGGGTTCGGCGTCCGCAAGAAAGAGGGCACCTAGTGCGGCGATACACCTCAACCAAACCTCGACCCGTGATGCTGTCGTGAGCGACGCCGTCCTAACCCTCGACCTGCCGTTCGCGGAGCGCCTCGCGAGCGGCAAAGTCCGTGAGATCTACGCGCTCGGCGCCGACCTGATGTTGGTGGCTACGGACCGCATCTCGGCGTTTGACGTCGTGATGCGAGAAGGCGTCCCTGGTAAGGGTCGTGTGCTCACCGAGACGACCGCGTTCTGGCTGCGGCACCTCGCGGACGTCGTGCCGAACCACTTCCTCTCGGCCGACGTCGAAGACTGGCCCGAAGTCCCCGCGCAGTATCATGATTTGCTGCGCGGTCGCGCGATGCGCTGCCGCCGCTGCGAACCTCTCCCAGTAGAGTGGGTCGTCCGGGGCTACCTAACCGGCTCCGGATGGGTTGACTATCAGCGCGATGGGCGCGTCAGCGGCATCGACCTCCCGGCTGGCTTGCAGCACGCCAGCCAGTTCGCCGAGCCGCTGCTGACGCCTTCCACGAAAGCCGAGAGCGGCCACGACGAGCCCATCGACTTCGACCGATGCGTCGATCTCGTCGGGGCAGACGTCGCGCACGCCGCGCGATCCGTCGCGCTGGAGCTGTATACCCGCGGCAACCAGCACGCTAACGAGCGCGGGATCGTCATCGCCGACACCAAGTTCGAGTTTGGCCTGCACGACGGCCAGCTCATGTTGATCGACGAGTGCCTGACCCCCGACTCAAGCCGCTTCTGGCCAGCTGAGGAAGTCACGCCGGGCGGCAAGCCAACGCAATACGACAAGCAGCACCTACGAGACTGGCTGCTGCGACAGGACTGGGACCGAACTCCCCCGCCGCCGCCGCTGCCTGACGGCGTCGTCGCCTCGACGGCGCGCACCTACCAAGACATCCAAGCGCGGCTCACGAGCTGAGCTCGTGCGCGTAGGGTATGAGACGACAGCGTGCGCTCGCGGCTGCGGCTACGACCTGCGTGCGCCCACCCCGCTTCATGCGCCGCACGGGCAGCGCGGAGCCAGCTGGTCGCGCACCTAGCGCTCACGCGCCGGGCAAGAAACCGCTAAAGATCATCGCGAAGATGACGGCGCCCGCCGCGATGCGGTAGTAGGCGAAGACGCGGAAGTCGTGGCGGGCGAGGAACGCCACGAACGGCTTAACGACGACCAACGCCGCCAAGAACGCCACTCCGGCAGCGATGAATAGCGGCGTCAGCAGCCCGCCGTGCAAGGACTCACGCAGCGTATAGAGCTCGAAGAACGACGCGCCGTAGAGGATGGGGAGACCGACCAAGAACGAGAACTCCGCAGCAGCCGTCCGCCGCATACCAAGGACGAGCGCGCCCGCGATCGTAGCGCCCGACCGACTGGTCCCGGGCACCAGCGCGAGACACTGCCAGAGACCAATCAACAGCGCCGTGCGGTAGGTCATCTCGGCGATTTCAACGCCTGCCGCAGGGCGACGTCGTAGATACCGCTCCAACAGCAGCAACAAGAGCCCACCGAGCACCAGCGCACCAGCGACGACGTGCGTCGAAAACAGGGCCTCATGAAGCCAGCCACGGAGCGTGAGCCCCACCAACGCGACCGGCCCGGCGGCGATGACGATTTGCCAGATCAGGTTGGGGCCTCGCCCGGAGCCGCCGCGGAATGCGGCGGCCGCCGCGAACAACCGTCGCCAGTAGAGGGCGAGGATCGCAGTGATCGCGCCGATCTGGATGACGATGTTGAAGGCGTTCGACGTGTCGCCTGCGGAGTAGCCCAGGGCGCGCTGCGCCACGATCAGATGCCCCGTGCTTGAGATCGGCAAGAACTCTGTCACGCCCTCGACGACGCCCAGCACGACGGCGTCCCACCAGCTCGGCAGGTCCGCAGACTCCGGACCGCTCTGGATCCAAGTCGAGATCACAAGACCTTGGCTGGGCTCGTGAAGCCGATGTCAAAGGCTTGCGCGACAGCCTCATGGGTGCACTGACCAGCAAGCACGTTCGCTGCCGTACCGAGGACCGGGTCACGCGCCGCCTCCGCCGCCCCCATGCTGGCCAAACGGCGGGCCCAGGGGCCAGTCGCGTTGGTCAGACCAAAGGTCGAGGTGCGCGGCACTGCGCCCGGCATGTTTGCGACGCAGTAGTGCAGGACCCCGTCGACGACATACGTCGGGTCCGCGTGCGTCGTCGGCTTACAGGTCTCAATGCAACCGCCTTGGTCGACAGCGACGTCGACGACGACGGCGCCGTCTTTCATCAGCTTCAGGTCTTCTCTGCGGATAAGTCGCGGGGCGCGGGCTCCTTGGACCAGCACGGCGCCGATGACTAGGTCCGCTTGCGCGATTTGCTCACGAACCGTGATGGGCGAGCTGTGCAACGTCTGGACGTTCGCGGCCATCACGTCGCTGAGGTATCGCAGGCGGTCCAGGTCAATGTCGAGCATGCGCACGTCCGCGCCCAGCCCAGCGGCCATCTTGGCAGCATTCGTGCCGACGACACCGCCGCCGAGGATGACCACGGTCGCGTTGTCCACGCCAGGAATCCCGCCCATGAGCATGCCGCGACCGCCCATATGCTTCTCCAAGCATACTGCGCCGACTTGGACGGACATTCGGCCTGCAACCTCGCTCATCGGAGTCAGCAGCGGCAACGAGTCACGATGGACCAACGTCTCGTAGGCAAAGCAGTGCGCCTTCGACGCGAGCATCGCGTCCGTGAGCTCACGGCTGGCCGCGAAGTGAAAGTATGTGAACAGGATCTGGTCCGGCTTGATGAGCGGATACTCGGCCGCCAGCGGCTCCTTGACCTTGATGATCATCTCGGCTTCGCCGTAGACCTGCTCAGCGCTGTCGCCGATGCGGGCGCCGACCGCGCGGTACTCATCATCGCAGATGCCCGCGCCGAGACCGCCGCCCTTCTCCACGAGCACGGTGTTTCCAGCCTCGACGAGGTCCAGCACCATGGCGGGCACTGCGCCGATCCGGTTCTCCTGCGGTTTGATCTCCTTTGGGACGCCAATGATCATGTTCTTGGTTCTCTCTGCTTCACGAAACGGGCCGACACGATAGCGACGGCCGCCCGCTTCTGCGAGCCCTTCAACGCTCTAGAGCCCTGACCAGCCGGCGGACCTCCGGTGAACGCGTTCAACGGGCGGCCTCGCGCACCTTCTGCTCGAGCAGCGCGCGCTCGCCGGGCGGCGTCTCTGGCATCAAAGCAAACGCAACGTCGATGCCCCCGTCCACCACCTCGACGAGCGGCGCAGGCTCGCGCAAAACCCGTCGATCACGACCCAACAGTTGGAGCACTCGCTCCCGCGCAGCGCCGCCGTCGCGAGCCCGCAACGACCAGCAAACGCTCCCAGCCGGGAAGCCGGGCCCCGGGCTCGGCGCGGG
>NYVR01000175.1 GCA_002684655.1 Planctomycetota bacterium | reverse complement strand
TATCGACGCTGCCGGCCCCGCGAAGGCGGCCGGCGTCCGCTACCTGACCAGCGGCGTGTAGCGATAGTTGGCCTGCATGGTCAGCGTCAGAATCGCCGTCGAGTAGACGCGCCCGCCGTCTTCGCCCCAGGCGCCGGCCGGGTCCCACGAACCGTAGAGGTTGCCTTGCGCTTTGGTCTGGTGCTGATGCGCCGGCACCACCTCTTCGATGGCGCGCCGCCAGCGCCGCCACTCCGGACCACCCATCTGGAACAACGCGTAGGTGGCGTAATACCAGGCGTAGTGATCGACGCGGCCTGCCTGCTCGTCCCACACGGGGGGCAGCGTGTTCAACAGCTTCGCCGAGGCTTTCATGATCGGCTGTTCCTTTGGGTTCTGGCCGATGAAGAACCTGCTGAACAAGCCGACCGCGGTCAGCGCGTGAGTTTGGTCCGACGGGAACGCCACGCTGTGACGGCCAGGCTTACGCGAGCTGCCTTCGCCGGCCCTTTGGTAGCCGTGTCGGCCGGTGCTGTCGCTCACCTGATCGAGGAACACCGCGCAGTTCGCCAGGGCCTCATCGTTGACCTGCAGATCGAAGTACTTGCCGGACTTGTAGGCCATGATCGCCCAGCCAGTGATCGAGATGTCGTTGTCCTGGTCGCGCGGCTGATAGCGCCAGACGCCGTATGGGTTCCTGTGCGATTCGAGGTAGTTCAGCCCGCGCTGCGCTGGCTTCTTCAGCAGCCTCGATTTCGACAGCCCGTACACCTCGCACATCGCGTAGGTCGCGATCGCGTGGTCATAGACGAAGTCGTGCGAGAGTTGGCCGCCGAACAGCCCGGTCCCGGGGTCCTGCTGCCGGATCAACCACCGCACGCCTTGGCGCACCACGCTGCGGTATTCGCCGCTCTTGGTGGTGTTGTTCTCGCCCAGGAAGGCGAGCAGAGCTAGCGCGGTGCAGCCGATGTCGTGCACGGCGTTGCCCGGGCCGTCGCACGCTGCCATCGCCGGGTCGTCGTGCTTCATGAAGCCGTCGGCGTCCCAGCGCCCGTCATCGTCTTGGTGCGCTGCGAGCCACTCGAGGCCACGTCGCACGGACAGCGGCGTCTGCCGTCCGCCGGCGCCCCCGGCGCCGCCGTTGCCGCGCCTGCTGTACGGCCCGGCAGCTGCGCCGCCGTTCATCCCGAGCGCGGTGTTCCACTGGTTCGAGTCGAGCGCCGACGGCGTGCTGGGCTCCGCAGATTCGGCCTCGGCGAACGCGTCGTTCTCAGCGGTCGTGTCGGCGATCACGGGGTCGTCTACCGGCGCCAACTCCAGGTCTTCCTCGGGTTGAACCTCGGGTTCTTTGGGTGGCTCGGGCTGCTCGACCACCTCCTGGGTGGTGTCCTGCACAGCGATCTGAGCGATGGGCTGCTGGCCAGGCTCGCCAGGGACCAGCAACCAGATCAACGCCAGCAAGACCGCGTGGAATCCGACAGAGACGAACAGGCACGGCGACTGGCGCAGGCGCGCGGCCATGAGCTGCTGGAAGCTCTCATCGTCATCGAACGTCCGCTGAGTACGGAACGGTGGCTGGGAAGTGTGCATGGGGACTGCTCCTGCGCGCTCTTAGGCGCGCGCTCCAGGTTGCAGAGGTCGCCCGCGCGACGTCCGCGCCGCGCGGGATCGGTTGCCCGATACAACTTTGCAACGGGCCGTCGCGCCGTGCGGATCACTCCTTCTCAAAGGTTTTGCCGTGGATTTGCCGCCGCGCCGCCACCGATTGATATCTAAACCTATCTAATGAATAGGCCTACGACATAAAAGCTGGGCCCGTGACGCACGGCCCCGGGCGCGCGCTCGCTGGCGTTGCAGCGCAGGTCTGCGGACCTCTTGGTGGCGCCTCCGATCCAGCCCAGCGCCCGCGGGGGGGGGGCGCCAGGGCCAGCGGGTCGCCGAGGGCCGAGGCGCGCGGCGCTGGGGCTGATCAGCGGTCCTGCTCGGGTTCGCTGCGCACGTAGGCGTCCTCTTCGTCCAGCTCGACGTGGATGATGTTCGGGTTGCAGCAGACCGGGCAGTCTTCGACGTAGCTCTGCCTGGACCCCGCCGACCAATCGATCGGGACCACGATGTCCTCGCCGCAGGAGTCACAGACGTAGCTGGCCTCGTCTCGCATGTGCGCGCTATAGGCCGCCGTTCGTCTCGGCCGTAGGGCGTTTCGTGCATCTGCTCGGACCGCCTCGGCGATCGAGTGGCGTGTCACAAAGGCAGCCTGAGGACGTCTGGAGCTACCCGCGCCCGCCGCGACTGGAGCTGTTTCGGGGGAGCCTACGCGTCGTCCACGCGGGCGTAGAGGTCGCGCGCGCGGCAACGGCGCAGCGCGTCCTCGAGACGTCGCATCCGCCGACCTATTACCTCCACGTCGACGCGTTCACCGAGGCAGGCATATCGGCGATGAGGCCGAGCGCCAGCCGCGCGACCGCCTGCGAGTGGAAGGGGTTGGCCCGTTATGTCGATCTGTGCCTGCCTGGCTGTGACCCGTTGCTGGCCGTTGGTTGGACGTATCCAGCCCCGCACCCTGCGTTCGCGGGGCTGAAGGACCACGTCGCGCTCTACGCCGGTCCGCTGGACTTGTGCGAGGTCGACGGGGAGGCGGTGCAGCGTCAGGCTGGAGACTTCTACGGCGGCTGGATCACCAGCTGGATCACCGGGGGCGCCCGCGGCTTTAAGGGCGGCCCCGGCACCTGGGGCTGGTAGATGCTTACATCCTTCGCGCGCGACCTGGGGTCAGCGCACGAGGCGTGAGTAGCGGTAGTAGGCTTCGAGGGTCAGGACGAGGATGGCCGTCGAATAGACGCGCCCGCCGTCCTCGCCCCACGCGCCGATCGGGTCCCACGACCCGAGCTTGTTCTTCTCGGCTGCGACACGGTGCTGGTTCTTGACGACCGAAGTCTCGAGCTTCTTCTTCCACTCGTTCCAGTGAGCGCCGCCGTATTGGTAGAGCGCGTAGGTCGCGTAGTACCAGTAGTAGTGGTCGATGGAGCCGCCCTTCTCGTCCCAGATCGGCGGCTTGCTGCGCAGTAGGTCCGCGGAGGCCTTCATGATGGGCTTCTCCTTGGGATCTTGGTTCATGAAGAACCGGCAGAACAAGCCGACCGCGGTCAGCGCCTCGCCCTTCTCGATCGGGAACTTCGTGCCGTGATCGCCGGGCTTGCGCGAGCTGCCTTCACCTTGCTTGGTGTAGCCGTGCTTGCCCGTGGCGTCGGAGACCTGGTCCAGGAACGTCTCGCACATGGCGAGGGCCGACTTGTTGATCTGCAGTCCGAAGAACTCACCGGACTCGTAGGCCATGATGCACCAGCCGGTGACCGAGATGTCGTTGTCGTTGTCCCGGGGCTGATAGCGCCACACCGAGTAGGGGTTGCGGTGCGATTCGAGGTAGTTGATGCCCTTCTGCGCGGTCTTCTTGAGGAGCTTGTACTTCGACAGCCCATACGCCTCGCACATCGCGTAGGCCGCGATCGCGTGGTCGTAGACGAAGTCGTGCGAGGCGTTCATCCCGAAGAGGCCGTTCTCTTGCTGTTGCTTGCGCAGCCAAGAGACGCCCTTCTTGATGTTCGCCCTGTAGGGGCCGGTGCGCATCGTGCTGCCGTCGCCGAGGAACGCCAGCAGCGCGAGGCCCGTGACGCCCACGTCGTGGACCGCGTTGCCAGGGCCGTCGCAGATCTCGCCGCCGTCGGCTAGGTCGTGCTTCATGAACCCGTCGGAGTCCCACTTGCCGTCTTCGTCTTGGTGGGCCGCCAGCCACTTGAGGCCGGCGTCAATGGCTGCTGCGTAGGACTTGCCGCCGCCCTTGCCGCCGCGTCCGCCGCCGCGACCGCCGTAGCGTCCGCCAGCGCCGCCGCCTAGGCCGACTGCAGAGTTCCACTGGTTGGAGTCGAACGCCGACTCCTTGGAGATCTCTTCACTGTCGGTGTTGTCGAAGGCTTCTTCCGTCTCGGTGACCGTGGTCTCGGTCACGACCACTTCTTCGGTCACCTCTTCGGTCTTGGTCTCCGGCGGGGGTGGCGGGGGCGGCTCCTCGATCTGGGTCTCTTCCGTGATCTTCATCTCCACGACGGCCTCGGCTTCTTTCGAGTCGGGATCGGGAGCCAGCAAGATCACGAGCAGCGCGAGGAACGCGTGGATGACGCCTGAGAGGATCAGCCAAGGCGCGTTCCGCAGCTGCGCCGCCATCTGCTCCTGAAACGTCTCCTCCTGCTCCCAGATAGGTAGCGCGTTGGACTGGACTTGGATCTTGGTTGGGTCGAGTTGGACCATGCTTGGGACCTAGGAAGCGGGCGCGGCGTCGAAGCGCTGTCACCCAGCGGGTCGTATCAGAGATGCCGTGGTTCGGGGCGACCGGTCGTAAGGACAGCCGGCGGCCGGAGCGGGCGGGAGAAGATGGGTTGAATGAAACGGGGCGGCGCGCAGGGCGCCTGCTTGCTCAACGGGTGCGCCGTCGAGCAGGTTCAGAGAGGTGACGAAAAGTAAAACGAGCGCGCTCTCTTGCCGCAACCTCCCGCCTGGGGAAGTGCGCTCGAAAGGCGGTCTCATATGGACCGTAAGATCTTCTATGTGATGACTTTACGTCATCTCATCGGCACCCGTCGGCCGTTCTGGTAGACCCACACCTCGGTCCGCTGTTTCGCCCTCGCCAGGGCCTGTTCCCGGAATTCGCGGAGGACCTTGTCGCTGGCGATGCGGCGCAGCTCCGCCTGGACCTCCGGGTCCGCGAACTTCCCGTCGCGCGCCGCGAGGAACTGCATCACCTTGACCACGTCGATCATGCCGTTCGGCCGGGGGATGGGTTGGGAGACGTTGCCTACGGGGCCCTCCAGCGCGAAGTCCCGCAGGCGCGGCTGGAGCGACTTGGCGCGCATCGACAGCAGCGGCGTGGCGGGGCCGAACTCTTCGGCGACCTCGCGCGCCGTCAACACGGCGTCGGCCCAGCGGTCCGAGGCGGCTTGGGCGCGTTCGGCGGCGTCGTCGCCGCGGAACGTCACCACCGACACCTGCGCCATCGCGTCGCGGACGAAGGTGTCCCGATACTCCGCGTAAGTGTCCCGCAGCATCTTCGGCGTGAGGTACAGGTTGGACTGTTTGCGGAGGCGCTCGTAGATCGAGAACTGCTCGGCCAGCATCTGCAGTTTTTCGATGCGCTGGCCGTTGGCGTAGGTGCGCCATGTCTGTCCGGTCCGCTCAAGCTCGGCGCTCAGTTCGCCCCAGCCGCCGAGGTCGCGGCGGCGGTCTTCCTTGTCGCGCTCTAGCTCCGACTCCAAGATCATGTTGAAGCGGTCGGGCGGGATGTTGCCGAAGGAGCGCGCCGCTTGGGCCATCTGGTAGTTGTTGACCAGCGACCGCAGGTCCCGCATCGCCATCCCGAAGACCTCGTTAAGGCTCATCTGGCGGCCCGCCTGTGCCTCTGCGCCCAGCACCGAGCCGGAGACGGTGTCGAATAGCTTGCTCTGTAGGATCGCGCTGTCGTTGACGCTGGCCACGACGCTGTCCACGAACAGCCGCTTCGGGGTCGGAGGGACTTGCCCGCCCTGCGCGACCAGCGCGCTCGCACCCAGCACTACGACACCCAGCGCCACCCTTTGCATGGCACGGATGATGCGTCACGGCGGTCGCTCGGACAAGCGCAGCGACCGCGGAACGCGGCTGGAGTTGCAATCCGTCGCCGGCCCGCGTCTCTTGGCGAACATGAGCCCACGAAAAGGCACCTGTATCGTGGTCGGTGCGTCCTCCGGCATCGGCCTCGCCCTCGCTCGTCGCCTCGCACAGAGTCAGCGCAAGGTCGCGATGCTTGCGCGGCGCGAAGGCGAACTGGAGGCTCAGGCTGCGTTGATCAATGAGTCGCTCGCCAATGAGTTCGCGAAGGCTTACGTCCACGACGTGGCCGACGTCGACGCAGCGGAGGGGCTGTTCGACCGAATCGAAGCAGAGCTCGGCGACGTCGACGAGCTGCACTTCGTCGCCGGCGTGATGCCCGAGGTCGGACCCGACGAGTTTGACCTGGGCAAAGACCGCCTGCAGGTCCAGGTCAACTTTCTGGGCGCGGTCGCGTGGTGCAACGCCGCGGCGCGCCGCTTCCAGGCGCGCAAGCGCGGCTGCATCGTCGGCGTGACGTCGGTGGCGCAGGATCGGGGTCGCATCGGCAGGCCGGTCTACAACGCCAGCAAGGCGGGCATGGACACCTACCTTGAGGCGCTCCGTAACCGGCTCTGGCGCGTCGGTGTCCAGGTCACCACGATCCGCCCCGGCTTCGTCGAGACGCCGATGACGGCGGGGCTTCGGCTAAAAGGCGCGATCCCTGCCGATAAAGCAGCTGAGCTGATTTTGGGCGCGCGCGACGGCGGCAAGGCGATCGCCTATGTGCCGCGCAAGTGGCGCCTGATCATGTTCGTGATCCGCAACATCCCGTCCTTCGTATTCCGCAAGCTGTCGATCTGAAAGATCAACGGCGCGCGCAGCCTTCGCTTACCGACTATGACGACCTCCACCTCGCCGCCGACTGCAGATGCGCTGCCCGTCCCGTGGCGTGACGAGTCGGTGATGGGGTTCGGCATGTCGGTCGGGGGGCCAGCGAAGGTCTTTCGGCCACAGAGCGTCGAGGAGGTCGCCGCGGCGTTCGGTGACGTCCGGCGTCAGGGCGCCTCGTTGGCGCTGCGCGGCGCAGGCTGCAGCTACGGAGACGCGTCCACCAACCGCAACGGTCACGTGCTCGATCTGACGGGCATGAACAGCATCCTCTCGTTCGATCCGGCTACGGGCGTCGCCGAGTGCGAGCCAGGTGTCACTGTTCGCGACCTGTGGAAGCGCTCGATCGCCCACGGCTATTGGCCGCGCGTCGTCAGCGGCACCATGCAGGTGTCGATGGGCGGGGCTGCGGCGATGAACATCCACGGCAAGAACAACTATCGACTCGGCGCCTTCGGCGAGGGTGTGCGCAGCTTTGAGCTGATGACGCCCAAGGGCGAGCTCGTCCGTTGCTCACGTGAGCAAAACGCCGACCTCTTCCACGCCGCGATCGGTGGCTTCGGCATGCTCGGCTGCTTCACGAAGCTTGAGATCGAGACCAAGCGCGTGCACTCAGGCCGGCTGCGCGTGTGGGGCATCGTCGCAAAGGACCTCGATCACAACTTCGAGATCCTGGAGGACCTCCACGGCGAAGCTGACTACCTCGTCAGCTGGGTCGATCTCCACGCCACGGGCGCGTCGCTCGGCCGAGGGCTGATGCACCGAGCAGACCAGATGAAGCCCGGTGAAGACCCCGACGGCCTGCGGTTCTACGACCCGGCGCTGCAGGACGTGCCCTCGACGATCTTGGGGCTCGTCCCCAAGGGCTGGCTCTGGCCCGGCATGTGGTGCGCGGTCAAGTTCGGGCAGGTGGGGTTGGTGAACTGGCTGAAGTTCCAGGCCGGCTTCCGAGAGGAGCGGCAATCGCCATACCTGCAAACGCACGGCGCGTTCCACTTCCTGTTGGACTATGTCCCGAGGTGGCAGTGGATGACCAAGCCAGGCGGCCTGATCCAGTTTCAGCCGTTCGTGCCCAAGGCCGAGGGGCCGCAGGTCCTACGACGCCTGATCGAGATCTGCCAACGAGATGGCCACGTGCCCTATCTCGGCGTCCTCAAGAAGCACAAGCCGGACCCGTTCCTGATGACCCACGCGCTCGACGGTTACTCGATGGCGATGGACATCTGCGTCAGCAAGAACACGTCGAAGCGCGACAGCCTCTGGCGGACGTGCCGAGAGATGGCCGACGTCGTGCTCGACGCAGGCGGGCGCTTCTACTACGCCAAGGACGCCGTCTTGATGGAGTCGTCTTTCTCACGCCTGCACGGCGGCGACGCTGTCGCGCAGTTCCGCGCCCTCAAGCAGCGCTGGGATCCCGAGGGGATGTTCCAGACCGACCTGTCACGCCGGATGGGCGTATAGGCCTCGCTGCACCTTGTGACCCCCGACCTTTCGGGCTAACCTGCTTGCACACGGGCAGCCGCCTCAGCGGCTCCCGGGCATCGGGGCGCTGCCGCCGGAATGGATTCCGGCCTCAAGTTGAGGCAGCTTTTCGCCGATGCCATCGGCAGTTGTGCACGGACAGACAGTTTCGAGCGCGACAACTTCGGTGATCCGGACTTCCGGCGGGTGGCGACCAGGTGGGTCGGCCAGAGACCGGCAGCGGCGACATCGATCGACCAAAACATGAACCCCGCAGCACGGTGTCCGTGGAACGGACCTGCTGTAAGCAAAGATACATCCCTGTGAGTTTCGAAACCCTGGGGCTGAAAAAGCCCATCCTCAAGGGCGTGCGCGACGCCGGCTACGATCAGCCGACGGAGATCCAGCAGCACGCGATCCCCAAAGTCCTCGCCGGTGAAGAGCTGATCGGGCTCGGCCAGACAGGTAGCGGCAAGACCGCAGCGTTCGGGCTCCCGATGCTCGATCGGTTGTGCGGCGGCGAGCCTGGCCTGCGCGGCCTGATCATCGTGCCGACCCGTGAGCTCTGCGTGCAGGTCGCTGAGAATCTGCGCACCTACGCCAAGCACGCAGGCCTGCACGTCTGCACGGCCTTCGGAGGTATCGACCTCTCGATTCAGGAGAGCGCGTTCAAGCGCGGCCTGGACGTGCTGGTCGCGTGCCCCGGTCGCCTGATCGACCACCTCGAGCGCCGCAACATCACGCTAGAGAACGTCGAGATGGTCGTCCTCGACGAGGCCGACCGCATGCTCGACATGGGCTTCATGCCGCAGATCCGCAGGATCTTCCTCCGCATGCCCGACGAGCGGCAGAACCTGCTGTTCTCCGCGACGCTCCCGCAAGAGGTTGAGTCGCTGGTTGAGGACTTCCTCCCTGGCGCCGAGCGCGTGCAGATCGGTCGCCGCAGTGAGTCGGCTAAGACCATCAGCCACCGCTTCGCGGCGGTCAGCGTCCACGACAAGCCCGACGCTATCGAGCGGCTGCTGCGGCAAGAGGACGGCAAGGTGCTGGTCTTCTGCAACAAGAAGATCGGCTGCGAGAAGCTCGGCAACATGCTCAAACGCGCGGGCTTGCCGGCGGACTCGATCCACGGCGACAAGAGCGCCGAGGCGCGCCACGCTTGCCTCGGAGCCTTTTCGCGCGGACGCACCCGGTTCCTCATCGCGACGGACGTCGCCGGGCGCGGCATCGACGTCGACGACGTCGAGTTGGTCGTCAACTACGACTTCCCGCTCGTGTTGGAGGACTACGTCCACCGCTCGGGCCGCACCGGGCGCGCCGGCAAAACCGGGCGCGCGGTCTCGCTGGTCGCGCCCTCCGAGCGAAAGCTCTACGAGGCGGTTAAGGCGCACCTGTCTGGCAAAGAAGTAAAGAACGCGCCGAGTGCGCCAGGACGCGGCTACGGCTTGCCGAAGCGTCGCGACGGCGGCAAGCGCGGCGGCCGGAGGCCTGGTCGGGGCGGCGGACGTCGCGCGGCCGCGGGCGCTGTCTGAGCTTCACGGTTCGAGGATGACGTGACGGTCGACGCGGCCGGGGCGTCGCTCTCAGCCGAGGATGATGCGGGCAGCGGCCGCTGGGTCGCTCGCCTGTACGAGCGAGCGGAACACTTGGTCGAGGCGCGCGCCTTCGGTCGCGCCGGCCCGCTCTCGCAGCTGCGCAGCGGAGCCTTCGGCGAGCAGCTTGCCGCGGTCTAGGATCGCGATGCGGTCCGCGGAGTGCTCGACGATGTCGAGGAGGTGGCTGCAGTGCAGCACGGCGCCGCCGCGCTCTGCGAACTCGCGCATGAGCTGCTTGACGATCTGCGCCGTCGTGACGTCGAGCCCTGACAGCGGCTCGTCGAAGACCAGCAGCTTGGGGTCGGTGAGCAGCGCAGCGCTGATCGAGACCTTCTGCAGCATGCCTTTGCTGAAGGCGACCATCGGTTCGTCGCGTCGATCGAGGATGCCGAAGCCGTCGAGCAGGCGCTCGGCGCGCTCGCAGATCGCGCCGTCGTCCAGGTCGAACAGTCGGCCCTTCAGCAGCAGGAACTCCCATGGCGTTAGCGTGTCATGGAGCCGAGCGACCTCAGGGAGGTAGCCGATCAGCCGCCGGGCGCGCGGGTCGCGCAGCGCGTCGACCCCGTCGACTTTGATGACGCCGGCGTCCGGTCGCAGCAGTCCAACGAGACACTTCACGGTCGTCGACTTGCCCGCGCCGTTCGGCCCGAGCAGCGCCAGGATCTCCCCTGGGTTGACGGTCAGGTCCAGCCCGTCGAGGGCTGTGAGCTGCCCGTAGGTCTTGCGCAGGGCGGAGATCACCAGCATGTGCGTATCTTGGCCGAGGCGGCTGGCTCGGGCCAGCGCCGCGTTACGCGCGTGGGCTCAGCGCTACGGAACCGAGCAGGTTCGGGTATCTTCTTCCCTGTCGTGCGCGCTTCTCTGCTGCTCCTGTCGATCCTGCTCCACAGCGTCGCCGTCCTGGTCACGCTGGTGGTCGGGTTCTACGCGCAGCCGGTCACGCGGCCGGCCGTGGCGCAAATCGAGTTTCGGAACACGCCGCCCAGCGCGCCCGCGCCGCGAGAGGTGCACGTGGTGCCTGATCTAGAGGTCGAGCGCGAGGCTGACACCCAGCCGCTCTTGGACGTGCAGCTACCCCCGAAAGCAGAGGTAGAGCTGGAGCCCGAGCCGGTCGTCGAGGACAGGGCCCTCGCGCCGACGCCGTCGACGATCCTCAGCCGGCTGACTAAGGAGCGCGTTCGTGTGTCCAAGCCGTCGCCAGCTGTTGAGGAGCCGACTCCGGTCGTCGAAGAGGTCGAGCCGCCGCAAGACGCGCCAGCTCAAGCCACGCAGTCGGTCTACACAGCGGCGACGCGCTGTGATGATGGGGGGGATCCTCCATACCCGCAGCGCGAGTTCCGCTTCGGGCGGGAGGGCAAGGTGCTGTTGTTTGTGACCGTGCGCGCCGACGGCGTCGTCAGCGAGGTCACGGTCAAGCGCCCGTCTCGTTACACGGGATTCAACCGCGCCGCGAAGAAGGCGGTCAGGAGCTGGCGGTTCGCGCCCGCGACCAAGGACGGCGAGGCGATCCAGAGTGAGTTCGACCTCGAAGTGGTCTTCGAGATTAAAAAACGCGCGCGACCGTTAGAGCGCGGCTAGCGCGACAGCTGGACGCCGACCTGCGACAGGATCTCATCGAGGCGCTCATACATCCGCTCCCACCTCCAAGTCTGTCGGACCCAAGCGCCCGCGGCGTCGCCGTCGGCTCGAGCTCGTACGGGATCGGAGAACCACTGATCTACGCCCGAGATGGTCGCGTCAGCGCCCTCGGCGATACAGAGCGATGAGGTCGGCACATCGCCGAGTCCTCGGGATGCTTGCGGGGAGGCGACCACCGGCAGGGACATGCTCATCGCCTCAAGCACCTTGTTTTGGACGCCTCGCGCGAGCCGAAGCGGCGCGATCGCCACCGCGGCGCGGTCAAAGTATGGGGGGGTCGCCTCGACGCGCCCGGTCACGGTGACGCCGTCGCGCCCGTCCAGGGCGAGCACGCGCGGCGTCGGTTTGCTGCCGACGATGAGCAGCTCGGCGTCGGCATATCGCGTCCTCAGCGTGGGCCAGCACTCCTCGACGAACCAGCAGACGCCGTCCACGTTGGGTTCGTAGTCCATGACGCCGGTGAAGACGGCGGTGCGAGGGTGACGCCGCTCGTTTCCCTGAGTCACGAAGTGCTCGACGTCGACGCCGTTGGGTAGGACGTCGGGGCGGACACCTGCGATCTGCTTTTCGAACAGCTCCTGCTCGACTGCGCTGACGACGAGAGAGCGGTCGAACTCGCGCGCGACCCGGTCCTCGAACGCGAGCAGCTTGCGCGCTTCACGGCTGTAGATCCATCGTCCCACCGGACCTGCAACGGCCGCATATTGCCGCCACTTGTCCGAGTCAAGCTCGGCGAAGTGCATGACGCGAGCGTCGCTCTGTCGTCCGAGCGCATACTGGGCCATGGAAGAGGAGTAGACGAAAGTGAGCGTCGGCGGCGTAGCAAACCAGCGGTCGGCCGCTGCGTGGAGTTCTCTGTCTCGAAAGAACGGCGTCGTCAATGGCTCGCCCGTAATCAGCCCGGAGAGGCTGGTCAGTTTGCGAAGACTGCGCGACATGCGGGGTGCGATCACCTCTGTGCACCGCTGACGCAGGAACTCTACGGCCTCGTCGTCGCGGTCTTCCTCGCGGAAACAGCCGACCCGCACCTCTGCGCCCGAGGCGAGCAGGTGCTGCAGGTAGTGCCACGTCGTGATCCTGTCGCCGCGATCTGGTGGCCACGGGACCCGTTGGCAGAGGAAGACGACGCGGGGTTTCGGAGGGGTTGCGGTCACGATGTCGAGTCCAAGGATGCTCGTCCGGTGGTTCGATGCAAGGCCGAGGCTCCGCCGTCGCGCGCTCAAGCAGGCGACGCAGCCGAAGTGACCCGGTAATTACGACGCCGTCGCGTTTCGCGCTGGGCTGTCGTCCGCCGGGGGGTCTTCGGCTACATTGCTGCTCCGCGAAGCGCGGCGGTTGCGCCGCCTTGTCGCAGAGAATCATGACCCAATCGGCACCCCTGACCGTCGTGATCCCGGCGTTCAACGCTGAGCCGTACCTGGGCGTCACGCTCGACGCGATCCAGTCGCAGACGCGTCCGCCAGAGCGCATCATCGTGGTAGACGATGGGTCGGACGACGGCACCGTCCAAGTGGCCCGCTCATCTGGCGTCGATGTCGTCAGCCAAGATCGTCGCGGCGCCGGCGCCGCCAGGAACCGCGGCGTGCAGCTCTCGGAGAGTGATTTCGTCGCCTTCTGCAACGCCGACGATTGGTTCGTCCCAGACAAGGTCGAGCGCGACCTCGAACAGCTCGAAGCGCTCGGCGCCGTGTGCCTCGCGAGTGATGCCTGGGACGTCTGCGCCGAGCGGGTTGAGGGGCGCCGCAACGTCTCGCGCGTTATTCCGAACGTGTTGACCGAGGAGTTTTTGATCCGCTGCAACCCGATCATTTGCAGCACGGTCGTCGCGAGGCGGAGATCGATCGTAGACGCCGGCGGCTTCGACGAGTCGGCCGCGCTCGTCGCCATCTCCGAATATGACCTGTGGATGCGGATGGCGACGCGAGAGCCGATCGCGTACTCGCACCGGCCGATGACTTTTTGTCGGGTGATAAAGCCCGACGTTGGATGTCGAGAGGGCTTCGTGGAAGGGGTAGACACCGTGTTAGAGCGCGTCGTCGCGCGGCATACCGACGAGCCTCATTTCGGCGGGATCGCGCGCCGACGACGCGCCGACGTTCGGTTGGACCGGGCGCAAGAACTCATGGACGCGTCAGATTATGAGGCCGCAGCCGCTGAGATCCGCGCGGCGCAGGACTTGACCTGGACCTGGCGTGGTTTCACGCAGAGTATTTCGGCGAAGATCAAACGATGAGCAGGTCACGAACACTCTTGGGCGTCGTTCACCTCGGCCCGTCGCCGTCTGCTCGCAGCCACGTCTCGATGTCTGCGGTGCTTGACCAAGCGTGCTCCGACGCAGAGGCGTTCGCGGCAGCAGATTTTGACGGCCTCGTGGTGGAGAACTTCGGCGACGCGCCGTTCCGACGCGGGACCGCTGACGATCCGGTGACGCCCGATGTCGTCGCCGCGGTCGCGGTCGCTGCAGATCGCGTGCAGCGAGCCTCAGGTCTCTCTGTCGGGATCAACTGTCTGCGCAACGACGGCGTCGCGGGGTTTGGCGTCGCGGCGGCGACCGGCGCGCGTTGGGTGCGCGTCAACGTCTTGAATGGCGCCTACGTCACCGACCAAGGGGTGATCTCGGGTGAGGCTGCGCGCATCGCGGCCTACCGCCGCCAGCTCGGCACGGATGCGTTGTTGCTGGCAGACTTCATGGTCAAGCACGCCGTGCCGCTGGCGCCGCTCGACGTGGCGACAGGTGCCCAGGACCTCGCCGAACGCTCGGGGGCGGACGCGATCGTCTTGTCTGGTAGCCGCACCGGCCGACCTGTCGACGTCGAGCTGTTGGACACGATCCGGCAAGCCGTTGGAGCCTTCCCTATCTGGATCGGTTCGGGCCTCACGGCGGACAACGCCGCGGAGCTGTGGAGCAGGTGCGATGGCGCGATCGTCGGGACCTCGTGCAAGGTCGGTGGGCGGTCGCGCGCGCCGGTGGACGTCGAGCGCGCCCGTCGTCTTCGCAGCGCCTGCGCTGACGAATGACAGCTGGGTGGGGCGCTGATCTGTAAGGGAACGAGCGCTAGCGCCCGGGTCACAACAGGCGCGGTCGCCGATCGCTCAGCGCATGGCGCGCGTGTAGCGGTAGAGGATGACCAGGATCAGCCCGATGACCGAGCCCACTAGCAGCGGCGTCCCGATCTTGTCGGCGAACGTGCTGGGCTCCTGCGCGAGCCTCGCGAAGGTGAGCGTCGAGATCCACTTGCGAAACTCTGGTGTCCAGCGCTCGAACTGGTCTGGGGATGTGGTGAAGGAGAGGGTGATCTGTTGACGCGCGGTGGGCGCGTGGACGTCGAGGCTCACGCGCGGCGTCCCCTGCTCCTCGGACGTCGTCGTTCGCGTCGCTACGATGCACTCTACGTTCTGCGTGCCGAGGTGCTCTAGGTGGATGTCGCGGAGCTGGTGTCGCTCGCCGTTGGAGTCACCGTGCTTTCGCCAGAGCTCTCGTAGCTCGGCCGCGTAGTCGTCGCCGACGTGCCATTCATCGCGTTGTTCGTGGACGTAAAGCCACGGGGAAGAGAAGTTACCCGCGAGCCACGCGTCGACGCTTCCTACGCCGTAATACTGCCGCGGCGACGACAGCCGCAAGATGCGGGGCGCGTCGGCCTGCTCGCCGACCAGGACCGCCTCGCCTGGCGCGATCTGCCGCCAGCCGGGGGGCAGCTCTATTTGGAAGGTCCTGTTGTAGTTGCGGAACGTCTCAAGCTCACGCGTTCGCTGCTGCGCTGCGGTGGCCTGCAGCAGCGTCAGGGTGGTGACGAGCACGCCTAGCAGGTTTACGAGGGTCCGGTTGCGCATGACGGCATCATTGCGACACAAACGGCCCTGACGCAACGCCTGGATCGCCGCGATACCGCGGTCGTCCCCGTCGGTTATACGGCGACAGTCAGCGGCACCGGGCAAGACCACAGCTCCGCGAGCGCTCGGATGAGGTCGACTTCGTCCGGCGCGAGGTGGCCGTCGTGGGCTGCGACCTCGGCGCAGGCGCGGATCAGCTTACGTTTCGCTGCTGGCGAGATGCGTCCTAGCCGCGGCACGGCCTGGTCTAGCTGTTGGGGGGTCGCGGCGGCGGCGTCCAACAGCTGGGCGTTCTTCAGCTGCAGCGCACCCCGCCCGCGCTCGAAGGCGGCGCGCGCGCTGGCTGGGTCGTCAGGCGCGCCCGCGTGGGCGATCACCGAGAGCACGACGGCGGCGTCGTC
>NYVR01000174.1 GCA_002684655.1 Planctomycetota bacterium | reverse complement strand
TCGAGCAGCGTCTGCGTGAAGCTGAAGTCAGCTCCCAGAGGCTAAATGGTGAGGTTGAGAATGTGGAATTTCTTTCGTCTCTTGATGGGCGTGTGCGTGTGTGCGATCGCGATGCTGGCGTCGCCTCGGGGACACGCGGTGGAGTGGCCTGACCTCTCGAAGTCGACCTCGATCAGTCGGGATGGTGACCAGGACGCCGCTCTGATCATCGGCATCGAGGACTACATCGCCTCGCCGGATGTTCCGGGCGCCGTGACCAACGCCATGGACTGGTATGTGACGCTGACGCGCAGCTATGGGGTGCCGACTGGGCAGGCGGTGCTGCTGCGGGACGGCGAGGCGACCCGCGAGGCGATCCTGGACGCTGCGGACGAGGCGGCGTCGCTGGTTCAGCCTGGCGGGACGCTGTGGGTCATCTTCATCGGCCATGGAGCGCCGGATCCTACACGTCGACATCGACGCCTTCTTGGCGTCCGTCGAGCAGCTGCGCGATCCAGCTGTGCTCGGCAAACCGGTCGCGGTTGGCACCGGCGTGGTCGCGTCTCGGTCTTACGAAGCGAGGCGTCGCGGCGTCGAGACGGCGATGCCGCTGCACGAGGCGCTGCGCCGCTGCCCCGAGCTGCTCGTGCGTCCTGGCGACGCTCGCTTGGTGGAGCGGTATCGACAAAAGGTCGCAGAGGTGCTGCGACAGTTCTCGCCGGTCGTCGAGGTCTGCTCGCTCGACGACTTCTATGTGGACCTGACCGGTGTACCGTCGGTGGTCGAGCGAGCGCTCACAGCGCCGACGGAGGTCGCCGGCGAGCGGTCACTCGTAGAGCTGTCGAGGCAGATTCGGCAGCGAGTGCGGACAGAGACCGGGCTGTCGGTGGCGCAAGGCTTGGGGAGCACGCGAACAGTGGCGCGGCTCGCGACGACCAGGGCCAAGCCAGGCGGAATCTGCGAGGTGCCGCACGGGCGAGAGCGCGACTTTTTGGCGGACTTTCCGGTCGCGGCGGTCCCTGGCCTCGGGCCTAAGAGTCAAGAGCTCCTGCACAAGGTCGGCGTCGAATCGGTTCGACAGCTTTGGTCCGTCGATCGCGAGCTGTTGCGACAGAGCTTCGGCGCGCGCGGAGAGGACATCTGGCTGCGTTGCCGCGGGCTCGACGTGGAGCCCGTCAGGGACACCCCGACGATCTGCAGCATCTCGCGGGAGACCTCGTTTGAGCCGAGCTACGACCCCCAGGGTCAGCAGCGGGGCTTCCTGCGCGGGCTGCTCGTCTACCTGCTCGACCGGGCCGCTACGGAGCTGCGTCAGCAGCGCCTGCTCGCGCGCACGGTCAAGGTGCGCTTGCGTCACGTCGACGGCGTCTCGTCCGAACGCTCCCGCTCGATGCGAGACGCTACTGACCGCACAGACCTCTGCGCGCAGGTCGCCTCCGACTTGTTGGACGTCCTGCTGGAGCGACGCGTGATGGTCCGGGTCGTCGGTGTCACGCTGGCTGCGCTGCAGCCGCGTGGCGCTCGGCAAGGCGGGTTGTTTGACGCCGAGGACAGCGCGCGCGAGAAGTTGTTTGCAGCGGTCGACCAAGTGCGCCGTCGCCACGGCTTCGGCGCGCTGGTGATGGGCGCAGCAGGCGATCTGCTGGGTCGTCTGCCGCACGGGCCGCACGGCTTCCGGCTGCGGACCCCGTCGCTCACGAAGTGACCTCGTCTGCCCCGGCTAGGGCAGCAGGACGGTCACCATGCTGTGAGGGTGCTCGTTGATCAACTTCTCGATGTGTCCCGCCGCCGCCAGGTTGCGCCGCTCGGAGAGGGCGCGCAGGCCTGACGCGAGCCGCTTGCCTGCGATCAGCTCGCGCCGCAAGAGGTCGCTCCAAGGCTGCGGCGTCGCGGGCATCGTCGCCATGATCGCGTCGAAGACGTTCGACCCGAACGGGTAGCTGTCTTCGCCGGTGCCGGTGTCGTCGCTGGCCTTATCGAGCTTGGATAGATACGCGGCCGCTGCTCGCGCGTGCATGTCCAGCGCCAGGAACGCCAAAAAGCACGCCCGGCTGCCCGCGGGCGCGTTCGTGACCTGTGCAGCCAGCGAACGCCACTGCTCGATGAACAGCCCGCCTTGCTGGACCTCCCTGGTCTTCGGTCGCCTCGCGGTCGTCTTCGCGGTGAAGATCGAGCCTCCGCGGTCCCATCCGGTGATCTTCAACTCCTCGTCGCCGAGGATGATCTTTACCTCTCCGGTCGCGCAGGTCGCCGCCATCGCTTCGGCGAAGGCCTCGGCTTGCGTCGCCCAGCCTTGCATGGCGGCGGCGCGCGCGGCGGCGCCGTCTTCGCCTGCGCTCGAAGAGAACCCAGCGAGCGCGTCACGCGCAGCGGCGAAGTCGAGCGCAGCGACTGCGCTCCGCATGCTTTCTTCTCGCAAGAGCTCTTCGTAGCTCTGCCAGACGCTGGCGCGCTTCGCGGATTTGATCGACGCCAGCGTCTGCTCGCCTGCTTCGATCATGCGGGCGGCCGCGGCGACCTCTGCCGAGACGGCCTCAGGCCACCGCGCGGCCGGCTGCAGGCCTGTGCGCAGCGTCTTGATCGCGGCGGTCAGCGCCGCTTCGTCGGCGCTTTCTTGCGCCGCGCGAACCGGCTCCGCCAGCGCTTGGATGCGGCCCCTCGCTTGCTTGAGCACCGACTGGCGTAGCTCTGCGACCCCTGAAAGGACTCGGTCGTCGCCGGCGAGACCTTCGGGCGCCGCCGCTTCAAGGGCGCGCAACGCGAGCACATAGTCATGGGCTGCGAGCGGTTTCTGCGTCGCCGCGCGCAGCCGCGCGACGTGTTCGTTGATGCGCGCTGTGCGCTGCTCCGCGCGTCGCGCGCGCTCCTCGAGGTCGCGGCGCACATCGCCCGCCTGGCGCTCCGCGTCGGCTGCGGCGGGGGTGCCGGGGTGCGCCGCGGCGACGGCGTCGAGCGCCGCTGCGAGGTCTGCGTCTGCGGCGTCGCCGGCGCGGACTTCGAGCAGGGCGATGGTGGCGTCCTTTTGCGCGGCTTCTGCCTCGAGGACCTTGATGCGGTCGGCGAACTGCTGCGTGAGCGGGTCGTCGTAGATCTCCTTAACGATCTGCGTCTGCTTCGGCTTGGTCACTGCCCAGTAGATCGCGCCGCCGGCGACGACGACGGCCGCCGCGGCGAGGCCGATCCAGAGCCCGCGCTTCTGCGGCGGCTGCAGCAGCACGGCGAGCTCGTCGAGCAGCTCATTCGCCGTTTGGTAGCGGTCGCCAGGGTCTTTCGCCATCAGCCGCTGGATGATCGTGGAGACCTCGGGTGACACATCCGGGTTGACCCGCGCAGCCGGCACGGCTTCGTCCTTGACCTGCGCGCGCAAGATGTCTTTGACGGTCTGGCCGCGGAACGGCGTCGTGCCCGTCACGAGTCGGTAGAACGTGCACCCCAGCGCGTAGAGGTCGGCGCGGTGATCGAGGGGTTGCTTCAGCACCTGCTCCGGCGCCATGAAGTGCGGCGTGCCAATGGCGCGGTCTTGCTGGGGGTCGGACGACGTGCTCGCGAGCCCAAGGTCGGCGATCTTGATCGCGCCGTGCTGGTCGAGCATCAAGTTGTCGGGCTTGATGTCACGGTGCACGATGCCGAGGGACTCGGCGTAGGCGAGGCCGGCGGCGGCGTCGGCGACGACCTGCATGGCGCGGTCGACCGCCATGACGCCTTGCTGCTTCAGCCAGTCCTCACAGGAGCCCTCGTGCATCAACTCCATGGCGTAGTAGTAGAGGTCGCCGGAGTGCTCGACGTCGAACACCGAGACGACGTTGGGGTGTTGCAGCTTGGCCGCGGCGCGCGCCTCGGCGACGAACTGCGACACAAACGCCGCGTCCTTGGTCTGCGCGTTGTTGAGCACTTTCAGGGCGACCTGCCGGTTCAGGCTGGTCTGCTCGGCGCGGTACACCGTGCCCATGCCGCCCTTGCCGAGGACGTCGAGGATGCGGTAACCGGCGATGGTCGGCATGCGTTCGTCCTGCACGTCGCCGTACGCGATGCGCGTCGTGCCGATCTCGATGACGTCGCCGTCTTCGAGCCTGCTCGCTTGCACCTCCTCGCCGTTGACGCGGAGCGGGCCGTTGGCCTTGATGCCGAAGCCCTTGCCCTTGAGCGCCTTGACGACCGCGTGCTGCGCGACGACCCCCGCTTCGCGGATTTGAACGGAGTCGTCGGGCCCGCTCCCCAACATCGTCGGGTGGTCGCGGTCCAAAGGAAGAGTGGTGCCGGCTAGCGGGCCGGTCTCGACAGTGAGTCGCACGTGCGCGGGGTCGGGTTCGAACCAGAGGAGGGGGTGAGCGTCGAGTATCGCAGAGGTCCCCGCACGTCGCGAGCGGGTCTTACGTCGATTCCTGGGTGCGTCACTTGGCCTGCGCTAGGCCCGCGTGCCCAGCTCGCGTCGTCAGGCGACCAACTCCGAGGAGTTGCCGCACGCAGCGCGAAGCTCGATGCACGCCCGCGTATTCAGCTGCAGCCGCGCGATCTCGCTGATCTCCACGCCTGGAACCCAGATCACGCGGTCTTCGGCGTCGACGAGTAACGGCATGCGGTCGCGGTCGAAGCGCGGCACGTGGCGGCGCTGGAGGAACCGCCTCAGGTCGACGTGGATGTCGGATCCCAGCGGCTGGAAGCGGTCGCCTCGGTGGCGCGTGCGGAGCCGCCACGGCATCGGGCAGCGAGTGGGGTCGAGCAGGGCGCGGAGGCTCCCTGCGGCCTGCGGAGATGGCGTGAGCGGCGGCGTTGGGTGGCTATGTGCGCTCAGCGTCCACTCCGTAGTGCCGAAGGTCACCGGCGCCGCGTCGATCTGCAGGGCTTCGGCGCCGGGGGGCGCGCCAGCGCGGTCGGTGTCGACCAGCAGCAAGCCGTCGCGGATACGTTCGACCAGCAGGCCCCCGCGGCCGGCGACCCGCTTGCCGTCGTCCATGTCGAGCAGCGTCATTACCCGGTCTAGCCAGGACGTCGAGGGCGCTTCGCCGTCGGCGTGCATGTCGCGGTGCCCAAGGCGCATGGCCTCCCGTACAAACGGCATGCTGTGCGCGTCGATGCCCTTGAGGTCCAACTGAAGCCGCCAGGGGGTCTTGTTGCGCGTGCGCTGCGATAGCACGCGAAGCCCCTGCGCCTCGATGATCTCGTTAGCGGCCCTCGCGGTGCTCGCGACGGTCATGATGGCGACGTCGAGGCCGACGCCCATGCGCTTGCGGAGGCTGGGGATCGTGCGCTTGCGGAGCTCATTGCGGGCGTAGCGCAGGTCGTCGTTGCTGGGGTCCTCGTAGGGTTCTTCGCCGAAGCGTTCGATCAGGCTCTCGATGGTCGTGCGGCGCGTCCGCAGCATCGGCCGGACCACCAGGACCCGGTGCTCGTCGTCGCCGATCCAGCGCGACTCAGGGATACCCGCGAGGCCGCGCGGCCCGGTGCCGCGGAGCATCCGAAACAGCACGGTCTCCATGTTGTCGTCGGCGTGGTGCGCTGTGATCAGCATCCGCGCGCCGAAGTCGCGGGCGCACTCACGCAGCGCGTCGTAGCGGGCGTCGCGCAGCGCCTCCTCGCTCCGGGCGCCCTCTGTGGCCCATTCGATGCGCTTGACGCGCACCGGGATCTCCAGGCGTTCGCACATCGCGACGACGTGTCGGGCGTTCGCCGCGCTGTCTTCGCGAGCGGCGTGGTCGATGTGGGCGGCGTAGAGGGGGCCCGGCAGCCGACTTTCTTCGCGAAGTCGCGACAAAGCTAGCAGTAGGACGGTGCTGTCCATGCCGCCCGAAACCGCCGCTAACACCGCGCTTTCTGCGGCGACGTTCTCGTAGCGCGAAAGCGTGCGCGCGCAGGTGTCGAGCAAACGAACGAAACTGTCCATTGGGATGGCGGCGGTCCTTCGATAGACTGTTTGGCGAATTCAGCGTAGTCCGTCCACTTCTAGGAGTTTACCCCGCTATGGCCACGAAGGTCGCCATCAATGGTTTCGGTCGTATCGGCCGCCTCGTTTTCCGCGCTCTCGCCGAGCAGAACCTCCTCGACGAGCTCGACGTGGTTGCTGTCGGTGACATCGTCCCCGCCGACAACCTCGCCTACCTGCTCAAATACGACTCGATCCAGGGTCGTTTTGACGGTGAGGTGAGCTCAAAGAAGTCCTCGGCCGACCTCGAAGAGGACGACGTGATCGTCGTCAACGGCAAGGACATCCGCGTGGTCTCCGCGCGGACCCCTGACGGCCTCCCGTGGAAGGAGATGGGCGTTGACTTGGTGATTGAGTCGACCGGCCTGTTCGTCCAGGACGAAAAGGCGCGAGGTCACATCACCGCGGGCGCCAAGAAGGTCGTGATCACGGCGCCCGGCAAGGGTGACATGCCGACGGTCGTGCTCGGCGTTAACGACGACAGCGTCGACTTCGGCACCGCGGACGTCGTCTCGAACGCGTCCTGCACGACCAACTGCCTCGCCCCCTTGGTGCACGTCATCCTCAAAGAGGGCTTCGGCCTGACCGAAGGGTTGATGACGACGGTGCACGCATACACTGCGACACAGAAGACCGTCGACGGTCCGTCGAAGAAGGACTGGAAGGGTGGCCGCACCGCCGCGCAGAACATCATCCCGTCTTCGACTGGTGCTGCGAAGGCGGTCGGTCTGGTGCTCCCTGAGGTCAAGGGCAAGCTCACCGGCATGGCGCTTCGCGTCCCGACGCCCACGGTGTCGGTGGTTGACCTCACCTTCAAGACCGAGAAGGACACCTCGCTCGACGAGCTCAAGGCTGCGTTGAAGAAGGCCTCCGAGACCTACCTGAAGGGCATCCTCGAGTACACCGAGGACCAGGTCGTCAGTTCGGACTTCATTCACCACAAGGCCTCGTCGATCTTCGACGCTGGCTCGTCGATCGAGTTGAACAAGAACTTCTTCAAGTTGGTCAGCTGGTATGACAACGAGTGGGGCTACAGCAACCGCGTCGTCGAGCTCTCGAAGATGCTCGCCGCTGCTATCTGACCCCGCTGCGACCGAATCCGCGAGCGCGCCGATGAGCTACCAGGCGATCACCGATCTCGACATCTCCGGCAAGCGCGTCTTGATGCGGGTGGACTTCAACGTCCCCCAGGACAAAGAGACGCTCGCGATCACCAACAACCAGCGGATCGTTTCGGCGCTGCCGACGATTCGCCACGCGCTCAAAAGCGGCGCCGCGGTCGTGCTGATGTCTCACCTCGGCCGACCCAACGGCGAGCGGGTCGAGAAGTTCTCGCTCCGCCCGGTGGCCGCGGAGCTCGAGCGGCTGCTTGAGACGCCTGTGCGCTTCGTTCCTGAGTGTGTCGGGGACGCCGCCGCGCAGGCGACAACCGAGCTCGCGCCTGGCGCAGTCGTCCTGCTGGAGAACGTTCGCTTCCACGTCGAGGAAGAGGGCAAGCGAAAGGTCGTCGACGCCGCCGGCAACAAGTCCTCTGAGAAAGCCGACCCGGCGCGGGTCGCCGAATTCCGTCGTAGCCTCGCCGCGCACGGCGACGTGTTCGTTAACGACGCCTTCGGCACCGCGCACCGCGCTCACAGCTCGGTCAGCGGCGTCGCCGAGCACCTCCCGTCGGCGTGCGGGTTTCTGCTGCGGGCCGAGCTTGACGCGTTCGGTAAAGTGCTGTCGGCGCCGGCGCGGCCATTCGTGGCGATCCTGGGCGGTGCTAAGGTCAGCGACAAGCTCCCCGTCATCGAGAACCTGCTGCCGCGCGTCGACAAGCTGATCATCGGCGGAGCTATGGCCTACACGTTCTTGACCAAGATGGGCCGCGCTGTCGGTACTTCGATGGTCGAGGCGGACCTCGTTGAGGAGGCTGGCAGGGTGCTCAAGATGGCGGCTGAGCAGGGCAAGGAGCTGTTGCTCCCCGTCGATCACGTCTGCGCTGCAGCGTTCGCTGCGGACAGCCCGGCGAGCGTCCACGACGGGGAGATCCCCGATGGATTGATGGGCCTCGACGTCGGGCCGCAGACCGTCGCGCGATATGTCGCTGCGCTGGAAGGCGCCGAGACGGTGATCTGGAACGGGCCGATGGGCGTCTTTGAGATGGACGCCTTCTGCAAGGGCACCGAGGCTGTCGCCGAGGCTGTCGCAGGCGCCACGGCGGCAGGGGCGTTCACGGTCGTCGGCGGCGGCGACTCGGTCGCCGCGGCTGAGAAACTCGGCATCGTCGATAAGCTCAGCCACGTGTCCACCGGCGGCGGCGCGAGCCTCGAGCTGCTTGAAGGCAAGACGCTGCCGGGCGTCGCCGCGCTGTCAAAGTGAGTCCGCGGCGCGGCTGCGTCAGACGCGCATGGCGTGCTCAAACTGATTAACCCGCGCGATCGCGTTCCACAGGTCGTCTTCGACGAAGTGCGGATCGACGTGGAACGCGCCGTCGCGGCCGCCCTCGCCAGTGCGGACCAGGATGGTCCCGAGCTCGGCGCGCTGGCCGGCCAGGATGTCGCTGGTCGTGTGGCCGATCATCCAGCTGCGTCGGAGGTTCAGGTCGAACTCCTGCTGCGCCATCTTGAAGATGCCCGGTCCCGGCTTGCGGAAGACGCTCTCTTTCTTAAATCGCCCCTTCCCCTTGGGGTGGTAGGGGCACGAGTAGATCTTGGTGATCGGGATCTGTTCGGCGTTCATGCGCTCCAAGAACGCCTCGCAGAACTTGGTGAACTCGCGCTCGCGATATTTGCCGAACGCGATGTCCGTCCGGCTGGTCGCGACGAAGATGCGGAACTGCTGCGGGTCGATCTGCTTCAGCGCGTCGACGGCGCGGTCAAGGAAGGCGATGTTGCCGTCTTCGTCGCGTCGTGCCTGCTCGACGAGGACGCCGTCGAGCTCGAAGAAGAGGCCCTGCTTGTCGGGAATCTTGGCCATGGTGTGTGTGGTAGGTTGCGCGGTGGGTTTGCCCGCCGCTGCCCATGGCATCGGAAGGAAAGGGTGGTCCCTTGAGCGGCAAATAAAATGCTGCCGGACCGCAAGCCGCGGGCGGCGGGCCTCGAGCGGCGCTGCAGGGCGTCCCCAGGCGACCGTCTGCGGCTTTGGGGCCGCCACCAGGCCGGTCCGGTGGACAACTCCGGTGGCGCGCATAAGCTCCTGCTCATGCGCGCCATCCGGAACGCCCTCCTCGCCTCGGCGGTCGGCTTCGCGGCCACCTCCGTGCAGGCTCAGCGGGGCGACCGCGCAGGCGAGCGTCAGGAGATGCTGCCAGAATCGGTCGTGGTGCCGGCCGCGGTAGTGCGCACTCCGGATGAGGAACTGCAAACCTTTCACCTGCCCAAGGGCTTCGAGGCGACGTTGTTTGCTGCTGAGCCGATGGTCCAGGACCCGGTGGTCGCGACCTGGGACGGCGACGGCCGCATGTGGGTGTGTGAGTTCACCAGCTACATGAAAGACATCGAGGCCACCGACGAAGACGAGCCCTCTGGCCGGATCGTGGTGCTCCACGACGACGACCGCGACGGTCGCGCCGACCGTTCGACGGTGTTCGCCGAAGGGCTGGTGCTGCCGCGCGCGGTGCTGCCGATGCGCGGCGGCGCGCTGGTTATCACCCCGCCAAACTTGGTCTGGATGCCAGACGCCGACGGAGACCTCGTCGCCGACGGGCCGCGCGAGCTGGTGATGGGCGGCTTCGAGGCGGGCACAGGCAACCCCGAGCACTCCGGCAACGGCTTGGTGTGGGGGCTGGACAACCGCATCCACCTGGCGAACGACCGCCGCATGCTGCGATGGCGGGCGCCGGGGGAGTTCGAGGTCGAGGCGGGCAACGGCGGCGGCCAGTGGGGTCTGTCGATGGACGACCGCGGCCGCTTCTACTTCAACAACAACTCCGACTGGCTTCGCTGCGACCTCGTGCCGAACCATTACGGAGCCGCTGCTCAGGACCTGGGTGGCCTGCCTGGACTCAGCCACCGCGTGACCAAGGACCAGCGCGCTTGGCCGTCCCACATCACGCCTGGCGTCAACCGAGGCTACCGCGAGGGGCTGCTCAAGGATTATCGACTGACTCGGACGACCGGGAGTTGTTCGCCGTGCGCCTATCGTGGAGCGCTGCTCCCGTTCCGCGGCGACGTGTTCGTCTGCGAGCCCTGCGGCAACCTCGTGCGTCGGTTTGAGCTCCGCGACCAGGACGGGCAGCTGGCCGGAGACAACGCCTACCACGCCTACGAGGACGAGTTCCTCACGTCTACCGACGAGCGCTTTCGACCTGTCGACATCAAGAACGGCCCCGACGGTGCGCTCTACGTCGTGGACATGTACCGCGGCGTGATCCAGCACCGGAACTACGTCACGACGTTTCTGCGAGACCAAGTGGAGAGGCGAGGCCTCGAGCAGCCGATCCACAAGGGGCGCATCTGGCGGATCGCGCCGAAGCGTTCGGCGGCGCGGGCGGTGTCCTTGAGCTTCTCCTCTGCGACGCCGGCGGTCGTCGCCGCCGCCCTCGCACATCCGAGCGGCGCGGTTCGCGACCTAGCGCTGCAGCGTCTGGTTCAATACGACCTGCGCGAGGCGTTGCCCGCGGTGAACGGGCTGCTCGACGATCAGCGCCCAGAGGTTCGGATCGCGGCGCTCGCGGCGATCGACGGGCTGGGCGCGTGGCGCGCGCAGCATACGCGTCGGTTCGTGCGGGATCGCGACGCCGGCGTGCGGTGCTTCGCGTGGCAGCACGCAGGGCCGGCGCTTGCTCGGCACGATCGCCACCTCTGGCAGGCTCTGTCGCGCCTCCGATCCGACGCGCCGGACAACGTTCGCTGGCACGCAGCGCTCGCCGTCGGGGATGCGCTGCGTGACGAGGGGCTCGATGACGCGCGGATCGCGGCGCGGGCCGCGCGGCAGCTCGCGGCGTGGGTGGTCGACGCGCCGGACGACGCGGTGCTCCGCGGGTGCGTCGCGGTCGCATCTCATCCTGAGATCGCGGCCGTGCTCAAAGAGGTGATCGATCGCGCCGCCGACGCCGCCGCGCTGCGGCCAGCGATCGTGGACCTCGCGCGTCGCGCTGTGCGAAGCAGGGACGCCGAGGCGCAGCGCGGCCTCTTGACGTTGGCGGCTGAGTCCGGCGACGTCGCCGCGCGACGCGCGCTCTTTAAGGGCGCCGCGGCGGCGCTCCCAAAGGGCAACCGTCGGGCAGGTTGGCTCGACATCGGCGGCGCGCCCGTCGGGTTGTCGGCCGCCGGCGTCGACGCTGATACCCGCATCCGTCGCTACGCCCACGCGCTGCTCAGCGCGGTCCGCGTCGGCGGCGAAGCGTCCGCGCCGGTGGTGAAGAACCTGACGTCGGCCGAGCAGGCGTTCGTCGCCAAGGGCGCGGTCGTCTTCCGCGGCGCCTGCGCTGCCTGTCACCAGCTCGACGGTCGGGGACAAGAAGGCCTCGCGCCGCCGCTCCGCGACTCAGAGTGGGTGACCGGGCCGTCGGAGCGGCTGGTGCGGATCGCGCTGCATGGCGTGCGCGGGCCCATCGAGGTCGACGGTAAGACCTGGAACCTGGAGATGCCTGGGCAGGGACACCTGAGCGACCCGGAGCTGGCGCAGGTGCTGAGCTATCTGCGGCGCGCCTTCGGTCATAAAGCTTCGTGCGTCGACCAGGCGGCCGTGACGCGGGAGCGCCGGCGCGCTAAGAAACGCGCGGGCGCGTGGACGGCCCCGGAACTGCTCGGCAAGAAGTAGCCTTGGCGCTACCTTGTCGCTCATGAGCCTGTTCGACCCTGTCGAGGAAGACCGTTTCACCTTCGGTCTGTGGACCGTTGGCAATCCAGGACGTGACCCGTTCGGGGAGCCGGTGCGACCCCGCGTCGGGCCCAACGACATCGTCAGAGGCCTCGCCGCGTGCGGCGCGCACGGGGTCAACCTGCACGACAATGACTTGGTCCCGTTCGGCGCCAGCGCGCGCGAGCGCGATCGGATCGTCAAGGAGTTTCAGGCCGCGCTCGCCGAGACCGGCTTGAAGGTGCCGATGGCGACCACCAACTTGTTCTCGCACCCGGTCTTCAAGGACGGCGCCTTCACCGCCAACGACCCGAAGGTGCGGGCCTTCGCGCTGCAAAAGACGATGCGCGCGATGGATCTTGGCGCGGAGTTGGGCGCGAAGATCTTCGTCTTCTGGGGCGGCCGGGAAGGCAGCGAGGCCGACGCCTGCCGCGATCCGCGCGACGCCTGGGGTCGCATGCGTGACGCGATCGACTTCCTGTGTGAATACTGCAAGGAGCAGGGCTACGGCATGAAGTTCGCGCTGGAGGCGAAGCCCAACGAGCCGCGCGGCGACATCTACCTGCCGACCACCGGGCACATGCTTCACTTCATCTCGACGCTACAGAACGAAGCGATGGTGGGCGTCAACCCGGAGGTGGCCCACGAGGTCATGGCTGGGCTCTCGTTCGCGCACAACGTCGCCGAGGCGATGGCGTGTGACAAGCTGTTCCACATCGACCTCAACGGTCAGAAGATCGGCCGTTATGACCAAGACCTACGGTTCGGCAGCGAGGACCAAAAGGGGGCGTTCCTGTTAGTGCGCCTGCTTGAGGGCACGCTCGGCGGCGCGCCGTACACCGGGCCGCTGCACTTTGACGCGCACGCCTATCGCAGCGAGGACCAGGATGGCGTCTGGGAATTCGCCAAGGGATGCATGCGCACCTACAAGATCCTCAAGCACAAGGCGCAGGCGTTCGACGCGGATCCCGAGGTGCGGGACATCATCCAAGCGCAGCGAGACGACGCGGTCGACGCGCTGCTTTGCGGGGGGTACAGCCCAGAGAAGGCCCAGGAGCTAAAGTCGTTGGACATCGACGCCGCCAAAATCGGTGAGCGTGGTCTGCGGTACGAGCGCCTCGATCAGCTGTTGGTCGAGCACCTGCTCGGGGTGCGCGGGTAGCGCATGGGTCCGCTCTTCCTGGGGTTCGACGTCGGCACGCAGAGCGTTAAGGCGTTGGTCGTCGACGCCGAGCGCGGCGAGGTCGTCGCGCGGTGCAGCCGACCCGTCGAGTTGATCGACGGGCTCGGCGAAGGGCACATGGAGCAGCATCCGCAGGACTGGATCGACGCCGTGGTCGCGACCGGCGGCGCCGTGCTGGGGGAGGTCGACGTGTCGCGGGTCGCCGCGATCGGGGTCTCGGGCCAGCAGCACGGTTGCGTCGTGCTCGACGACGCTGACGACGTCGTCCGCCCCGCCAAGCTCTGGTGCGACACCGCGACCGCGGCAGAGGCTGCAGCGCTCGGCGAGGCGGTGGGGCGGCCGGTGCCGACCGGCTTCACCGCCAGCAAGCTGCTGTGGCTGAAGCGGCATGAACCCGAGAACTGGGCGCGGGTCCGCCGGGTTCTGCTGCCGCACGACTACGTCAATTTTTGGCTGACCGGCCGCGCCGTGATGGAGCGGGGCGACGCTTCGGGGAGCGGTTGGTTTGACCCCGTCGCCCGCGCCTTCGACGAGCGTGCGATGGCGGCGATCGACGCTTCGGTCGCCGGCATGGTGCCTGACCTGATCGACGCTGATGCGCTGGTCGGCGAAGTGCAGGCCTCGGCGCGCGTGGCGCTGGGGCTGCCGCCCGGGGTCGTGGTCAGCGCGGGAGGCGGCGACAACATGATGTCGGCGATCGGCAGCGGCGCGACGCGGGAAGGGGTGGTCGTCGTCAGCCTTGGAACCTCGGGGACCATCTTCACTCGGACGGAGCACGCGGTCGTCGACCCGGACGGATTGATCGCGCCTTTCTGCAGCAGCGACGGCGCTTGGATGCCGCTGTTGTGCGTCATGAACCTGACCGGCGTGACCGAGGAGGTCAAGGCGCTGACCGGGATGGACCACGCCGCGTTGACAGCAGCGGCCGCGCAGGTCGCGCCGGGCTGCGACGGTCTGCTCTGGCTGCCGTTCTTGATGGGGGAGCGGGTGCCAGATCTGCCGACCGCGACCGCGACTCTCCTTGGCATGCGGCCGGGCTCGCTTCGACCTGGTCATTTGTATCGGGCAGCGCTCGAGGGCACGTCGCTGAACCTCGGGCTGGGCTTCGAGCGGCTCCAGGCGCTCGGCGTCCGGGTATCAGAGGTCCGGCTCACGGGCGGGGCCGCGAACAACGCGCTGTGGCGGCAGATCCTCGCCGACGTCTTCGGCGTCAGCGTCGGCGTCCTCGAGGAGACGGAGTCCGCTGCGCTGGGCGGCGCGCTGCAGGCGTGCTGGGCGACGCGCCGGGCGCGCGGCGAGGACGTCGGCGTAGACGAGGTCGCGGCGCCCTTCGTTCGTCTCGGGCACGAAACGCGTCCTAGTCCAGCCGCCGCTGACTACGCCGGGCTGCTCGCGCGCTACCGTGACGAGCTGCGCCGCGTCTATCCATCTTGACGACGTTACTTCTTGCGCAGCGGCTTCTTTAGCTTGGCGACGAGATAGCGCGGCACCAACCTGCTCGGGAAGCGGATGTCCAAGGCGTCTCGCGGGACCTTCCACCACGACGTGCCGAAGAGCACGTCGACCTTCTCGATCTGCAGCGCCATCGTCGCGAACTCGCCGCCGCCGGAGATTTTGAAGACGACGTCGGTTTCGTGGACGGGGTTGTCGAGGCGGCCGTCCGGCGGGATCGGCGTGCCCAGCACCATGAACTCCTCGGCGTCGGCAGGCACCTTGAGATCGGCGAAGTCCTTGGTCGGGTAGAGCTTCACCGTGTGCGCCATCGACCAGACCTCGTCCGCGTCTGGGCTGCCGTCATCGTTCGCGATGCCCCTCAGAACGACTCTGTTGCCGACGCGGACCTCGGCACGCAGCAGCCGCTCAACGGGCGATCGGGTCTCCTCGTTCGTGCGCTCGCCGTTGGCGTGCCACGCGCAGCTGAGGACGGCGAGGGTGGACGTGACGACGGCGGCGATGTTGTGCATATGGGGCGGAGAGCGGACGTAGTCGGACGCTCACAGCGAATCATAAAGCGCGGCTCGCTGCATCTTTTGCGGCGTCCACAGCGGTCGATTCGGCCGCGACTCTCCGAGCGCCTCGCTACTTGTCTCGGCTCGCGGCGCGGATCGCTGCGGCGCGGGCGGCGCACCACGCCGCGTCGCGCGCTCCGTCGGCGATCACGTAATATTGGTCCAGCACGAGGGGCTGCGCCGCGGTGACGTCGACCGCTCTCGTGGCGCCGAACCGGCCGTAGTCTCGCGTCGACCACTTGGTTTCACCGCGGTTGCCGGCGCCTTCTACGCGCAGGATGGTGTAGCTGTCGGCGCCGTGTCGCTGGATCGCCGCGATCCACTCGCACTCGGTCCAGACGTCGTTGCCGTGGCCTCGCGCATCGTCTGGTCGAACGTAGGCGACCTTGGTCGCGTCTGCGGGCGCGAACGCCTGCGGGGATCGCAGCTGCTGGCCGGAGTGCTGCGGGTCGCCCGCGAGGCGAACCTTCCCGTTGGGCGCGCGCAGCTCGCTGCGGAGGTGCAGGGTGTAGCTGTCGGCGCGTTGCTCGGTGATCTGGAGGCCGCGGCGCTCGGCGATGACGACCTCGCCAGCCGGCGTGATCCACTCGATCGCGCAGACTTGTGCGCCCTCGGCCATGTTCATCGCGTCGTGCGGCAAGAACCCTCGAAAGACCTGCAGCTCCTGCTTGGGCATGTGCCAGAAGTCGAACCGTTGGCCGTTCCACTTCGTCCGGTTCCAGCCGATGAACAGGCCCTTGTGGTGTTGGAACATGCCGCCGTTTCCCTTGGTCAGCAGCGTGCCGTCCAGCGCGCGGACGTGGTGGAACACCTTACAGGTGTCGTGGTGGCGCTTCGGGTCGTGTTCGCGGTGGAAGAACATCGTGGCAGGCGCGCCGCTCGCGAAGGTCAGGTCCAGTCCGAGGACCGCGCGCGCAGCTTCGGCGTCTCCTTGCGCTGCAGCGCTGGCGGCGAGCGCGGCGGTGAGGGCGAGCTTGGACAGGTGGCAGGAGGACACGAACGCATGGTAGCACCTCGCGCCTTTGCCTCTACGCTGCAGGCATGCAACTGGCGCTCTACGTGCATCCGTTCGACCTCCGGGCGTTGGCCGACCACGGCGGGATCGCGCGGCTGCGCGACCTCGGCTTCGCCGAGCTGTCGATCGCGACCAGCTATCACGACGGTCGCTGGTTGACTCCGTGGAACCCCGAACGGCGGGTGCGCTTCCTCGAGGACGGCTGCGTGCACTTCCGCCCGCGCGGGGACTACGGGTTGCTGCGGCCGATGCTCTCGAGCGAGGTTCGGGAGGGGGAAGCTTCGCCGCTGGAGCGCCTCTGCGTCGAGGCAGCGCAGGCGGGTATGAGCGCGCGTGCGTGGACGGTCTTTGGCCACAACACCCAGTTCGGCCTCCAACACCCCGAGCTGTCGGTCGAGAACGCGCACGGCGACCGCTACCCGTACGCGCTGTGTCCGGCGCAACCCGCGGTCAGCGACTACCACTCGCGTATGGTCGGCGATCTGGCTGCGCACGAGGGGCTGGGCACGATCGAGCTCGAGGCGCTGGGCCAGATGGGGATCAAGCACTCGAGCCACCACGACAAGAAGTCGTTCACGCCCAAGGGTCTGCTCGACTTCGCGATGTCTGCCTGCTTTTGCCCGGCGTGCATGACGCTATACGAGGCCGATGGTCGCGACGGAGAGCAGGTGCGTCGCAGCGTGCGCGCCTTCGTCGACGCGATGACCCGAGACGCAGACGCGATGGCGCCGCCTGCGTCACCCGCAGACGACGCCGGCCTCGCCGACGAGCAGCGCGCCTGGGTAGACGCGGTGTTGTCGGTCCGGCGCGGGACCGTGGCGCGCCTCGCGGCGCGGGTCGTCGCGGCCAGCGGCGAGGTCGCGCGCGCGGTGCAAGTCCACGCAGACCCCTGGTTCACCGGGAGCCAGCTGTCGGCGGCGTCGGCCGCGGCGTTCCCCGTCACCGACCAGCGCGTGTTCACGTGCTACGGCGAGGGGCCAGATCAGATCGCGGCGGGCCTTGACCACGAGGGCGCGCGGGTGACGGCGGCGTCGCCGCGGCGTGTATGCGTCTGGCCGAAGGCGCCGCAGTTCCGGACCGACGATGACCTCGTCCAACTCCGCGAGGTCTGCGTCAGCAGGGGCGTCGAGTCGGTCGCTGTCTACCATCTCGGCCTTCTTCCGTGGCGAACCGTCGAGCGCGTCGCCAAGATACTCTCATGATGATGCGCCTGTGGCACGCAGCGTTTTGGCTGGCTCTGACGACAGGTGCGGGCGTTGCTCAGCAGCGCCCGCGGCTCGTCGTGCTGTGCTCGGTCGACCAGTTGGCAGACTGGGTCCACGCGCTGGGCGCGCCCTACTATGCAGAAGATGGCGGATTCCGCCGCCTGCAGCAGCGCGGCGTGACGTTCGACAACTGCGTGTACCAACACGCTTGCTCAGAGACCGGGCCCGGTCACGCGACGATCGGAACCGGCGCGCCGGCGAGCCTGCACGGTATCGTCAAGAACCAGTGGTGGTCCCGTGACGAGCAGCGGTCGGTCTACTGCGCCGGAGGCACAGCGGAGGCCCTGCCGGACTTGCCCGAGGGCAAGGACCGCAGCCCCGCGATGCTGCTCGTTCCGACGCTGGCAGACTCGGTCAAGGCGCATATCGCGGGCAGCAAGGTCGCTTCGGTGGCGTGGAAGGACCGCGCGGCGATCCTGATGGCCGGCGGCGCCGCCGACGTCGCCGCGTGGTTTGAGAAGTCGACGGGTAACCTCGTCACCAACAAGGTTTGGGTCGACGAGACGCCTGCGTGGATCAAATCCTTCAACGAGCAACACGCGATCGACCAGTGGTTCGGGCGGGCGTGGGATCGCATCGGCCCTGCGGCGGCCTATCGCGGCCTCGTCGACGACCGGCCCTATGAGCGCGCGCACCTGAACGGATCGAACGGACGAACTTTGCCGCAGCCGATGACCGGCGGGCTGCAAGCGCCGGGCGCCGCTTACTACAGCCAGCTCTACGCGTCGCCCTTCGGCAACACCATCGTGCGGCTCGCCGCCGAGGCAGCTGTGCGCGGTCTGAAGCTTGGTCAGGACGACGTCCCCGACCTGCTCTGTGTCAGCTTCTCTTCTACCGACGTGCTGGGCCACGTCTTCGGCGCCGACTCCGTCGAGGCGCGCGACGCGCTGTTGCGGCTGGACCGAGACCTCGGCGCGCTGTTCCGGACGTTCGACGCAGAGGTGGGCGAGGGCCAGTGGTCGCTGTTCTTGACAGCAGACCACGGGGTCGGGCCGACGCCCGAGCAGGCGCGCGCGAACGGCGTCGCGGCTGGGCGCGGGCCGCTGGACGCGTGGGTCAAGTCGGCGGTCACGGCTTCGCTGACGAAGCTGCTCGGAGCGCCCAGCGAGGGCGTCGCTTACGTCGAGCGCGTCAGCGAGAACACGGTGTATCTCAACCAGAGCGCGATCGCGTCCGACCCCGACGGCGCCTTGGCGGCGGCGACCGAGGCTGCGGCGAAGGTGCGCGGCGTGATGGTGGCGTATGCCACGGAGGACGTGCGCGATGCGTTCGATCACCCCGACCCTATTCGTCGGGCGCTCGCATACGCCATGGTCGAGGGGCGAGCCGGCGACGTGCAGTTCGTCAATCGGCCGTACTGGCTGAACGGGACGCTCCCCGCGTCGCACGGGACGCCGCACGTGTACGACCGCGCGGTGGTCGGCTTCGCGATGGGCGCGGGCCTGCCGCAGGGCCGGCGGGTCGCGACCCAGATCACGCCAGGCTTCGGCGTCTCGTTGTTCGCGCAGCTCCTTAGGATCCCGCGCCCTTCGGCGGCGACGGAAATCGTGCCAGAGTCGCTGTTCAGCGGCCGCTAGCTCGCTTGGCGTCGGTCGCGTGGGCTGCTGCAGGCGCTCGATCTGCGCGCGGCTGCACCGCTGCATCAGCGCGCCGAGGGTTCGGGCTTGGAGCCGCGTCGCCGCGCCAGCTAGCATGCGCGCGTGAACGTCGCAGCGACCGTGTCTCTCTCCCTATTCGCCGGCTCCTTGCTCGCGCAACAGGACCCTGCGCTGCTCGACGCCGCCCGCATCACCTCGGGTGAGTTCCGAACCGATCGCTTCGGCCCGGCCCGATGGCTCGACGGTCGCCATTACGCGACGCTGGAGCAAAAACAGGGCGCGGACACCTTCGAGCTGGTCCGTTACGAGGCGGTGTCCGGTGAGCGGGACGTGCTGGTCTCTGCTGCGATGCTCTGGGCGCCCGCAGAGGGTCGCGCCATCCGCATCGAAGACTACAGCTTCTCTCCAGGCGGGGACTGGCTGATGGTGTTCACCGACAGCGAGCGTGTTTGGCGCGAGAACACCCGCGGAGAATTCTATGTGCTGCCGCTAGACGGCAGCAAAGCACCCCGTCGTCTGGGCGGCAGCCAGCCGAAGTCGTCGCTGCAGTTCGCGAAGTTCTCGCCAGACGGCAGCCGCGTCGGCTATGTCTCGGAGAACGACCTCTTCGTCGAGCAGGTGGTCGGCGGCAGCCAGACACAGCTCACCGATGACGGTTCGGAGACGGTCATCAACGGCACCTTTGACTGGGTATACGAGGAGGAGTTTGACTGTCGCGACGGCTTCCGCTGGAGCCCTGACGGAAAACACGTCGCGTTTTGGCAGCTGGACTGCAGCGGCGTCGGCGAGTTCTACATGGTCGACAACTTGAGCGACCGCTACGCCCGGATTGTTCCGGTGCAGTATCCAAAGGCCGGCACCACCAACTCCTCGTGCCGGGTCGGCGTGATCCCGGCCGATGGCGGCGAGACCGTCTGGATGAAGACCCCCGGTGACCCGCGCGAGACCTATGTACCTCGGATGGAGTGGCACCCTGGAGGTGCCGAACTAATGGTCCAGTGGCTGCCGCGGCAGCAGAACCACCTCGTCGTCTACGGCTGCGACGTCAAGAGTGGCGCCGTCCGCAAGGTGCACGAGGAACGCGACGCAGCCTACGTAGACGTGCGCGAGGATTTTCGCTGGAGCCAGGACGGGGAGTCCTTCTTCTGGACCAGCGACGTGGCCTTCCAGGGCGACGCCGAGGAGGCGTGGCGTCAGGCGGGCACGGTCGCGTGGCGCAACGGCGGCGTGGTCAAGCAGCTCACCTGGACGCAGGGATACGACGTCATCGCGGTAGAGCACGTGGACCTAGAGAGCGGCGCGGTCTTGGTCAGCGGCGCCGACGGTAAAGCCACTGGCAAGTGCTTGTTCGTGGATGGGGCGGCCGAGGATCGTCGCCGGGTCTCACCGGAGGCCGCGCGGGGCTGGCACGACTACCAGATCAGCGCCGACGGCTCGCTGGCGATCCACCCCTTCTCGTCGTTCGACGACCCGCCGGTGATCGATCTCGTGCGGTTACCGTCGCATGAACGCGTGCGCGTGCTTGTCGACAATCAGCGGCTGCGTGCCAGCTATGACGCCGTCCAGCGAGGTGAGAGCGAGTTCTTCGAGGTGACCACCGCTGACGGCCACGCGCTGGATGGGTGGGTCATGTATCCGGCGGGGTTCGACCCCAACAAGCAGTGGCCGGTGTTGTTCCATGTCTACGGGGAGCCGTGGGGTCAGACGGTCAAGAACACGTGGTCACTCGGACATCACCTGTTTCACCGGTGGATCTGCCAGCAGGGTTACGTCGTGATGTCTGTGGACGCGCGCGGCACCCCCGCGCCAAAGGGCCGCGATTGGCGCAAGGCGCTCTACCAAAACATCGGCGTTATCAGCTCTCACGACTGGAGCCAGGCTGTCGACGCGCTGCTCGGGAGGCACGACTGGATGGACCGCGAGCGCCTCGCCATATGGGGGTGGTCAGGCGGCGGCGCGATGACGTTGAACATGCTGTTCCGCTATCCGGAGCGTTTCGCCGCTGGGATGTCGGTGGCGCCCGTTACGCACATCTCGCTCTACGACACGATCTACCAAGAACGCTACTGCGGCGATCCGCGTGAGGTGCCAGAGGTCTACGAGCGGTGCTCACCGGTCAACTTTGCCCACCAGCTCCAGGGGGACCTGCTGTTGGTGCACGGCACAGCCGACGACAACGTCCACTTCCAGAACAGCGAGCGGCTGTTCGACGCGCTGGTCGAGCACGGCAAGCTGTTCGAATACCTCGCGTATCCGAATCGCGCGCACTCGATCTACGAGCGCACCGGCACTCGTGCGCACCTCTATGGTTCTCTTGCAGACTTCCTGAGGCGACGCGTCGTGGCCGGCGCGAGGTGATCCGCAGCCGCGACGCGATCGATCGCGGACCGTTTAATTGTTAAGCCGTCTCGGTCTAACTTTACGCCGAGGTCGGCGGGGCCGGTTAGCGCGAGCCGCTGGGCGCGGGGCGCGGCTTCGCCGCCGCCTCTGTCTTCGCTGGCGCAGCCCCCTCTGTGGCTGGGCGTCGCCGAAACCGCAGCACCGTGCGCCCTTTCGGGTGGGTCTCTTTGAAGCGGCGCAGGCTGGGGAACCAATCGGTCAGGAACTGGAGGTTGTCCGGCAGCCTGCAGGTGCCTGCCAAGGCCTGCTCGTTGGTCCAGCCTTCGTTTTGGATGCGATGCAGGGCGCACATCAGCACCGAGCGCCCCTCGCCGTGCTGGCAGTGGACCAAGACCGGACGTTCGGCTGCGGCGATCTGCGTCAGGAACGAGTCGACGAAGTCCGCGGTCGGGTAGGTGCCCGTGGGCAGGTGGATGTGTTGCAGGTCTGCCTCCCGGGCGGCTGCGATGTTTGCGGCGACGAGCGCGGGGCGGTTGTCGCGGAGGTCGATGACCGACCGGATGCCGTAGCGCCGGCAGACGTCGACGAGTTCGTCAGCATCAAACGCGGCCGATTGATAAACGGACCCGGGCGTGATCGTGGCGAGCTTGCCGTCCACGACGCACCATTTGACGTAGACGCATACCGCGAGCATCAGCGGCGCGCCGACGCCGACCGCGGTCAGCTTCAGGAGCCTTCGGAGCCAGATCCGGGTCATAGGGAGAGCATGAAATGATTTATCGCGGATAGGAAGGCTTCGAGCGCCGCGCGGTCAGAGTTGATCAAAGCCGGTAGCAGACGAAGCGCGGCTTCAAGCCTTCGCACGACCGGGTTTGGAGCGCGCGCTGCCAGTCTGGCCAGCGCGCGCCGGGTCGGAAGAATTTCAGCCACGCCTTCCTGGAGTAGAAAGAGCGGAACTCGGTCACCCGCTGCAGCGCGACGTCGTGGGCGCGCGCGGCGGCCTCGATCCTCGGGGCGTCGTCCTCCAGGGCGAACAGGTAGCCGTCGTAGGCGGCGAGGCGCGCGCCTAAGCCGTCTGCATCGCCGCGGAACTGCGGCACGCTGCGACCGAGGGTCATCGAGATCATCCCAGGCTGTGGTCTGGCGAAGGTCTGGACTTCGCAGGTGGCTAGGTCGTCGGGCAGGTCGTCAGGCAGCCGGTTGATGCCCAGTGCTGGGTAGACGGCGCCCAGCAGCACGCATAACAACAGCCCGCAGAGGCCGGCGACCACGCCGACGTTCGGTGCCTCGCGGCGCGCGACTCTCCACGTGATCGCCCACAGCGCGAGCGCGACGATCGGCGCCGCATAGGCGAGCTGGAACCACGCGGCGAACGCTGAGAAGACGACCACCGGGACTCCGGCGAGGCATGTGGCGATCGTCGCGTGGCGCCGTCGCGCGGCGACGCCGCAGGTCGTCAGCCAGAGCGACGCGAGGATCGCCATCGGGCATACGAGCGCCAGCATGTATCGCTCGAAGGCCTTCATGAACGCGAACGGCATGACGCCGATCAGCACCCACCCGAGCAGCCAGCGCGCGGGCGCGCCTGGCTCGCAGCGACCACGCAGCGCGGCCCAGCCGGCTGCTGCGACCGCGACAGACCACGGCACCGCGAGCCCGAGCACGGCGCCGAGCAGCTTGAGAGGGCGGTCCGCCGAAGGCGCTCCGAAGGCGCGGTTCTCCGCTTGGGTCTGCATCACTGTCCAGAACTCTGGGTGCGCTGCCTGCACCCACAGCGGCCAGGGCGCCGCGAGAGCGGCGAACAGGGCGACCGCTGGCAGCAGATGCCACCACGGACCGTTCGCGCGGGACCGCCGCCAGAGCAGTCCCGAAAGCAGCGGCGCGGCGAAGAACCAAAGCGCGATGGGGCCTTTGGTCATGCCGGCCGCTGCGAGCGCCGCAGCCGCGAGCAGCGCGTCGGCGAGCCGTCCGCGGTCATGCCACTTCACGCTGAAGTAGATCGCGACGGTGCACAAGCACCCGACGGGCAGGTCAAACATCGCCCGACGCGCGTCGATCATCACGCCGGCCGCGCCGAGCACCAGCAGACCCGCGAGGTAGCCGGAGCCTCGGTATCGGCGCGCGAGCTTCGCGGTGAACAGCGCCATCGTGGCGCCGAACAGCACGGTCCAAATCCGCGCGGCGAACAGGTTCGCGCCGAACGTCAGATAAGACGCGCGCATCAGCCAGTAGAGCAGCGGCGGCTTTTGCAGACGCCCCTGGCCGTTGACGTAGGGGGTCAGCCACTCGCCGCGGTCCTGCATCTCCAGGACCGTGCGGAAGGAGAGCCAGTATTCATCCTGTCCGGTGATGCTGCACGGCGACCAGATGCTGGGCAGCAGCAGCAGCGCCGCGCAGCACAAAAACAGCAGGTCTCGCCCGCGGTAGCTCTGGTTCATGTGTGGCGCGTTCACCGCGCTGAAAGGTGCCGCCTGAGCAGCGCGGTGCAAGGTGCTTGTCGGCTGGTTTCTCGCGCTGTCTGCCGCTGCCTCGCCCCAGAAGTTTGGTTTTCGTTCGGGTGTGGATACGATGTCGCCATGGAGGATACGCGGCGCGCGGGGGAGGTGATTGGATGGATCTGACGCAGCTGGTGCGGCGCTTGCGCGCGAACACGGACGACGGCCCTGGGACCGTCGAGGCCAGCCACGAGGTGCCGCCGCGGCCTGCGCGCATGCAGCCATTTCCGGAGTGGCTGCACCCTGCTCTAGGTGACGCGATGCACAGCCGCGGTATCCAGGAGCTGTTCGCGCACCAGCGCGAGTGCGCCGACCTGCTGCACCAAGGCCGGGACGCGGTGATCGCGACCGCGACGGCGTCGGGCAAGTCCTTGGCCTACCACCTGCCGGTGCTCGACGCGTTGATCCGCGACGGCCTCGATGCCCGCGGCCTTTATCTCTACCCGACGAAGGCATTGGCGCGAGACCAGATGGCCGATCTGGAGAAGCTGCTCGAAGCCACGGGTCGCGAGGATCTGACGGTCGCCGTCTACGACGGCGACACGCCGCCGCCGATTCGTCAGGCGCTGCGCGAACACGGCGCGCTGGTGTTGACGAACCCCCACATGCTGCACCAGGGCATCTTGCCGAATCACCAGAAGTGGCAGGGTTTGTTCACCGGTCTGCGGTTCGTCGTCGTCGACGAGCTGCACACGCTCTCGGGCATCTACGGCAGCCACGTGGCGAACGTCTTGAGGCGGCTGCGTCGGATCTGCCGGCATTACGGCAGCGATCCTGTCTTCTGCGGTGCGTCGGCGACGATCAGCAACGCCGGAGAGCACGGGCGGCGGTTGTTCGAGAAGCCGGTGCAGGTGGTGGACCAGGACGGCAGCCCGCGCGGCAAGAAGCACTTCTTGTTCTTGAACCCGCAGATCGTGCAGCCAACGTCGGGTATGCGCGTACCGGCGAGTGAGGCGGCGCGACAACTTGGCGGCGTCTTGTTGGAGTCGGACCTGCAGTCGATCTTCTTTGCGCGTTCGCGCAACCAGACCGAGGTGCTGCTGAAGTATTTACGTGACGAGGCGCGCCTCAAAGACATCGACCAACAGCGTGTCGCTGGCTATCGCGGCGGCTACCTGCCGATCTTGCGTCGTAAGATTGAGAAGGGGCTCCGTGAAGGCGAGATCCGCACGGTCGTCTCGACCAACGCGCTGGAGCTGGGCGTCGACATCGGCAGCCTCGACGTCTGCGTGCTGGTTGGTTACCCGGGCACGGTCTCGAGCACGATGCAGCGGGCCGGCCGCGTCGGCCGCCGCAGCCAGGAGAGCGCGGTGATCGTGGTCGCGCGCAGCGGCGCGATGGATCAGTACTTGATGCAGCACCCAGGCTACTTGTTCGACGCTCCGCGTGACGCTGTGTCGATCGACCCCGACAACGCCATCATCCTGACGAATCACATTCGCTGCGCCGCCTTCGAGCTGCCGTTTGACGAGGACGAGGCGTTTGGTGAGGCGGACGAAACGCGCGACGTCTTGGAGTTCCTCGCGCACGATCTGCGCGTGCTCGTACACCAGAGCGGGCGCTTTCACTACGCCGAGCGAACCTACCCCGCAGAGGGCGTCTCGCTCACGGCGGCTGACATGGACAACGTCACGATCATGGACAGCGAGTCTCGCAAGATCCTCGCCGAGATCGATCGTCCCTCAGCGATCACGGAGGTCTACGAGGGCGCGATCTACGGCCACCAGGGCGACACCTGGTTGGTTGAGCGGTTCGACTACGACGACCGGCGCGTCTTCGTCAAACAGGTCGACGCGGACTACTACACCGAGGCGGATGACGAAACCGAGGTCAAGATGCTGCACCTCGACGAAGAGCGCGAGTTTGCCAACTACACGGCTCACCGCGGCGAGGTGCACGTCGCGACGCTCGCCAAGGCGTTCAAGAAGATCAAATACTACACCCGCGAGAACGTCGGCATCGGAGAGATCAACCTGCCGCCAGAAGAGTTCGAGACGGAGGCGACGGCGCTGGTCCTGCGCCCCGAGCTGGTGATGCGCTTGGGGCTGCGCCGCGGCGGTGAGGCGGCCTGCCTGCAGGGTATCGGCGCGCTCTTGCAGGGCCTGGTGCCGCTGTTCGTGCGGGTCGATCCTGGAGACGTCCGGGTGTTGGCGGAGGCGCTCAACCCGCACTTCGAGGCGCCGACGCTGATCCTCTACGACCGCATCCCGGACGGCGTCGGGCTCGCCGAGCGCATCTTCCGAGTCCATCGCGAGATCCTGCAGGCGGCGACTGAGCTGGTGGAGCGCTGCCGTTGTCGCAGCGGTTGCCCCTCCTGCGTCGGCCCGCAGGCGAGCCTCGGGCAACGCAGCAAGGCGGTCGCGCTGACCATTTTGCGGTCGATGCTCGAAGAGCGTGAGCAGGTGTTGCCGCCGCACTCGGAGGAGGCGTGGTAGGAGGCGCGGGTGGCCGCTCACGCCGTGAAAAGCTCCGTCGCGCGTTCCGCGCGCACCTCGAGCCTCGCGAGCGCGATCCGTCTGTGGAGGCGGAGGCCGTCGCGGGCGAGGCCTCAGGCGCGCCGCCGGCGCGGTCGATGCGCGCGTTCTTGAACGAGCGCCGCGCGAGTTTGGCTGCCGGCGCGTCCACGCCTGCGAGGCGGCCGGTCGTGGATCTGCCAGATGCCCAGGTGATTGAGACGGACCACGGCCCGCTCTGGGTTCGCTCGCTTCGATATCCGACCTCGTTCGTGCACGGGGCCGTCTCCCTGGCAGCAGGGCGCGGCTTCGACGCGGTTCGGCTCGCGGCGTTGGCGAAGTCCGCAGCCTTCGCGGATCTGCGCCCCGAAGAATGTTTGTTCCTCGACACAGAGACGACTGGGTTGGCGGGCGGCGCAGGCACCGTGGTCTTCAACTACGGCTACGCCTGGTTCGAGGGCGACGAGCTGGTGTTCGAGCAGCTGTTCCTGCGCGACTTCGGCGAGGAGCCTGCGATGCTGCATCACCTCGCCAAGCGGATGGCTGAGCACCCGGTGCCCGTGACGTTCGTCGGCAAGAGCTACGACCGGCACCGCATCGCGGCGCGGCTCGCTGTGCACAAGATTGAGGCGCCGGTGCTGACCGAGCGGCACCTGGACCTGTACCACATCATCCGGCGCTCGTTCTCCACGCATTGGCCGGACAGTCGGCTGCGGACCGCAGAGGAGCGCTTGCTGCGGCTGTTCCGCGAGGACGATTTGCCCGGCAGCGAGGCGCCGGTGGCGTTCCTTGACTGGATCCGGGACCGCACCGGTCCCGTAGACCGCGTCCTCGAGCACAACCGGCTCGACGTGCTGAGCCTCGCGGCGCTCTTGGGTGTCGTCACCGAGGTCGGGTAGCGGGACCGCGCACTGCCCCGTGCTGTGGCGTGGGTTTCCCTCTATATTGGGGACATGAGACCCACCTCTCTGGTCGCGGTGCTGCTGTTGCCACTAGCAGTGACCGGGCAGGCCCAGACCTTCGACTCGGCGGCTCAGGCCTACGAGCGCCTGTCTGCTCGTCTCCGAAAGGAGCGACGCGAATACGGCGAGGCGCGCGCCGCGATTACCGCGAGCGCGGCGTATCGCGCCGCGCGTGAACGCGGTGACCGCGCCGCGGTCTTGAGGATGCTCAACACGGTGCCTCGCCCGGATGAGCTCAGCATGTGCCGGCGCGCGATCGAGGTGGCGGCGCGCTTCGGCGGCGATGACGCGGTGCGTTTGCTCGGGTGGGCAGCGGTTCACGCGAAGAACAAAGAGCTCACGGTCGAAGTGGTCGATCGCGTCGAGGCCGAGCACATGTCGAGCCCTGCGTTGACCGCGCTGCTTGAGCGCGCCGACGTCATCGCGAGACACCTCGGTATGGAGCGAGGGCCCGGGTTCCTGCAGCGGGTGGTCGACGAATCGCCTCACGACATCGTCCGGGCATGGGCCCTCTATTGGCAGTCCATCGCGATCAAACGACGCGACCCGCAGGCGGCTGAGAAGCTGCGTCAACGCGCCGCGACCTTCGCGGACGGACACTGGTTGGCAGACAAGATCCGCGCCAAACAGTTCAAGGCCGAGCGGCTCCAGGTCGGCATGGTCGCGCCTGACATCGAAGGCGCCGACGCAGACGGCGTCGCCTTCAAGCTCAGCGACTACCGCGGCAAGGTCGTCGTCCTCGACTTCTGGGGGTTCTGGTGAGGCCCCTGCCGGAAGATGATTCCGCACGAGCGGTCGCTCGTGGAACGACTGAAGGATCAACCATTCGCCCTCATCGGCGTCAACAGCGACGATGACCTCGACTATTATCGCCAACAAGCCAAGGAGAACGGCGTGACCTGGCGCTCGTTTTGGAACGGCGTTCGCGGCACCGGCGGCCCGATCTCTAGCAAGTGGGGGGTCACCGGTTGGCCGACGATCTACGTGCTCGATCACGAAGGTGTGATCCGCTTCACGGGGGTTCGCGGCGCCAAGATGGACGCCGCTGTCGACGGCCTCTTGGCCGAGATGGAGGAGGACCAGTAGGCGCGCCACCGGATCTCGCGCCGTTCGACTCGCGCCTCGGCCAGCTACAGCGTGGCCGCGGCACCGGGTTCTTACAGGCGCTCGAAGCTGGCGCAGCCGCTACCGACGACGTGCTCCGTTGCGCGTCTGAGGACCCCCGCGTGGACCGTGTGTTGGAGTCGCGCGGCCGCTACCTGGGCGAGCTCGTGGCGTTGCTGCGGCTGCCGGTCGATTCATTGGTGCGCGACCTCCGAGCTCACGGCGGCGACCGCCTCGGACACGAGGTCCTTGCCGCCGCCGCAGCGTTCGGCCACGCGGGCGCGTGCGAATTGATCGAAGACCGTGCCGAAGAGGTCGAGCTGCGCGGCGTCGTCGCTGGGTGGCTGGTCGATTGGGGTGTGATGATGCCCGTGCAGCTGCCCGAGCCGATCCGTGCGCTGGTGTTGGCGGACATGCTGGATCGCTCGGATTGTGCTCAGGCCTTCCGTGCGCCTCCCTGTGAAGAAGAGGTGGATCTCCGCGGTCGCTCGGTTGCCGAGCTGTTAGAGCGCGCGCGGACCGCGAAGATGTTCGAGCAGGAGCGCCTGCAGGCTGCGCTCACGCAGCGGACCACCGAGCCTGATCGAGTCGAGCTGTGGCACGTCGTCCAGCACGACCTCGTGCACGGCCGCGTGCGCGCCGCGGCGCGGGCGCTCGGGGCGATGGGAGACGAGCGTGGGCTGCCGCTGTGTGAGCAGATGTTCGGACGCGAAGATGACGACGCTGCGCCCGGGGGGCGCCTCCCTGGCCTTACGAGGATGCGGCGCTCAGCGATGGCGGCCTACGTGCAGTGCTTGCCTGCGCCGCTGCAGCTGCGCCTCGCGCGCACTTGGCATCCTCGCGGCGGCTACTTCACGATCGTCGGCGGGACGATGTTCGAACGTCACGCGGAGCCGGACGACCGGACTTATCTAGAGCGTTGCGTTGAGCGCGACCTCTGCGAGGGATCGGGTTGGGACATCATCAGCGAGCTGGACGCGCTTGGTCGTATTGGTGATGAGCGCAGCGCCGAACTGCTCGCCGCGGTCGCCGAGCGGGCCACCTACAGTCACGCCCGTCGGCGCGCAGTGCACGGCCTCGCGCTGTTAGGTGGCGCCGACGGGATCTCGCGCGCCGCGCTACGCGAAGCGCTCTGGGACTGTGAAGACGAGACGGCCGC
>NYVR01000173.1 GCA_002684655.1 Planctomycetota bacterium | reverse complement strand
TGCACGGCGCCGTTCCAAACTCGCGGCTCATACTGGGCGCCGCCGAACGGCTGATTGGACGCGGCGCCAGCGGTCAGCTGCAGGTCAGCGTCGGCGAAGGTCTGCAGCGTCTGGTTGTTCGTGTAACGGTGCACGAGGCCGTCCCCGCGCAAGGCGACGCCGTGGACGCCTTGCCCAAGAGAGAAGCCCGGGCCCAGGCAGACCGAAGACGGCTGGTCGACGCCCGCGAACTGCAGCGGACCGCGCGCCACCAGGGTCCAAACCCCAGGGGAGCCCTCGTTGCCGCTCCGACCGCCCGCGACGACGTAGACCTCAAGCTCTGCCGCGGGCGCGGCGACGTTCACGTCGAGGCGCGTGATCGACACGCCGGCTGCGGTCTGCACTTCGAGGTCGAAGTAGACCATTCCGCCCGCTGAGCCCTGGTTGTTGCTGCTGAAGAGCGTCTGCAGCGGGGCCTGACCGCGCAGCAGCGCCGTCGACAGCGTCAGCAACCAGAACAGGAATCGCTTCATCGGGCCTGACAACATACTTTGCGTCGATGACAGACGCGAACGTCGCCAAGCGCGCGGCCGCCTACGCTGCGGCGGATCTGGTCGAGGACGGCATGACGATCGGGCTCGGCAGCGGTTCGACCTTCCTGTTCGTTCTCGAGCGCCTCTCCGAGCGGATCCGCGAGGAAGGGCTCGCGGTTCGCGGCGCGCCTACCAGCACGGCGACCGCTGAAGCAGCGACCGCCAAAGGGATCCCGCTCGTCTCCCTCGACGAGGTCACGCGGCTCGATATGGCGATCGACGGCGCCGACGAGGTCGACCCCGACAAGCACCTGATCAAGGGCGGCGGCGCCGCCCACACGCGCGAGCGGCTGGTCGCCGCGACCGCCGACGAACTGATCGTGATCGTCGGCGAAGACAAGATGGTCCATGTCCTCGGAGAGGTGTTCCGACTCCCGGTCGAGGTGCTGCCGTTCGGATGGACGCACGCGCGGCGTCGAATCGAGGCGACGGACTGCACCACCCAACTACGCAAACGCGACGGCGCGCCGCTCGTGACCGACAACGGCAACTGGATCCTCGACTGCGCCTACGACGGCATCAGAGAGCCGGCCGCGCTCGCGGAGATCCTGGACGCGACCGTCGGCGTCGTCGACCACGGGCTTTTTGTAAACATGGCAGGGCGTATCGTGGTGGCTAACGACGACGGCGACGTCCGCGTCGTCTGTTGAGGAGCGACACATGGGCGAACAGGTCCTTCGAGATATGGAGTCCTTCGACGCGGCGCTGACGCAGCCGCGCGTCCTGCTCCTTAAGCACAGCCCGATCTGTCCGATCAGCGCGACGGCGCGCGCAGAATACGAGCTCTTCCGTCTGGACCACCCCGACGTACCCACCCTCTTCGTCGACGTGCTCTCTTCGCGTGCGGTCGCCCGCGCGATCGCCGAACGCTGCGGGGTGCCGCACGAGTCCCCGCAGGCGATCTTGTTTGAGGCGGGCGTCGCGGCGTGGCACGCGTCGCACGCGGCCATCACCAACGCCGCGCTCACCGCTGCGTGGGCGCCGCGGTGCTAGTCGAGCGTGCGAGCTCGTAAGATGACCTCCGTGCTCTTCGTCGCGCTCAGCCTTACGGCATCGCTCATACCCCAGCAGCCCTCGCCGGGCGTCGATCGTGAGCTAGCGCGCGAGCGCGCGGCGACGCTACGCGACGTCGAATACGACCTGCACTTCCGCTTCGCCGACCGGATGGACGCCGTCTCAGGGTCAATCTCGATGCGGTTCCAATTCCGCGAGGAGGGCGACCGCGCGCCGCTCGTGCTCGACTTCGACGGCGACTCGATCAGCGACGTGCTGGTCAACAACCGACCCGTCGAGCTTGAACGCGTCGCCAACCACCTGGTCATACCGAGTGAACTGCTGGGCGACGGCGTCAACGGCCTCCGCGCGAACTTCACGTCGCAGGTCGCCCAGACGGGGACACCGCTGACGGTCTATCGCGACGCCACAGACGGCCGCGACTACTTCTACACGTTGCTCGTCCCTGCGGACGCGCACCGCCTGTTTCCGTGCTTTGACCAGCCGGACCTGCGCGCCAGGTTTCGCCTCGAGCTAGACGTGCCCGAGCCTTGGACAGCTGTCGCGAACACCGCGCCGGTCGACCCCGACGACCCAGAGCCCGAGCGGTCCCCGACCGGCAAGCTGCTCCGCTTCGGACAGAGCAAGCCGCTGCCTACCTACCTGTTCGCGTTCGCCTGCGGACCATTCGCCGAGCTGACGCCGCCGCACCCGCAGGTGCCCGGGGTGACGAGCGAGGACCCGATGCGGATCTTGCTGCGATCGTCGAAGCTGGCGGACGTCGACCGCGACGCGCTCGTACGACTGCATCACGACGGGCTCCGTTGGTTAGCAGACACCTTCGACGTCCCCTACCCCTTCGACAAGCTCGACCTCGTCCTGCTCCCTGGCTTCCCATACGGGGGGATGGAGCACGCAGGCGCGATCTTCTACCGGGAGTCCGCGCTCGTCTTCGATCACGCGCCGACGGTCGACGAACAAGTTCGACGCAGCACCCTGATCTACCACGAGCTGAGCCACCAGTGGTTCGGCAACTTGGTGACGATGAAGTGGTTCGACGACCTATGGCTGAAAGAAGGCTTCGCCACGTTCTTCGGCTACCGCGCCATGGCGGCGCTAGAGCCCGGCCAGCGCGCGTGGCTGCGGTTCCTGCAGCGGGTCAAGCCGCGCGCCTACGCGGTCGACGCCACCCCGGGCACGACGCCCGTCTTCCAGGAGCTGCAGAACCTCGCCGACGCGAAGTCGGCCTACGGAGCGATCGTCTACAACAAGGCGCCGGCGGTCCTGCGCGCGCTGTTCGCGCAGCTCGGCGCGGAGGTGTTCCAGACAGGCGTCAAACGCTTCCTCGAGGAGCACGCGTACGACAGCGCTACGTGGCGCGACCTCGCCGCCGCGCTGGAGGGGGCTGCGCGCCGAGACCTCGACCGGTGGTCTGAACGATGGCTGCTCGCACCGTCGATGCCGCAGGTGCGCGTGGAGTGGACGACCGACGAAGCCGGTACGGTCCGAACCGCGGCCGTGACGCAGCGGGCGCTGGGTGGCACAGGATCGTGGCCCATCGACCTGGAGTTGATGGTCTTTGACCGGGGCGGCGGGCGCTCCAAGCTGACGGTTTCGACCGATACGGAGCGCGCGACGGTGCGAGCGCTGATCGGTCGCGAAGCGCCAGTTGCGATCCTCGCTAATCCGCAGGACGTCGCCTACGGCCAGTTCGTGCCCGACGCGATGAGCGCCGCTTGGTTGCAGGAGCACCTCGCGGACGAGCCCGACCCGCTCGTCCGCGCCTCTGGAACAACGGCGCTGTATGAGGCAGTCCGCGAGGCCGAGATCGACCCGGCGCGCTTCGCCGAGACCCTGCTCGCGATGCTCGCCGTGGAGCGCGACGCCGACACCCACCGCTGGCTGCTGTCGCGCTTGGGCACCTGCTTATCTCGATACCTCGCGCCAGCGCGCAGCGCTGCGCTATGGGAGCGCGCCGTCGACCTGCTGCTCGCGCAGCTGACCGACGGCGAAGAGAGCGACCGTGAGCTGTCGATTTTTCGCTTCCTCGCGCGCCATAGCGCCGCGCCGCGCGTGCTCGACATCTGCCGCCTCGTTGCGCGCGGCGAAGCGACGATCACAGGTCTCGCGGCGGGCCGGCGTGACCGCTTCCTAGCGGCAGCGGCTCTCATCGCCGCCGAAGCAGACCGAGGCAGCTTCGAGGCGCTGCGCGAGTCGTTCGCGGGCCAGGACATCGGCAAAGAGGTCTTCTTGACGGAGGCTGCGACGCCTACCGCTGACAGCAAGCGCCGCTACTGGGAGCAGTACTTACGGCTGGAGACACCGCCAGAGCAGTGGACCCAGGACAGCCTCGGCTACTTCCACTGGCCTGGCCAGGAGCAGCTTACGATCCCGTATCTGCGCGAGGCGCTGGAGCAGGTCGACTGGGTCAAGCAGAACCGCCGTATCTTCTTCATGCCGGCGTGGCTGGACGCCTTCGTAAACGGCCACAGTTCGCCAGAGGCTCTGGGCGTCGTCGACGCCTATTTGGCAGCAGCGCAGCTGAGCCCCGACGTGCGCAAGAAGCTGCTGCAGTCCCGCGACGGGCTCGCGCGCGCGGTCAGGATCCGCGAAGCGTTCGCGAAGTAGCCACGCTGGGCGTAGGCTCGCGACGATGAAGTTCACGTTCGTCGCCGACTCCAAGCAGCTGCTCGCGGCCGACCACCTCCTGGTCATCGCGCCGGCTGCCACCTTCGGACCCCGCAGCCGGTCGCTATCGTCTCTCAAGAAGCTGCTCGACGCGCCGACCGCGGCGCTGGTGATGCGGCTCGGGCGGGAAGCGGTCGTCGGGCTGCTCGGCGGCAGCGCGACCTCGCTACACGGCGAGCAGCGCGTGACCGTCGGCGTGGTGCCGGACGTCATGTCCCGACACGCGTCCGAAACCCGCGCAGAGTCACTCCGCAAGCTGACCGCCGCTGCCGGCCTCAACAAAGGCAAGAACGCGGTGCTGCTATGCCTGGACGATGCGGACCACCAGGTCGCAGCGTGCAACGCGGTCGGCCGCGCGCTGCCCGACTTCACCTTAAAGAGCCGCAAGAGGGCGCCGGCGTCCCTCTCGATCGCCTGCGCGCTGTCGAAGGGCACCTACGTCAAGGTCACGGCCCTGACCAAGGACATCGTGCAGCGCGCGCGAGAGGCGGCGCGGTTCGTCGACACCCCACCGACGGACCTCAACCCAGGCGCTTTCGCGGCCGCGGCGAAGAAGCTGCTGCGCGCCGTCCCAGGCGTGAAGATCACAGAGTTCGTCGGCGACGCGCTGCTCAAGAAGAAGCTCGGCGGCATCCACGCCGTCGGCCGCACCGCGCTCTCTGCGCCGCGCATGCTGGTCGCGACAGTCAACCCGACCAAGAAGAAGCACGTCGCGTTGATCGGTAAGGGGGTCACCTACGACACCGGGGGGCTGCACATCAAGGGCCGCGGCGGCATGGAGACGATGAAGGCCGACATGGGCGGATCTGCGGCCGTGCTCGGGGCGTTCCTGGCGCTAGCGAAGCACCACAAGAAGACCAAGCTCACGCTGATCATGTGCCTCGCGGAGAACGCCATTGGACCGCGCGCCTACAAGCCCGACGACGTCGTCACGATGCACTCCGGCAAGACGGTCGAGATCAACAACACCGACGCCGAAGGACGCCTGCTGCTCGCCGACGGCTGCAGCTACGCCGCGCGCGTGCTCAAGGCGGACACGCTGATCGACGCGGCGACGCTGACGGGTGCGCAGGGCGTCGCGACCGGCGCGCACTTCGCCGCGGTCGTCAGCAACAACGAAGACGTCGAACGCGCGCTCTGCGACGCAGGTCGCTCAAGCGGGGACCAATGCTGGGCGCTGCCTTTTGGCCCGGAATTCTTCCGGTCCGAGTTCGCGAGCCCGGTCGCCGACATGCGCAACTCAGTCAAGAATCGCAGCAACGCGCAGGTCAGCTGCGCCGCGGAGTTCGTGCACTGGAACGTCGACGGCAGCGGCGCGCGCTGGGGACACATCGACCTCGCATATCCTGCGTTCCGGATGAACCGCGGCACAGGCTACGGAGTCGCGCTGCTCGTCGACGCGGTGCAGCGCCTCAGCTGAGGCGCTGCAGACGACGAGCGGCGACCCCCGCGCGCCGCCGAGGGCGCGCCGCGTCAGAACAACAACCGCGTCACTTCGACGCCGGGTTTGACAACGACTTCCCGCTCGTCGAGCTCTCGACTTGCCAGCTTCACCGAATACGCGCCGGCGCTGCGGTTGGAGAACCACGCGTAGCCGCGTTCGTCGAGCACGGTGCTGGTGACTAACCGCCCGTCTCTACGCAAGAAGACCAGACCGTTGTCCGGCATCTCTGACAGCGGCACGACGACCTCGATGGTGCCGCCGCGCTCCAACACGATCGGCAACGGCTCGGCCGCGAGCACGTCCCGCGGCAACTCGACCTTGAGCGTGCGAGCGGCGAACGCGGGGTGTCGCACGACCACCTGACGTGAACGACTCGTGACCCCGTCGATGACGAACGAGCCGTCCGATGCGGTCCGCACGGAAGACGCAAACAGGTCAAAGTCTGACTCCTCGCCCAACAGCACGACCGCGTCGGGAACGGGCCGCTGCGCTTCGTCGAGCACGAGACCGCGTAGGCGCGAACCTCGCTCGAAGACCAGCTCGCCGAGCTGGTTCACTTCGTTGGCCTGCAGATCCTCATCAATGAAGAGCGGCGCATACCCGTCACAACGAAACTCCAAGCGCACGCGTCCGCTGGGCACGCCCGAGCGGCTCAGCGCTCCGTCGGGTGTGGGCATCCAGCGTGACAAAGGCGCGGCCGCCGCGAGCTCACCGACGGCCGTCGTCCGCATCAATACACCTTGGAGCCTGCGACGATTGGGGACCCCAAACACCGTGGCCGCGATCGCGCAGGTCGGCAGCGCGTCCAGTTGTACCTCGACGGACTCCTGGTCACGTTCGACGGCGACCACGCTCTCCATACTTCGATCCCCGAGCGAGACGATCAGCTCGGCGCGACGCTGCGTCAGCTCAACGGAGAATGTTCCGTCTGTGCGCGACCGAGTGACCTCTCCAGGGCGACCGCGCACGCTGATGAGCGCGTCTGCCAAGGGTTGTCCAGCCACGTTTCGGACCACGCCGTCGAGCACTCGCCCGGCGCGGATCGCGATCTCGACGGGGCGCGACGGGGCGCCTGCCATAACCGTGACCACGGTCGTATCGCTGCGGGCGTTGCGACCTCGACTCCTGGCGCGCACCTCGTAGCGGCCTGGCTCCAGTCCGCGCAGCTCAAACCGCCCGCCGCGGCCGGCGATCGCCAGGAGCGAAGACGGGCGCGCGCCGTGCGGGCGCCTGCGGTTCGCTGCCGACGGCTCGCCGCCGTTGCTGGCCTCCAGCGGAGACGCCGTGACCGTCGCTCCGACGAGCGCGCGGCCGCCGCGCAGGACCCGACCCGAGATGCGTCCACTCGCGCGCAGGGGGACGTCGCCGAGGTCGGCGGCCTCGCCGAACGGCGGCATCTGCAAGCGCATAAGCTGGCTGCCGTAACCCTCGCAGCTGAGCCGCACCAACAGCTCGCCGATGTTCATCCCGCGCAGCTCAAAGACGCCGTCGCTGTCGGAGATCGCCAGCAGCTCGTCGGGGTCCGAGAGCTGCGCGAGGCTGGTGCCTGCGCGCCGGATGTCCAGCGTCATCGCAGCCTCGCGGATGCTCTGCACGTTGTCACCGAGCTCCTGCGTCTGCTCGATCTTCGCGCCCGCGACAGGGCGCCCCTCGCCATCAACCACTCTGCCGCGAACCGCGGGCGGCGGCATCACTTCGATCGTGATCCGGTTCTCCGGGCGCTCGCCGAGCAGCACGATAGCGGACCTGCCGCTGAAGGTTCGGAACGACAGCGCCCCGCCGATCGACGAGATATCGACGAGCCCCGGCGAAACGTCGCGATCGAACACGAACTCACCATCCTCGCCTACTTCGGCGAACGCGAGCTCGCCGGCGCTGTCGCGAAGCTGCAGCACCTCGCCGCCTTGGAAGGCCGCGTCCATCCGTGACACCAGCGTACCCGTAACGCTGGTGCGGTTCGGCAGCTCGATCGAGATCTCCGCAGCTGCGGCCCCGATGGACTGGGTCCGGGAGACGACGCCGTAATCAGGGTGCCGCACCCACATGCGCATCTGCGCGCGCGGCAGGCCCTCAAGCAAGAATGAGCCGTCAGCGGCGGTCGCAGCCGTGATCGGCGCGACGAGCCCGAGCGTGTGTTTGATTGGGAGAGTCTGAACCGTCGCGCCGACGACGGGGGCCCCGGTCTCGGCGGACACGACCGCGCCCCGCAACGGCGCCATGGTCGGACGCTCGAACCGGAACTCCGCGTCACCGCGGTCACCGATGAGGATCTTCGACGCGGAGACCGGCTGCCAAGAGTCGTGACGGGCGACCATGCGCACAGGCCCGGCAGCGACGTTGGTAAACGCGTAGGAGCCGTCCGCGGCGGTCTCCACCGTACGCGCGCGGCGGCTGTCTGGCGGCGCGGCCTCCATAGAGACGCGCGCCTTAGGAACAGGGGCGCCAACGTCATTGAGCACAGTGCCGACGATCGAAAATCCTGGGCGCAGCTGAAGCTGCATATCCTGTTCGATCGCAGGCACCTGCTTGAGCCCACCCGCGAACACGTCGTTCTCGAACTCGACGAGGTAGCCGTAGCGACGCGGCACGCCGAACTGGAAGGCGCCGGCCTCGTTCGTGATGGCCGTCTCGACCGGGTCCTTCGACCACTCTGGCCACCCAGTGACCATCTTGTAGAGGGTCACCGTCGACCCGGGCGCAGGCGCGCCGTCGGGCTGCCGGACGACGCCGCGGATCGTCGCCTCCGCCGGCGTCAAGGGCATGTCCTGGATCAACTCCGGGGTCAGAAGAGGCTCAAGGTCCTTAGGCTCGGAGCGGAGCGCGCGAAAGTTCGACCCGACGCCGCCGTCCTCGCGCGTCAGCGCGACCGCGACCGCGACCGCGGCAGCGACGACAACCAGGCCGCCCAGGGTCCACGCCGCGACGGCGGGCAGCTGTCGCCGCATCGCGCTCACTTCCCACCTCGGAAGTCGGGCAACTCCTTGCCGAGCATGCTCCGGAAGCTCTCCACCATTTGAAGGAGGCCTTCGTTGCGAGGCGGCGAGAGGACCTGCGTCAGCTGGCCCATCCACTCGACGATGTCGCGCAGCGCGCGCTGCGGCTCGATCGCCGACTGGATGCATGCGATCGCGTCGTCCTGCGCCCCGGCCAGCTGCTGCTCGCGCAAGCGCACCTGCATACGACAAAACCGCGCGGCGGGATCGCGGCTCGACGCCAGCGCCCATTGTTCTGACCACTGCAGCGCCTCTTTCGACTCCGCGACGAGGTGCATCCGCGCCGCGACCTCCAACAACCCTTCGAGACCTGGATGTTCGCGCTGGAAGTCTCCGAAGCGCGGCAACCACAGGCGCGCCACGGCTGATTTGGGATCGAGAGCCAGCAGGCACCGCCACGTGGCGAGCTGCAGCTGCGGCGAGAGCGGCTGCCCCTCTTCGTCCAATAGCGGCCCGCGCTGCCGTGGACGCGTCAAAAGCTGGAGCAAGTGCCCCCAACCGGCGGCCTCAGCGCCAGGACGAATCGCCCGCCCGACCAAGCTGTTCACTTGGGCGTCGATCATCCGCAGCGCAGCAGGATCCGCGCGACGCCCCAACGCGCGGCTGCAGAGGGTAGCCAGCGTCTTCGCGAAGCCCGTCGGCTGGCCGTGGAGGGCGCACGCCGGCGGCGCCTGTTGCAGCAGCGTCGCCGCGAGCGCATGGACGACGCGCTGGCGCTCGTGCGGCAGACGGAAGTCCATCATGTTGCTGAGCTCGATGGGACGGTACCCCGCCGCCGCCCAGAGCAGCGTGCCCAACGCCTCGCGGTAGCCCGCAGAAGATGCCTGCGCGCGCTCCCGCGCGCGCGCGCTAGCGACGCGGATGTCCGCGCTACGGACAACGTCGAGCATGTCCAACACGATGTTCGGGAAGGCCGCCCCGGGACGAAGAAACGACGCCAGCTCCAGGTCCGTGCGCGCGTCTTCAGGGAGCGCAACCGAAGCCGTAAGGCGCGCGACGCCGCGGCCTAGGTAGAGGTTGTAGAGGCTCAGGTCGATCGACGGATCCGAGCCGGCGCGGTCATCGATCGCCGCGCGGATCGCCGCGTCGTAGAGCTGCACGGCCTCGTAGCCGCGACCTTCGGCGAGGTAGCGGCTGGCCTGCAACGCAGGGTCCTCGACATACGCGCGGTACATCGCGGGAACCCTTGGATCGTCCGGCATCGCAGCGCGGGTCGCTTCGAGCACCCCCAAGATCGACGGGTTGGGTTCGAAGCTCGGCACCTTCACGCCGGTCAAAGCTGCGAACATCGGTTTCGAGCCCCAAGCGGAGCCGCGCTCACTGCTGATGCTGCGTTCGATCGCGACCAGTTGGTTCTCGTGCCTAGACTCGCGACCCCGACCCTGCTCACGGCTCCAGAGCCCCAGCAAGAAGATCGTCACGAACGTAAAGATCAGCACCGCAGCGAGCGCGCCCGTCAGTACAGGGTTCTTCCGCGCGCGACGCCAGAGGCGGACGTGCCACGGGATCCGGCGGATGTGCACCGGCTCCTCGTCCGCGATGCGCAGCAAGTCGCGGGCGAGGTCTTCGCCGTCCTGATAGCGATCGCGGCCCTCCCGCGACAAGAGCTTCTCGAGCACGGCTTCGAGGTCACGCGGCGGCTTGGGGACAACGTCACGCAACCGCCGGCGCGTCCCGTGCAGCACCGACTGGAGCAGCGCTTCGGTGCTCGCGCCGGAGACCGGGAGCTGTCCCGAGACCGCCTCGAACATCGTGACGCCCAGCGAGTAGAGGTCGCTAGCAGCCGTCAGTTCCCGACCCATCGCCTGCTCGGGCGACGCGTAGTGCAGCGTCCCGAGGAAGCCGCCGTCTTGGGACGTCATGTGCGCAGACGCCTGATCGAGCGCCTTCGCGAGACCAAAGTCGGTCAACGCCAACGTCCCGTCAGCGCCGACCATGATGTTGCCGGGCTTGACGTCTCGATGCAGCAGGCGCCGCCGGTGCGCCAAGCCAAGGGCGTCCGCCACCCCAGCGAAGCGCCGCGCCGCCTCCAGCGGCTCCATCGGGTATGTGCCGACCCGCCGCGCCGCGTTCACGTGCTTGTCGAGGCTCATGCCTTCGACGCGCTCCATGGCAAAGAACAGCATGCCCTGCGCCTCGCCGTAGTCGTAGATCGGCACGATGTGACGGTGGTGCAAGGCGGCGGTCGCGCGGGCCTCGGCCCGGAAACGCTTGCGCATCGTCGGGTCCGCCGTGAAGCCGCGCGAAAGGACCTTCAGCGCGACCTCTCGCTCGAGGTCCTCCTGCCAGCAGAGGTAGACCGTACCCATGCCGCCGCGGCCGAGCAGTCCCTTGACCCGATAGCTGCCGATGTGCTCGGGGACGTCGACGTCGGCGCCGACCAACTTCTCAACGAAGTCGAGCGCGTTTAGGCGCGAGAGCACGTCGCTGGCTTCCTCGCTCTGCTCCCCTTCCAAGGTTCGCCGCACCTCGGCGGGTCCGCTCGCTCCCCGCAGGACTTCGGCCATCCTGCGGTCGGCGGCCGAGGCGGGCTCGCCGTGCTCACCTTGCGCGCCCGGCTCGCTCACAGCTTCAGCTCTTCTGCGAGCCGCTTCAGCGCGCGGCTAAGCAGCAGGTGCACCGCGTTCTCGCTGCGCTCCATCTTGTCCCCGACCTCGCGCGCAGACAGCCCCTCGATCTTCATCAGGATGATGACCTCACGGTGATGGTCGGACAGCCGCTGCATCGCCTCTTCGAGCAGCGCGAGGCGATCTTTGCGATCGGCGCTGGTGACGGGCCCCGTGCGGCGGTCTGCCAGCGGGAGCTCGGTCTTCATCGCTTGCTCTCGCCGCGGGTCTCGAGCCGCGACGCCGAGCTGATCCCGCATGATCCGCGCGACCTTGCGACGCGCAAGGGTCACCAACCACGCGCCAGCGTTTTGCTCCTCGGTCAACGTCTGCCACGAGTTGAAGGCCTCGATCGCGACCTCCTGGAGCACGTCCTCAGGATCCATCCGCACCCTAAGATTCGGACCCATCCGAAGGTAGATCACCGACATCAGACGCTCACGGTTCTGCTCGAAGGCTACTTCGGGAGAGAGGGGCATCGGGATCTTTGCATGCGAACCGCCCCGCGGAGATTGCCAGGACGGCTGAATACAAGGCAGGTTACGCGATCGCAGCGTCGCCTGCGAGCGCTGCGGCAGCGGCTTGCATCCTCGTCGTGACGTAAACGAGGGCGGAGTGAGGATCTGACCGCGCAGACCGGGCGAATCTACTGGGCTTCGACCTTCACACCGCGCCACGTGCCAGCGCTGCCGAACGAGAAGCCCGCGCCGCCGCGCGCGGCGCTGACACCCCACCGCACGTCGCGCGGGAGCGTCCTGGGCAGCTCGCACGTCCAAGACTCACGCCCGACCGCGAGGATCACGTCGCGACCGCGCACGCTCAGTGAGAACGGACAAAAAACGTCGACGCGCAGCTCGTCACATACGCCCTCGGCCACAACCTGACGGACGCTCCCGTCGACGCCGGCGTCGATCAACTGAAAGCCTCCTGGACGGAGCGCCAACGCGAAGCTGCCGCGCGCGGTGCAGCCCAACAGCAAGCGCATCTCGCGCGGACCGCAGGCTTCGATCTGCACGGCGCCGCTCGCACGCAGCGCGGGTCCGCGCACGGCCTCGCTTCGGAGCGCGACCGCGTCGGCTTCGGGGAAGGCCTGTTGGTCCCACTCATCGCCCCGGCACCAAAGCGAGCGGATCTGTTCGTCCCAGATCGGGCGAGCGTCAGCAGCCCGCCGATGAAACGCGCGCTGGAGGCCGCCGAGCTCCTCGAGCGCAGCGTCGACGACGGTCTTTGCATAGTCCGTCCCCGAGGGGGTCGTCCGAACGACGCTCGCGACGCGGCGGAGCAGGTCGGGCGCGGCCTGCTCCGCGAACCCGAAGAAGGCGACCCGAGCGGCGTAGCGATCGCGCATCTGCAATCCCTGGATCCGGTCCGTCACCAGCTGCTGCACGCCTGGCAGATCGCCAGTAGAGGCCAACCGCCGCGCGCGAACCCACCGCTGCTCAAAGAACGGCTGCGGCCCCAGCTCGGGGTGCAGCTGCGCGAGGACCCGCATGGAGACGGTCGCCGCGAGCCCGTCGTAAAACCATCCTGGGTGCACGCGGAAGTTCTCGCAGAGTTCATATCGAGCGATGTGACAGGCCTCCCATGCGAGCATCGCCTGCGTCTGCAGCGGCAGCCCGCGGGCGGCCAGCAGCGCGTCTGGACAAGGCGGCTGCACCGCGACGTGCGCGCTCTTGGTCCCCCAGTGCGACATCGCCTGGTTCGGCGCGAAGCGGCCGGCGGTCAGCCGCCGGTCGGCTTGGCGGTAATCGCTCGCGTCGCGATACAGATAGACCGGGAGCGGCGCTCGCGGCGGTGTCGGCGGGACGCCAAGCCAGGTGCAGACGCGCGACCACACGGGCTCGACCGTCGCCAGGGCCTGCTGTGCGACGCGCTCTTCGACGCCGCTACAGCGCACCTCAAAGCATCGCCCTGAGACCACGAGATCTACCTGCGCTGCCGCCGTCGCAGCCGACAGCGCCACCGCGACGACCGCGCAGCGCCGACGCCTCACGCGCCGAGCTCCGGCGGCAGACGGCGCAGCTTGCCGTCGCGGCCGACGCACGCGAGGCGCGTGATGCCGGTCGCGCAGACCTCGCCGTCCGACTCCCGGCGGGCTTCGTAGGCGAGCGTCACCGCGGCGCGCCCAGCGGACTCGACGCGGACGCGGATCGCGACCACGTCGTCGTAGTCGACGGGCTTTTGGTAGCGACACTGGAAGTCGACGACCTGGAGCAGGTTGCCGGCGTCCTCGATCTCGCGATAGCTGCGTCCGCGCTGCCGCATCCACTCGGTCCGCGCTTCTTCGAACCACGCCACGTAGCTGCCGTGGTGCGCGACGGCCATGCGGTCGGTCTCGCAGTAGCGGACCCGCACGCGGTGCGGAGGATCGGAGAACTCGGTCATCGGTTCCCTGTTCTACGACGCGCCGCCCGCGCTCTCCACCCGTTCACGCGCGAGGGCGAGCGCGATCTCCGCGGGCGGCCTGTCATCGACGGCAGCCCGCTCCAGCAGCTCCGCGACGGTTCTGCCGATCCGTTCCAGACGCTGCGGCTCGACGCGCACCTGCTGCAGGTTCCAGAGCGCCCCCTGGATCAGCGCGCCCGCGTTGGCGACGAAGTCGGGGACGACCAGCAGGCCGCGGGAGTGGGCGACCTGCGCCGCCGCTGCGTCGGCGAAGACGTTGTTGGCGGCGCCGCATACGCCGCGAACCGGCAGCGACCGCGCGACCTCGGCCGTAATCGCGCCGCCGAGGGCGCACGGCGCGAACACGTCGGCCGCGGTCGTCAGCGCCTCATCGGCCGCGACCTCTCGCGCGCCGAACTGACGCACCGCAGCAGCGACCCGCTCAGGCACGATGTCGCAGACCAGCAGCGACGCACCCCGTCGGGCGAGGCGCTCGCAGAGCCCAAAGCCGACCACGCCAAGCCCCTGGACGAGGCAGCGCAGCCGATCCAGCGGCGTCTCCAAGCGATCGGCCAACGCCGTCAGCGCGTGGAGCACGCCGTCGGCGGTAGCTGCTGCAAGATCTCCTGGCCCGTCGTCGGCATCGGTCGCGACGAAGCGGGTCTCTGCCGCGACGACGCGGAGGTCTGCGGCCGTCGTGTTGACGTCGGGCCCGGTGTAGAACGCGCCGCCGAGCTCTTCTACGACGCGCCCAGCGACGCGGTAGGCCGCCTCGCGGTCGAGGTCCGGACGGTCGACGATCACCGCTTTGCCGCCGCCGGCGGGGACCTCGGCGAGGGCGCACTTCCAGGTCATCGCGCGGGCGAGCGCGACGGCGTCCTGCTGCGCTGCAGCGGCGTCCTGATAGGTCCAGCGACGGATGCCGCCATGCGCTGGTCCGAGCCGGGTGTCGTGCACGGCGACGATCACCTGGGCGCGGCTCTCGCGATCCCACACGACCCTCAGGTGCTCACAGTCGTCGCCGATGGGTGCTGCCATCGGGCCGATTCTGGCATCTGACGCCCCGAGCGGGAAGGATGGTGGCCCATCCCCGTCCAAAGCCCACCATGATCCGCTTGTTGCCCTTACTCACCGCCCTCGCCGTCCCGTTCACGGCGTGCTCGACCGGTCCGGAAATCCGCACCGAAGCGGCCCCGGAGGTGGCGGTCAAAGAGCGCCAGCGCATCTCGAACGATCAGAGCAGGCGACGCTTCGAGCAGGTGCTGATCAAGCTGGACCAAGCGATGGACAGCTACACCATCGCCCTCAGCAACCAAGGCGACCCGCGCGCCGATAAGCAGGCGCGCAAGCTCGAAAAGTACCTGCAGGACCTCGTCCTGGGTAACGAGGCGATGCCTGCAGGCGCAGACCGCGCGGCCTACGAGGTCGGCGAGAACCTGCGGCTGCTGCGCGGGATCGCCGCAGACTCCACTGAGCCCCAGCAGGGCGTCGCCTTAGCAGCGCTGGGCTTCTCGGGGCGCAACGAGGTCGCCGACGTCATTATGCAAGGCGCGATGTCCGACGATCCGGACATCATCGACAAGGCCGTGTTCGGCCTCGCGATCTTGCGCTCGCCCAAGACCGTCACCGGACCGATCGTGGCCGTGATTGAAGATCCACGCCACCCCGAGGACGGTCGCGTCCAAGCGGCGTGGGCGCTCTACCGGATCCAGACGGCCAGCGCCGAGCCCGTCGCGATTGTCGATTGCTGGCGCCGCCTGTTGACGAGCGAGAAGGACCGCATGCCGCCCGGCGTGCTGGTGACGGCGGCGCGCGGGCTCGGCCTCGCCGGGGACGCGGCGAACGCAGCGCTCGTCGCGCCGCTGCTCAAGCACCCTGTCCCGCGCATCCGGATGGCGTCCGCGCTGGCGCTCGGGCGGATGAACGCCCAGGAACACTGGCGCGAGCTGCTCGCGCTGATCGAACCGGCCGAGTCGGTGCAGAACGTGCGGCTGCACGCGCGCAAGGCGCTCGCGGCGCTTGCCGGGAACAAGGACTACGGCTACGACCTTGCAGCGTGGCGCAAGGTCTTCGATCGAGGCGGACAGGATCAGCGATAACGGACGCGCGGCGCCGCGAACCGGCGCGCTGCCGCGAGACGCGGCGCTGGATCCTCGCGTCGGTGTTGCTGGTCTCCTGTGATGCGGGCACGGCGCCGGTCGCGAGCGACGGCGCCTCGGACGCCCCTGCCGGCGCGCGCTTCGTCGCCCGCGACGCCGTCGACGCGGCGCAGCTGCCGCAGGCGATCCTCGCCGAATGCCATGCGCCGCTGATGCACCGCATGCAGCGGGTCAAGGCGACGGTGTCGCTAGAAGACGGCCGCAAGCTGTTGGTGCAAGCGCGCCTGCCGAGCCTCGGCCGGGTGCGAGAAGGCAAGCGGGAGTGGCTGGTCGCCCAAGGTCGCGTCGAGGCGCTCGACGGCGGCGAGGTCTCCGCGGCCCAAGCAGCCACGCTACGCGACGCGCTGGCCGTCGTCGACGCGGCCGCGTTCGGGCCGATCCACCGGGCGAGCCGTTGCCGCGCCGTCGGCGCGGACTTCGCGCTGGGCGACGGCGCGCGCGAGGTGACGGTGACCCTCCACCCGAACACCCTGTTCCCCGCGGCGATCGCCGCGGCGGGCGCGACGGTGACCATCGAGGACTACCTGCGCACCCCGACCTCGTGGGTCGCGCGCGCGCTCCGCCATCCGCGCCTTGGATCATGCCGCGTCGTCTTTGAGGACGGCGGCCTCCTCTTCCCGTCGGACTACTTCGAAGACAAGCAGCGCCCTCGGGCGACCAGAGAGTCTGTCCGCGCGCCGATCCCCGGCGCAGCGATCGAGACCCAGTCGTCGACGCCGATCATCGTCGCCGGCAAAGCGACCCAGCTGGTGCTGCTCGCAGATCCTGGCGCGTGGCGACCACGCCACGACCGATACCGCGACGTGATCGCCGAGCTGCAGCGCCAAGGCCAACGGATCGCGGGTTTCCCGCTGCTGTTCACCGACGAGCGCGGGCAGCGCCGCGTCGCCGCGCCGTTCCGCCGCCGGCCGAAGGGCGCGGCGTTCGCGGCGCCGGACGACTACGAGCTGTCGGCGATTCCCGCCGGCAAGCTTCTGGTGGTCTACCCGAAGGAAGGCGACCTCGACGCGCGCGTGGCGACCGGCCGCCGGCTTCTCGAACGCGCGCTGACGAACCGAAAGCTCCAGGCGCGCGGACCGATCATCGCGCAGCCGTTCCTGCAGCTCCAGACAACACCGCCCGACGCGACCAAGCTCGAGGACGTCGTCGTGCGGGTGTGGGTACGCATCGAATGACCATGCAGAAATCCGCTCCTTCGCCGCTGGCGCGCCACTGGGACCTGGACCCCGAGGTCGTCTTCCTTAACCACGGCAGCTTCGGCGCGTGCCCGCGGGTCGTCATGGAGCGCCAGCAAGAGCTGCGCGCGCGCATGGAGGCGCAGCCGCTGAAGTTCCTCTACCGAGACCTCGAAGGGCTGCTCGACGAAGCCCGCGCGCCGCTCGCTGCGCTGCTTGGCAGCGACCCAGACGACCTCGCGTTCGTCCCCAACGCCACGACCGGCGTGAACACCGTGCTGCGGTCACTGTCGTTCGCGCCCGGCGATGAATTGCTGGTGACCGACCATGAGTACAACGCCTGCAGGAACGCGCTCGACTTCGTGGCGGAGCGGAGCGGCGCGCGCGTCGTCGTCGCCGAGATCCCGTTTCCGATTGACCGCGCCGACACGGTGGTCGCGCGCATACTCGAGCAGGTCACCGACCGCACCAAGCTGCTGCTGATCGACCACGTCACCAGCCCGACCGGCGTGGTCAACCCAGTGGAGACGCTGGTCGCGGCGATGAGCGATCGGGGTATCGACACGCTCGTCGACGGCGCGCACGCGCCCGGCATGCTACCGCTCGACCTCCGGGCGCTGGGCGCCGCCTACTACACCGGCAACTGCCACAAGTGGCTCTGCACGCCCAAAGGCTCCGCCGTGCTCTACGTGCGCCGCGACCGGCAGGCGCGGATCCGGCCGCTGACCATCAGCCACGGCGCCAACTCCGATCGCCGCGACCGTTCTCGCTTCCGGCTGGAGTTCGACTTCTGCGGCACCGACGACTACACGCCGTTTTTGTGCATCCCCACGGCGCTGGAGTTCCTCGCGGGCCTCTTCCCAGACGGCATCGCCGGGCTGCAGCGGCACAATCGGGCGCTCGCGCTCGCCGGCAGGGACCGGCTCTGCGAGGCGCTCGGGACGGCGCCGCCGGTGCCCGACGACATGATCGGCTCGCTGGCCTCGGTCGTCCTGCCGTGGTCCGACGTGCCGCTCAAGATGCCCGAAGGTATCGACCTGGACCAGGTCACGATGTGGGAGCAGCATCGCATCGAGGTCCCGATCATGCGATGGCCTGCGCTAGGGCTCAGGCTGCTGCGCATCTCGCCGCAGGCCTACAACCGCGTCGAGCAATACGAGTTTCTCGCCGACGCGGTGCGATCCTTTTTGTGAGGCGGCCCGCAGGCGACGCGGCTTCAAACGCTGCGAAAGCCAGTTGCCATCGACCTCTCGACACCGACTCGCGAGGGCAGAAACGCGCGCAGCGGATGCCTTGCGTCGGGCCGACAACACGTCGCCGCTGTCATTGACGTTATGATGACGTCGTATGGCGCCTGATGTGTGCTATACCCCTCTCGACCGATCCGGACAGTGTCCAGAATGAAGCTCCACGCGTGGTGGAGCTCGATGCATGACAGCGCCGGGGGTTTTTATTGCGACTGAGTCTCAGTAACGTCTTGGAGCACCATGAACATCATCAAATCTAGCGTCCTTCTTTTGGCTATCGCCGCTCCCGTGGCGGCCCAGCAGCCTTTGGTCGTCCACTACCCGGACGCGACCCTTTCGAACCCACCCAACTTGGGCTTCCCGTTCTACACGCCTGGCGGCGGCTCGGTGGGCTTGACGGTGCGCTACCAGGTCATCTGCCCCGCGTCGTGGCTGGCGCAACAAGCCCCGCAGGCTGGCTTCGTCTCCTCCATCGGCTTCTCCCTAGCTGGCGCTGGCATTTATGACCAGTTCGTCGTGCGGGCGGGGACGTCTGACCAAACCAATCTTCAGCCCGACTGGTCCGTCAACCTGCCGGATCAGCGCGTGCAGGTTGACCTGAGCGGAACCACCGTCCGCGGCGGCGGCACGCAACAAGCGCCCGTGAACGATTGGGTCGACTTCCCGCTCAACTTCCCGTTCTACTACGAGCCGGGTGACGCCGTCGTTGTCGATCTCATCACGAACATCCAGTACCCCGGGAACGGTAGCTACTTGCAGACGTCCATCGCGTATGGCGTGGCGTCACGTTGCTACAACTTCTCATACCAGCCAGGAGCGCAAGCTAACTCGTTCACCGGGTCCGGGATCAAGTTCCGCTTCAACGTCGAACCGCTGAGCATGATCTCCTTCGGCGCCGGCTGCAGCAGCGCGGGCAACACGCCGCCCAGCCTCAACGCGCTGGGCACGTCTCAGCTGGGCAACACCGCCATCCTCAACGCGTCCAACACCGCCAACACCGGCCTGGGACTCTTCATCATCGGGTTCTCAAAGGCGTTCAGCTTCGGCGGTTCCCCGCTTCCGCTCACGCTCGGCGGCGGCTGCGAGCTGCTCGTCCGACCGGACTCGCTCGTTCCGCAAGTCCTGCAAGGCTCCGGCGCGGCGTACGCCGTCGTCATCCCGAACAACGCCAACCTCGCAGGCGCGGTGCTGTTTTCTCAGTATGCGGAGTACGACGTGAGCTCCCCGGCGATCATTCCCTACGTGCTCAGCAACGGCGGCGCGCTGCCGGTCTACTAGACCCCGAATGACGAACCCCGGCGCACTCGCCCTGACGCGTAAGCAGCCGCAGGCGACTGTCCGACCCGCGCTCTCGCAGGTCGGACAATCGACCAAACGCAAGGCTGCGGCGGTGAAGCTGATGCGCCGGGTGCACCTTTACAGCGGGCTCGCCCTGCTGCCGTGGGTGCTCGTCTACGGGATCAGCGGCTTCCTGTTCAACCACGGCGGCTCCGCTTCGACCGCGCAGCGCCTGCCGGTCGAAGCCCAACAACTGGCGATGCTGGCGCCCGACGAAGACGCGCTCGGCGAGCGCCTGATGTCGGCGATGGACGAGGCGCCATCAGCAAAGGCCGCGACCCTGTCCGGGTCGTGGAGCTTCGAGTTCACCTCACCGGACGAGAAGCGCTACCGCCTCTCGGTGCCAATCGACGGCTCAGATGCCTCGTACAGCGAGCGAACCGTGCGATCGTCGAGTTCGTCCAACATCCCGTCCGACACCTTCGCTGCGGAGCGCGAGGCAGCGGAAGCAGCAGCAGCCGCGCTGCTCGAGCGCAGCGGCGTGGCCCACGCTTCGCTGCGCATGACCGGCGGGCCGTCGCTGCGCGTCCGGGGAGAAGAACGCAGATGGTTCACGACGCTGACCCGAGACCGCGTCAGCGAGAGCCAGATCAGCCCGTTTGACTTCAGCCGCTTGATGCGGCGCCTCCACGTCACGCATGGCTACAGCCGACCGGACACGTCCCGCGTCGTCTGGGCTGTCTTCGTCGACATCATGGCGTTCGCCATGGTGATGTGGTCGATCACCGGCGTCGTCATGTGGTGGCAGATGAAGCGGCTCCGGGCGATCGGCGGCGTGGTCATCGCTGCGGCGTTCGGGGGCGGCGTCCTCCTCATCCTCGGCCTACAGGCGCAGTTCAACAGCTGACAACCTAACCAAACAAAAGGGGCGGCTGGCTCTTCGGAAGGGAAGACACCCGAGAGACACACGTGCACTGAGTCAAGGCCAGCCGCCCCCCTTATTCTCCCATGTGCAACCAGATGTGCAACCAGACGAACCTCAGCGCGACCGGACCGTTTCGGATCGATCTGTGCAGCTGTGGTTCTGTCCACGTCCACCTCGGACCGGCTATGGTGCGGGTGACCTCAGACTCGCTGTCCAGACTGGCCGAGGCGGTGCAGCTGGCTAGCGACCGCCTGCCCGCAGTGCAGCGGGCCGTCGCACCTACCACCGACGGCGAAACCACCGACCAAAACTGAACGGATCGACGATCCACCTAGCGATCAACAACCACACCATGAAAGCCACGATCTTGCTGCCGGCTGCGGCGCTCCTGCTGCCTGCGATCTCCCTCTGCCAAGACGCCGTCGACGCAGCGGCCAACGCGAACAAGCCCGCGATGCGCACGGTCCATCCAGCCGTCATGCCTCACGCGATCACGAGCTTCGGCGCGTGTCGGGTCGGGTCCTGGCTATATGTCTTCGGCGGCCACATCGGCCGCGCGCACGCCCACAGCAAGGACAACGTGATCGGCGCGTTCCGTCGCATGAACATGGTCGACGGATCCTCTTGGCAAGAGCTGCCGCCGGGCCCGGCGCTGCAGGGCACGGCGCTGGTCGCAGCGCCCGACGGCACCATCTACCGCGTCGGCGGCACCGACGCGCGCAACGAACCCGGTGAGGAGGACGACATGCACTCCACCTCTTCGGTGCAGCGCTTCGACCCGGTCGCGGGCGCGTGGTCCGAGATGACGCCGCTGCCTGAGCCGCGCTCGTCACACGACGCCATCGTCTGCGACAACAAGCTCTACGTCGTCGGCGGGTGGGAGCTCGACGGCGACGACGGCCAGTGGCACGAGACCAACTGGGTCGCCGACCTCTCCGTGCAGCCGCTTGAGTGGAAGCCCGTGCCGCCGCTCGAAGACGTCCGGCGCGCCTGCGCCGTCGCGACCTTCGGCGGCAAGGTGGCCGTGCTCGGCGGCATCAACGGACGCAAGATGATCTCTTCAATCCGCGTCTTTGACCCAGCCAAGAACGCGTGGGCCAACGGTCCCGACATGCCCGGCGCGGCCTTCGGCACCGCCGCGCTCGGCGTCGACGGCTACCTCTACGCGACGATCATGGACGGCCAGCTGATGAAGTGGAGCGGCGACGCGGACAGCGACTGGGAGCCGGTCGCGCAGCTCGAGATGTCGCGCTTCTTCCACCGCATGGTGCCGGCGCTTGAGGAGGGCAAGATCCTGGCCTTCGGCGGCGCCAACATGGGCGGCCACATGCGCACCATGGAGCAGGTGGCGATCACCGACGACGCCGCGCCTGAGATCCGCGAATACATCATCCCGGCGCCCTCCAAGGTGGCATATCGCCAGGCCCTGATGCTGAGCAACGACACGATCTGGGCCCTCGGCGGCAACCGCGGCAACCCCGGCGAGCGCTTCGCGCCCGAGCAGTTCGCCAACGACGTCTGGAAGATCGACCTGAGCACGATGAGCGCCGACAAGGTCGGCGAGCTGCCGGAAGGCTGCCAATCGATGGCGAGCGTCGGCTGGGGTCGCCGTGGCGCGAACATGATCGTCGGTGGCCTTGGGCCCGTCGACGGCAAAGTGCAGAG
>NYVR01000172.1 GCA_002684655.1 Planctomycetota bacterium | reverse complement strand
TGAGACCGACGACAGCGGCTGCAAGATCGGCATCATGCCGGCTTACATCCACAAGCCCGGCAAGGTCGGGATCGTGTCCCGCTCGGGCACGCTGACCTATGAGGCGGTCTGGCAGGTGACCTGCAACGGCATGGGACAGTCGACGTGCATCGGCATCGGCGGCGACCCGATCAAGGGCCTCGACTTCATCGAGTGCCTCAAGCTATTTCAGGACGACGAGGGCACCGACGGGATCATCATGATTGGCGAGATCGGCGGGACGGCCGAAGAAGAGGCCTGCGAGTTCCTCTCGGACTACGTGAAGAAGCCCGTCGTCGGCTTCATCGCCGGCGCCACCGCGCCTCCTGGGAAGCGCATGGGCCACGCTGGCGCGATCATCAGCGGCGGTAAGGGCACGGCTGCCGACAAGAAGGCCGCGATGAGCAAGGCAGGCGTACACGTCTGCGACACCCCGTCGGTGCTCGGCGAGACCATGAAGAAAGTCCTCGGCTAACGAATTGCTGTGAACTCCAACGTCGCCAAGGTCGACGGCCTGTTTCGGCAGGTCACGCCGCTGTTTCTGCTGGGCCTGCTCGCCATGGTCTTGTTGGAGCCGATGGCGCCGCCCTGGCTGACGGACACTCTGGGCGAGGACGTCGTCCTCAAGGTCGTCGTGGCCTTCCTGGTCCTCTACGTGCTGCTGCTCTGGGGAGAGGCGCTGCGGCTTCAGGGGCTGCTCACGGGTCTCCTAGAGGCCTTCCGTGCGTTCGACCGTGAGCGCGCAGGTGGGGGCGCGGCGGCGGGCAAGGGGGCCGGCAACCCCCAGGCGCGCCGGGAGGCGGCCAAATTGTTGATCGCCGCGATGGGCTCCGATGACCCAGATATCGTCAAGACGAGCCATCACAACCTTGTGAAGTTGGCCGGTCAGGACCTAGGAGAGGATCTGGACGCGTGGCGGCAGTGGCTGTCGTCCCAAGAGTCCTGACAGCACCTGCTTGGAGCTGGCCAACTTGTCGAAAGTAGCCGCCAGTGCTGGCGTTATCGACCCCTTCACGGGATGATGGCCCGCTCGAGGTAGATTACGAATGATCGCATTTGGCATACCCGGTGGTTGGGAGTGGATCGTCATCCTTGCGGTGGTGCTGCTCCTGTTTGGCCACAGACTCCCCGGCATGGCTCGAAATCTCGGGTCGGGCATCACGCAGTTTAAGCGCGGCCTCAAGGACGGCGCCGACAGCGGAGCCTCTGGGGAGAAAGCGTCCACAGACGACGCCGGGAGCAACTCCTCGAACGACGGATCCCTTCGGTGACGCAGACGAAGCCGCTGCACGACGTAATCAGTCTGGTTGAAGACCCGCTCGATCGGCTCAACAAAGAGCTGCTTGAGGACTTGGCGCCGGGGCACCCCGAGATGCGTCCGCTGATCGAGCACGTCGGCGGCTTCCGGGGAAAGCAGCTCCGTCCCGTATTGACGTTCCTGTCGGCGATGGCCATTCGCGGCGCCGAACACAGCGGTGGTATCGGCCACGACGTCATCACGGTCGCCAAGGTCGTAGAGCTGTTGCACACAGCCACGCTCGTCCACGACGACGTCTTGGACAGCGCGAGCGTGCGGCGACGCATAGAGACGATCAACCACCTCAGCGGGGTCGAGACCGCGGTGTTGCTGGGCGACTATATCTACGCCAAGGCCTTTCACATGGCCGTGCAGCTGCAGGACCCCGCCGCGGCGAGGTGGCTCGCAGAGACCGTGCGCGTTATCTGCCAGGGGGAGATCACGCAGATCCTGCACCGCTTCGACTACCAGTGGAGCGAGGACCGCTACTTCACTGTGATCGCAGAGAAGACCGCGAGCCTCTACGCGGCGGCCTGCCGCCTCGGCGGGCGTTACGCCTCAAACGAGGCAGAGCAGGCCAGCGAGGGGCGCCTCCGGGCGCTCGAGGAGTACGGCCTTGAACTCGGTATCGCGTTTCAGATCGTCGACGATTGCCTCGACCTGGACGGCGACGAGGCCGTCGTCGGCAAGTCGCTCGGCACAGACCTCAGCAAGGGCAAGATCACGCTTCCGATGCTGTATCTCCTGCGTGACGAGGGGCAAGCGAAGCGTTTCCAGACGTTGCTAGGGACGAGCGAGGCCGAGGGGCTCCGCCGCTTGCGGGCCGAGTTCCCGCTCGAGCACGCGATCGCCTACGCGATGGAGGAGGCCCAGCGGCGCATCGCCAAGGCGCAGGCGTGCCTGTCTCAGCTCCCGCCAGGGCCAGCGCGAGCGGCGCTCGACAAGCTCGCTGGGTTCGTTCTGACGCGGCGCGTCTGAGCGGTCTGCGCGCGAGCCAAGATGTCCCCTCCCGGGGCGCACGGGTGAGCAAATCGTCTCAGCCGAAGCCGTTTGGAATGTCCAGTTTGTCCTCGCTGATGTCGGTCCTACGATCGGGTCTGTGTCTCTGTTGCCTTACGGAATGAAAGCCCTCACAGGTTGCATGCTGCTGCTGACATTCGTCGCTTGCGGCGAGCCGAGTCAGGTCACCTTTGGCGCGCCGGCAAAGGTGTCTAAGGATAAGCGGCCGATGGTTTGGGAGGCGGCCCTCAAGGAGCGGCTCGGGATCCGGTCGGTGGGTCCGACCAAGCCGTCGCAGCCCGCAGCGACCTCGGTCCGCGCGACGACGCCTGAGGGTTGGGAGCAGCTGCCGGCAAACCCGCAGAGGTTCCGGAACGCGGTCTGGCGCGTGGCTGGCGACCCGCAGACGGACTGCTACCTGACGATCGGCGTCGGCGGCGGCGTGCCGTTCAACCTCCAACGCTGGTATGTGCAACAGTTCGGCAAGGCCGCGGCGCCGGCCGTGGACGAGCTGCCGTCGATCGACTTCTGTGGTCGCCAAGGGCGCCTCGTCGACCTCGCGGGCACGATGCAGGGCAAGCAAGACTGGGCTGCCTTCATCGCGTTCTACAGCGAAGGGGAGCGGGTGACTTCGCTAAAGTTCACCGGGCCCCATCCGGTCTTATCCGCGCAGCGAGACGCGTTCTTGTCGCTCGCGGCCTCCATTCGGTTGGAGGCGGGCGGAGCCGCGCCGACGACGCGCAGCGCACCTCCCGTGCAACCCGGACAGTCGTTGCCGCCTAACCACGCGCCGGTCGGTCGTCCGGCTCAGGCTGCCTACACGGCGGCGGCGCCGGCCGGATGGGTCGCCAAGGCCGACTCTAGGCGGCTGCTGCACTACACGTTCGGCGCGAACAGCGAGGTCTACATCAGCCAGCTCGGCGGAGACCTGCGGCCGATGCTCGACATTTGGAGGGGCGAGCTGCAGTTCGACGCGATGAGCGACGCAGACTTCGAAGGGCTGCCCGGCGCGGCGTTCCTCGGTGAGGACGCTGTGCTGATGGACCTCGCGGGCGATTGGCGCGGCATGACGGGCGCGCAGATCTCGGGCGCCCGCTTGGTCGTCGTGGCGCGCCTCGACGGGGACGCGATCACGTTCTGCAAGATGGTCGGGCCAAGCGCAGAGGTGTCGGCGCAGTTCGACGCGTTTGTGCAGTTCTGCGGCTCGGTGAGGAAGCGATGACCGCCACCGGCGCGAGCAAGGCGAAGAAGGGTCCCACCGGTATCGGCGGGTTCGTGTATCGCACGCTCGGGTCGATGAAGCTCGCCGTGACCCTGTTCGTCTTGCTCGGTTTGCTCACCTGGCTCGGCACGCTGGCGCAGATCGAGGACGGCCTTTGGAAGGCTCAGAAAGAGTATTTCGAGTCTTGGTTTCTGATCGCCGATCTCGAGCTCAGCTGGTGGGGGCAGCCGGTGCTGCCAGACGAAGACGGCCGCGGCTTCTCGCTTCGGATCCCGCTGCCCGGCGCTTACCCAGTGATGGCGTTGCTGTTCTTGAACCTCATGGTCGGCGGCATGCTCCGGATGAAGTGGCGCATGCGCAACGTCGGGGTGTTGGTCGTGCACGTCGGCATCGCGCTGTTGCTGGTGGCGGGCTTCGTCAAGATGGAGTTCAGCTACTCGGGGTCCCTCGCGCTGTTTGAGGCCCCAGCCGAGGGCGAGCGCGACACGTCGCGCGTCTATGAGTCGGCGACGTTCGTGAGTTTCCACGACTACGAACTGGCGCTCACCAGGGACAACGGCGACTCGGTCATCGAGCGGGTCGTCCCAGAGTCCGAGCTGCTCGGCGCCGTCGGCGGCACGGTGACGCTGGGCGCCGAGGATCTGCCGTTCAAGGTCCAAGTGCACCACTGGATGGAGCGCTGCGTGCCACAGGCCAAGGGGCCGATGCTGCGCACGACCGCGCCGATCATCGACGATCCGGCTGGCGGTCCAGGCGTCTTCCTGCGTCAACTGACGCCGCTGCCGGAGCGCAGCGCGAACGTCGCGGGCGCATACGTCACCGTGCTCACCGCCGCCGGCGAGCGCTTCGACGGCATCGTCTACGGTGAGGATCGGCGGCCCTACCGACAGCACCGGTATCCGTTCACCTTCCAGGCGGGCGGTGAGCGCTGGGCGCTGGACCTGCGGCGCGTGCTCTACGATCTGCCGTTCCACGTCCGGCTCCAGCGCTTCGAGAAGCGTGATCACCCCGGGACGCTCACCGCCGCAGACTACCGGAGCTTTGTCGAGATCCCCGAAGAGGGGGACCGCGAAGTCCAGATCTACATGAACACGCCGCTGCGCAAAGACGGGTTCGTGATGTATCAGACGAGCTGGGGGCCGCAGAACCAAGGTCAGCCCAGCGGTGGCCCGCCCTGGTTCTCGGTCTTCGAAGTCGCGGAGAACCCATCGGATAAGTGGCCCGAGTATGCTTGCTGGGTCATCGCCGCAGGCCTGATGATCCACTTCACGCTGAAGCTGCGGCGCTTTCTCGGCTCTTCTGTCCACCAAAGCCTCGCACAAGGATGAACGACTGATGATTCCCGCCGCGATGCGATCGCTCTGGTTTGGTCTGCTGGCCGTCGCGGTCACCCTCACGGGGTGCAGCCGCCCGTCGCCGCGACTCGACGGCGAGGCCTACCGGACCGCGCCGTGGAGCGCTGAGCTGGTCGATCGCATCGCTTCGACGCCGGTGCAGGCGGACGGCCGGATCAAGCCGTTGTCCGTGCTGGCGGCCTTCACGCTCTACGACGTCCACGGGCGGCGCGATCTCAAGTATTCGATCCCCGGCCCTGACGGCGTGCAGCAGAAGGTCAAGCTGGAGCCGACCGAGTGGCTGTTGGACGTTTGGTGCTATCCGCGTCAGGCGGCGCGCTACCCGCTGTTCCGCATCGAAAACGTCGGCGTGATGGACGCGCTTGGGTTCGCGAATAACGGCCAGCGTCAAGACTTCGAGTATCTCAGCTACGCGCAGGTCTTTGAGGTCGTAGACCAGCTGCAGGAGCTCGCGATCCAATACTCCCGGATCGAACAGCGGGAGCGGAACGCGGTCCAGGAGCACATCTTGTCGCTCTGGACGGACTTCAGGAAATACGACCGGATGCAGCGACAGCTCGGCGCGCTGCACTTCAGCATCCCGGTGCAGGACCCTGAGCTGCAGAAGGTGTTTGGCACCGAGCAGGTCGACGTCGGCGGCATCGTCGCCAACGCCGACGGCTTCAGGCGGCTGCTCAAAGCACAGGACCGTCAGATGCGCGGCGCCTCGCCAGATCTGCTCGAACTCGTGGAGTTCGTCGGCAAGGCGATCACCAATGACGACGACGGCGCGGGCCTGCTCTCGCCGACCACCCTGGGCGAGGACCAGTGGATGACGCTCGGCGCGGGCCTTGAGCTGGTGATCAAGGGGGCGCGCGGTCCCTTGGCCGATGTCTTGGTGAGCCTGCAGCGCGCGGTCTCTGAGGACGACCTCAGCGCCAAGGAGTCGGCGCTGTTCGCCTATCGAGACGCGTCGGTGGCAGCGGCGTCGCAGAACACGAACTATGACCATGAGAAGGTCGAGCTGGAGACCTACTACTATCGGGCCGCCTGGCACTACCAGTCGATCCACTGGTTCCTGTTCGCGTTCGTGCTGGCGGCGGCGTGCTGGCTGGCTCCTCGCAGCAGGGTGCTGTGGGCCGCGAGCCTCGGCGTCACCGTCTTGGCGCTAGGGATGCTCAGCTACGACGTCCTGCTCCGCTGCCTGATCACCGAGCGGCCGCCGATCAAGAACCTCTACGACACGTTCTTGTTCATCGCGGCGGTCGGCGTGTTGCTCGCCGTCGTCGCGGAGATCATGCTGCCGCGGCGGATCGCGCTCGCCGCGGCGCCCTTCATGGGGGCGCTGTTGGTGATGTTCGCCCGGATGTTCGAGGTCGCCGACGGCTCCGACACGATGGACCCGCTCGTCGCTGTGCTGGACAGCAACTTCTGGCTCGCGACCCACGTCACCACGATCAACATCGGCTACGCCGCTGGCCTCGTCGCCGCGCTGCTGGCCAACGTTTGGATCCTCATGCGTGTTCTGCGCATCGCGCACCCCGCGGATTCGGCGGCGAAGTCGTTGGTGCGAATGGTCTACGGCGTCACGTGCTTCGGCCTCGCGTTCTCCGTCGTCGGGACGATCCTCGGCGGAGTCTGGGCGAACGATTCATGGGGCCGCTTCTGGGGGTGGGATCCGAAGGAGAACGGCGCGCTGATGATCTGCCTCGCGCAGGTGGCGCTGCTGCATGCGCGCTTCAGCGGGATGGTCCGGGACTTCGGCTTCGTGGCTTGGTCCGCGGTGACCGGCGCGGTCGTGGTCTTTTCCTGGTTCCACGTCAACCTGCTGGGGATCGGCTTGCACAGCTACGGCTTCTCGTCGGGGCTCCGCGACGCCGTCTGGACGAGCTACGTTGTCCAGGCCGCCTTTGTCGTGATCGGCAGCGTCGACGTGGCCCTGCGTCCTAACCCCGCTCGCGCTAAGCGCGTGGCGACCGCATCGCCGGCGGTCTCGACGCTCTGACGCTGCAAGCGTGGCGCTGCGTTAGGGCAGCCGCACCGGCTCGCCTGTGTCTCGCGTCGGCAGCTGAGCCTCGCAGGCCAGCAGGTGCTCCCGGAGCAAGCGACGCAGCCGCGCGACGTCAGCGGGGCGTCGCTTGGCGAGGTCGTTCGTCTCGCCGATATCGACGCCGAGGTCGTAGAGCTCGGCCGCACCTCGGTCGTAGAACCAAATCAGCTTGAGCGGCCCCGCTCTGACCGCGCTGAACGGCTCGATTCCGGGCCCGGTGGCGCCCCAGTAGTGAGGGCTGTGGAAGAAGAGCGGGTGCGTAGGTTGCGCTTCGCCGAGGAGCGCGCGCGCGAAGCTGTCCCCGTCGGGGCAGGCGGGGTCTAGGCCGCACAGCTCGCACAAGGTCGGCATCACGTCCTCGACCTGGACGGGGAGCGGCTCGGTCGCGTCTGGCGCGACGCGCCCCGGCCAGCGCACGGCCATCGGGACGCGTACGCCACCCTCGTATGCGGACCCTTTGCCGCTTCGCAGCGGTGCGTTGTGGGTGTGTCGCTCGCCGCTGCGGGTGTGCGCGCTGAGACCGCCGTTGTCGCTCGCGAACAGCACGACGGTGTCCTCTGCCAGACCCGCTTGGTCGAGCCAGTTGAGCACGCGGCCGAGCGAGCGGTCCATGCCCTCGACTAGCGCTGCGTAGCGGGCCTCGGGCTCGGGCAGCCCGGCGCGACGGTAGCTGTCGACGAAGCGCTGGTCTGGGTTCAGGGGCGTGTGGACGGCGTAGTGCGCGAGGTAGAGGAGAAACGGCTGTCGAGCGCGCGCCGCGTCGGCTGCAGCTGCGATCGCCTCATCGGTCAGCGCCTCCGTCAAGAACCAGCTGGTGCCGTGGTAGCGCTCAAGCCCCGGCACCTGCCACGTCGTGTCGCGGCCTCCTCGAAGGAAGCTCTTGCTGGCGAGGTAGCTGGACGGCGCGCCGGCTGCGTGTCCTGCGACGTTGACGTCAAAGCCGAGGTTGATTGGGTCTGCGCCCGGCGTGCCGATCGCGCCGAAGTGCGCTTTACCGACCATGATGGTCTGGTAGCCAGCCGCGTCGAACCGCTGCGCGAGTGTCTCCGAGCAGTAGGCCTCCGGCGTCGCGGGGTCGCTGCTCAGCCCGCAACGGTTCCAGCGCGGGCGTTGAAGGTCGGCGCGCTCGGGGTCGGTCCAGCGGTCGGCGCGCAACGTCCAGTGGCTGACGCGGTGGCGCGCGACCGCCGCGCCGGTCATCAAGCTCACGCGTGAGGGTGTGCACACCGGGTGCGCGTACGCGTCAGTCAGCTTGGTGCCTTCGCGACACAGCCGTTCGAGGTTCGGCGTCTGATAGCGGTCGTTCCAGCCCGTGCGCGCCGCGCCGAATGGCTCGCCGACGTCCTGCCAGCCGAGGTCGTCTACGAAGAAGACCACGACGTTCGGGGTCGTTGTCGCGCTGGCAGCGGAGGCGCCGACCTTGCAGCCAGCCACGATCAACGCGGTCGCGAGCGCGGCGACGGTCGTCGCGCGCCTCACGTCAGACCTCAGCGCCGGCGGCGCGCAGCGTGTTGCGGAGCAGCATCGCGACCGTGACCGGTCCGACGCCGCCTGGAACGGGCGTCAGGTGGCCGGCGACTTCGTTGGCGGAGTCGAAGTCGACGTCGCCGACGATCTTGCCGTCGGGGCCCTGGTTGATGCCGACGTCGATGACGCAGGCGCCGGGCTTGAGCATGTCGCCGTGGACCAGCCCTGCCTTGCCGACGGCGACGACGACGATGTCTGCTCGGCGGGTGTGCTCAAGCAGGTTCTTGGTGCCGATGTGGCACACCGTCACGGTGGAGAGGTGGTGCAGCAGCAGCACGGCGATCGGCTTGCCGACGATCTCGCTGTGTCCGACGACCACAGTCTCGGCGCCGCGAAGGTCCATGCCGGTCTCGACGATCAACTGCTGCGCGGCCGCGGCCGTGCACGGCGGCAGCAAGGGCTCCTTGTAGAGGATCGAGCCCATGTTTGTCGGGTGCATGCCTTCGACGTCTTTGTGCGGGTCGATCGCCGTCTGCACGGCCCGCGGGTCAATGCCGCTAGGTAGGGGGCGCTGCACCAGCATCCCTGAGACGTCGTCGCGTGCGTTCAGCGCGGAGATCTCTGCCAGGAGGCGCTGCTCGTCGGTCTCGACCGGCAGGTTCACGACCTCCATATCTATCCCGACCTCCGCCGCGGCGCGCTGTTGG
>NYVR01000171.1 GCA_002684655.1 Planctomycetota bacterium | reverse complement strand
CGATGGCGCTGACCTTGACGCCAGAACCTCCGAGGTAGCGGTGTTGCACGACCGCTTTGTAGCAGCCGGGACCAAGTGTCGCCAGAACGGCCCGGCGTTGGCCTTTCACATCGCGCGCATTTGGGCGATGCTGCGGGCGTGACAAAGAAGCGGATCGCGCTGATCTCGACGGGCGGCACGATCGAGAAGACCTACTGTGAGCTGCACGGCGTCCTGGACAACCAGGAGAGCGTGCTCGACGTCATGCTGGCCGGGCTCCGCCTGGGCGGCGTCGACGTCGTGCGGGTGCCGTTGCTCAACAAAGACAGCCTGGAGATGGACGAGCGCGACTACGCCCTGATCTCCCAGACGGCCATCTCCATGACCGAAGCGCACGACGGCGTCGTCGTCCTGCACGGCACCGACCGCCTGCAGGTGACCGGGGAGCACGTCGTCCAGAGCGCGCCGGTGCCGCGCGTCCCGATCGTCCTCACAGGGGCGATGCGCCCATACATCATGCGCGACACGGACGCGGTGCAGAACCTCACCGAAGCCCTGATCGCGGTCCAGCTGCTCGAACCCGGCGTTTACTGCGTGATGCACGGCAAGGCGCTCCAGTTCCCCGGCGTAGTCAAGGACAAGCTCCGTGGCACCTTCGTGCGAGACGATGACTGAGACCGAGCCCGCTGCACCCCCCGCGCGCGGCCCCGTCTCCTGGGCCGGACGGATCCCCGTCGTCGCCGTTTGGTGCTGCGCGTCCCTACCCGTGCTGCTGTACTTGCTGCAACGCCACGACCCCGTGCTGGCGGTCGAGGTCGCCAACACCTTGACGACGTGGACGATCCGGGCGCTGGTCGCGGGCGGCGGGCTGTGCTGCGCGGGGCTGATCCTCTACCCACCCTTTCCAGCGTGGCTCAGGCGCTTCTCCGACCGGGTCCGACGTTCGTGGACCGTAGACAGCCGCCCGCTGACGCAGGCCTTGGCCGACCTCGAGCACTTCGAGACGGCGCAGAAGCACTTCGAGGTCGCGCGCCTCTCCTGGCTCCGGACCGACCTAGGCACGGTCGGCCCCCACGCTGCGCGCGCCGTCGAGCTCGACCCCAGAATGCCCCAGGCGCACCACCTGCTCGGTCACTACCTAGCGCGCGTCGGCGCGCTCCCGCAGGCGCTGCTCGCGTTCGCCGCGGCAGAACAGCTCGACCCAGGCCACGCCTTCGGCGAAGCGCAGCTGATGCAGGCGCGGACGCTCTCACTGCTCGGCCGACACGGAGAGGCGGTCGCCTTGTTCGAGCGTCACAGCGCGGAACACGGCGGCGGACACCGCAGCAACTACTGGCGCGGCGAGGCGCTCGCGAGCGCAGGCCGCACCGAGGACGCAGGCCGCGCCTTCCGCGAGGCAGCGACCGACCCGGGCCAGAAGCTGCCTGCCGAAGAGAACTGGTTCCGGGCCCTCGCGCGGGTCAAGTGCTGGCGCTACGGGAGCGCGTCGTGAGAGACCTGATCGACAAGGCCGACGAAGTCCCGGTCACGCTGGTCGTGCTGATCGCCTACGTGACGATGGCGTTCCTCACCGGCCTGCCGGAGCCAGACCCAGAGAAGCTCGCGGCCTACGGTTCGATGCGCGCGATCGACGTCGGCAACGGCGAGTGGTGGCGGCTGTTCACGAGCTCATTCCTTCACGGCGGCCTGCTGCACCTCGCGATGAACTCATGGGCGCTGATCCAGCTGGGCCCAGCGGTGGAGCGCTCGCTCGGCAGCGCGCGCTTTTTGACCGTCTACCTGCTCGCTCAGCTCGGTAGCGGCCTCGCCGTCGCGCTGGTCAACGACCCGTTCCAGCCGGTCGTCGGCGGCTCGGGCGCCATCTTCGGGATCCTCGGGGCGATCGTCGCCATGCAGATGCGGCAAGGCCGCCACGCGTTCTCGTTCCTCGCCTACGAGGGCCCACGGCGGCTGCTGCTGACGATCCTAGCCTACCTGGTGCTGGGCGCCTTGATCCCCTTCGTCAGCAACACCGCGCACGTCGGCGGGCTCGTCGGCGGGTTCCTCGCCGCCTTCGTCTACCTCGTCCCGCCCCGCCAAGCGTCCGCGACGCTGCAGGCGTGGCGCGCCGCGATCGCCGCTTTGTTCCTAGGCCTGACGTTCTACGCCGTGCTACCGATCACGCGCTGGGACTGGAACTGGATCCAAGAGGAGCAGGCGCCGACGAACGCGCTCGCGCAGCGCTTCCGCCTCGCCAAGCTCAAGTCCTACCACGGACGAAACGACGTCGACGCTTCAGACGGCGCCGCCTTCAACCGCGACATGAAGCGCCGCGCCGAAGGCAAGTAGAAGCCTTCACGCGCGCCCGTGCGCCCGCAGCCGTCGCACGGCTGCGTCCTTGCCAAGCAGCCACACGCAGTCAAAGAAGCCTGGGCCCTTGTTCGTGCCGGTGAGCGCCGCGCGGACCGGATGAACGAACTGGCCAAACTTGATCCCTAGTTCAGCGATCAGCGCGCGCGTCGCGTCGCCGAGCTGGTTCGGCGTGAGCGCCCCAGCTGCAGCCGGAGCATCGTCTTCGGGGCTCGGCAGGCGCACCGCCGTGTCGAAGGCCGCGCGGTCTCCGCCGAAGCTCGGCGGCAGGTCCATGCCCTCCAGCAGATCGGCATAAGCGGCCAGCCACTGCGGCGCGTCCGCGTGCTTGCCGAGGTTCTTCTGCGCCGCGGCGTCGAGGGCCGGGTCCTCGAACAGCCAGCGCAGCTTGTCCGGCAGCTCTGAGAGCAGCTGAACCCGCTCCTGGAAGAGCGCCAGCGCGTTGCGCAAGAAGCCGGCGTTCGCGTCCCATGCGCCGTCGGCCAGCAGCGGCTCGACGTGACCTCGGCTGGCCGTCAAGAAGTCGTCGAGGCTCCACGTCCGGATGTATTCGCCGCACATCCAATGCAGCTTGTCGACGTCGAACTTGGCGCCGGCCTTGCCGACGCTGCCGATCTGGAACGCCGCGACCATCTCGTCGCGGGTAAAGACGTCGCGGTCGGCCGAGAACCCCCACCCCAGCAGCGCGATGTAGTTGAACACGGCCGCTGCGGGGTAGCCGAGGTCACGGTATTCCAACGTGCTCTTGACGCCAGGGTCGCGCTTGCTGAGCTTGCCGCCCTTGGGGTTCAAGATCAGCGGAATGTGCGCGTACTGCGGACACTCATGTCCTAGCGCCTCGAACAACAGGCGCTGCTTGACGCCGTTGAGGAAGTGCTCTTCGCCGCGGACGACGTGCGTGATCTTCATGTCGATGTCGTCCACGACACACGCGAAGTTGTAGAGCGGCACGCCGCCGGGGCGCACCATGACCCAGTCGTCGAGTTGCTTGGTGTTGACCTCGACGTCGCCGCGGATCAGATCGTGCACCCGGACCACCTCGTCGTCGGGCATCCGGAAGCGGATGTTAGGCTGGATACCCTGGGCCTCCTTTTCGGCGCGCTGCTCCGCAGTGAGGTCGCGGTGACGGCCGTCATACCCGATGAACGAGCTCTTCGCGGCCTTCTGCTCAGCGCGCAGCTCCGCCAGCTCCTCAGGGGTGCAGTAGCACTTATAGGCGTGGCCGCTAGCCAGCAGTTGCTCGACGAGGGCGGCGTAGCGATCGAGCCGCTGCATCTGGAAATACGGGCCAAAGTCACCGCCCCCGAATGAGCGGCCGCCAGCCGTGAACTCGGGCCCCTCGTCCCAGTCGATCCCGAGCCAGGCGAGCCCCGCGAGGATGATCTGCAAAGACTCGTCGGTGCTCCGCGCCCTGTCGGTGTCTTCGATGCGCAGGACAAAGGCGCCGCCGAGGCTGCGCGCCAGCGCCCAATTGTACATCGCTGTGCGCGCGCCGCCGAGGTGGAGAGGGCCGGTCGGCGAGGGCGCGAAGCGCAGTCGTGGGGTCGGGTGGATCATGATCGGCCGAGCAGGATCACGTATCTGACGGCAGGATGGAATGCTCCGCTGACATCCTTGGGCCCGGACGAGCGCTCGACTAGGCCTCTGGTCGCATCCCGAGCGCCTCAAGCGCCCACGCGCCCGAAGTCTGCCGCAGCACCGAGAGCGAGCCGAGCTCGACCTCGAACGCGTCCTGCGGCGCGCGCGCGGGCTCCAGCAGCGCGCGGATCGTGTATTTGACGACGCCGCGGTGCGCCACCAACAGCACGTCACCCGACCAAGGCGCCGCCGCCAGCTCGCGGGCCGCGGCGGCGACGCGCGCCGTGAACGACGCGCGGGGCTCGCCGCCTGGGAACGCGTCTGTGCGACCCGCCTCATACGCCGCCCAGAAGTCGGGGAAGGCGGCGTCGATCTCCTCTCTCGTCATGCCTTCGGCGTCGCCGAAGCAGATCTCCCGCATGCGCTCGTCGACGCGCAGCAGGTCGGGGGCGAGCGAGAGCCCGTCGCGGAGCAGCGTCGCCGACTCTTTGGCGCGGAGCTGAGGGGAGTGTACGACGTCGCAGAACGACACGCCCTCGAGGAACGGGACCAACCCGCAGATCTGCTCCCGACCAAGGTCAGAGAGCGCGACGTCGTTGCTGCCGTGATAGCGGATCGAAGACTGCCCCTCGGTCTCGCCGTGGCGAACGAGCCAAATACGCCGCTCGCGCGTCACCGGTCCACCTTGCAGGCAGCGGGCATCGAGGAGGCGCCGATCGAGAGCATGCTCAGCCCATCAACTGGAGCACGATGCCAGCGCCAACGCCGAGCACGACGAGGCCGATGCCGACCAGCACTGCGCGGTTCCAAGATGTGCTCTCCTGAACCACTCGCTGCAGGCGGTTGGACTGATCTTCGTGCGTGCGACGCAGCTGGCGGAGGCTCGCTTCGTTGGTGCGCTTCAGCTCGTCTACCGCGCTTTGTTGCGCGCTGGTGACGTTCGCGGCGATGGATTCGAAGTTCTGCTGGCTGCGCTCAGCGAGCTGCTTCGCCACCTCGGCCTGCTGGTTGCTGTTTGAGACCATCCGGTCCATCGAAGAGTGGATCCGGTCCATCGTCGACTGGAACTCGATGACGGTGGCAGCCGTGCGCTCGTCAGTCTTGGCGGCGCGATCGAGCGCGCGCTCCACGTTCTCAAGGAGCGCGGGGAGCCGGGTTATCGTCGCCGACAACTGCACGCCCATATCGTTCTGGTGGCTCATCTGCGTCGATAGCGCGCTGAGCGCCTCAAGCTGCTGCTGCCCGAGCGCGGGGATCGAAGAGGTCGCTTCGACGATCTTTTGCAGCTTGTCGTCGCTGGCCGCCTGCGCGCCGCGCAGCAGCTGGGACAGCTCCTGGAAGTGCTGACCGACAACCATCATCGCTTCTTCTCGGTCCGACATCTTGCGGCTGGACCGGGTCTCGGCCGGCTGAAACGCCGAGGAGACTGCGCCCTTGCTCCCGCCCGCCGGCGTCGCCGAACCCGCGTCCGTGACCCGTTCGCCTTGGACGGGCTCACCCGGCCTCGCGTCGATCGCCGAAGCGCCAGCGCCGGACCGCTCAGAGCCCGCGATGCTCGTCGCTTCGTCGAACCGCACACCCGAGCCGTTGCCCCAGCGACCTTTGAGACGTTGTAAGAAAGATCCCTTGTTGACCATGTTGTGCCTCGACGTCGCGAGCTTTCGCGCGACGCCCCGTTGTTCGAGGCCCGGGATTCGCAGCACTGGAGACCAATCCAGTGTGACATCCGAGAATCCGTGACCGGTCCGGCCCTCGACGCGGCGGACGTTACCGCAGATGGGCGCCGACGGAAAGCGACGTTTTGCCGCAGGACGCGTCGGGACACGGGCGCGTCCTGAGGATTGGTGCTTGAACCTTCGTCGGCCGTCGGTAGCTTCTGCGCCGCGCGCTCACGCGCCGCAGGCTTGGGTCTGTGGACCGCGAGCGCGACAGCGCCGATGGGGAGTTAGCTCAGTTGGTAGAGCGCCACAATGGCATTGTGGAGGTCAGGGGTTCGACTCCCCTACTCTCCACCATCTCGCGCTGCGGACGCCGCTTAAAGTAGCCGCCCAACGCGGCACCTCCTCGCCCGACGATGACGACGCGCGGCGACTCGCGACCTCAACCGCGCGAAGCCAGCGCCAAGCCCATCCAGAGCCCGCCTGCGCCGAGCGCGTTCTGCAGCGATAGGTTGCCGAAGAACGCCAGGAAGCGGCGGTCTTCGAGCAGCTGGACCCCGTCAAAGGCAAACGCAGAGAAGGTCGTGAAGGCGCCGAAGAACCCTGCCAATACGCCGACGTAGACCGCCTGCGAGACCCTGTCTTCGAGCAAGCCTGCGCAGAGCCCGAAGCCGAAACAGCCGACGACGTTGACGAACGCGATGGGCGCAGGCCCCGCGCCGAACAGCTCCCGCAAACAGGACGAGAGCGCGTAGCGCGAGACCGCGCCCAGGGCGCCCGCACCGGCCACAGAAACCAAGACCATCAGCTGCACGTCGACCTACTTTCGCTTGGGGTAATGCTTGAGGACCCACTTTCGCCACGCCGCGTCAAACGCTGCGCCGTCGAGCTCGAAGGCCTCGTAGAGGAGCTTCGAGACCATCTTTCGCTGCCGCGCGCCGTCCCCGTCCCAGTCGCCGCTCGGAGACATCCGCTTCAACTTGTCCAACACAAGCCCGACCTGCTCCCTGTCGAGCTCCATCAGGAACTCGACGCGGGACCATGACTGCGTGTGCGCGTGGAACCCGAACGCCTCCCAGTCCGACATCGCGGCGAGCTCGTCGAAGGCGATGGTCGCGCCCTCGTGCCGCGAACGCTTAAGCACCTTCTCATACCACTTGTTCTGGGAGTCCTTCGCGACAGACTCGCTGTCCCGGATCCGCGCGCTGATGAACTCGGACATCACTTGGCGCGAGTAGTAGTGGCCAAGGCCCGTCGAGAGCCAGAGCGGCAACGGGTAGTTGAAGCCGCGGTAGATGTTCATCAGGTTCTGCCAGATGGCGAACACGAAGTGGCTGTGGATCCCCGCGGCGTCGAACCCGTCCATGCCCTCCGCAGAGATGCATAGCAACGGCTGAAAGGTCTCTTTGTGGACGACGCGATAAGAGTCCTCGACGCGGACGTCGCAGAAGCGCTGCATGTAGCGCGCCATGTCGGACTTCTTCTGGAACATCAACAGCAGGTGCTTGTCCGGCGCGCCGAGAAACGGCCCCTTGCCGTCGACCTTCGAGGTCGGGCTGAACGTCTGCGGCGTCACGCCAACGAGCTGCTCGAACTGCTTGTAGGCCTGCTCACACCTCGCCGCGTAGAGGTGCAGCTGCGTCCAAGGCCCCAGCTTCTTCGGCTTGGACGGGAACCGGCGCCACTTTTTGTTGAGCGCCTTGCACTCGGCATAGACCGCCTTCTTTTGCTTGCTGTCCTCGGGCAGCCGCGCGGTCGTCATATTGAGGCCGATGCGGAAGTGCGCGGTCTCCATCCAGAGCACACGGCCGGGCCCTAGGACCTTGTCGACGTCGTCGGTCGAGAAGTGATCCGCCCACGGAAATGGCCCATAGCGCTCGACGCCGAGCGCCTTCATGGCCTTCGCGTCTCCCTTGGTGTAGGGATCCCCCTTCTCGCTCAGCTTCTTGACCTCGTCGTCCGCGCGCTTCTGCGCGACGACCGGCGCGGCGAAAGCTGCCGCGCACAGCGACAGCGTCATGGCAGTGAGCCAGGCGGGACCCTTAAGCAACGGCATGGTGAAAACAGATGTCGAGGACGACAGCGCCCGGGCATCGTCGCTGGCCACGCGGCCTGCAGCAAGGGCCGCACGCGCGTCGTAGCGAGTCCGCCAACTTCGTCGATGGACCCGATCGATGCGGCCGGCGTGCGCAGCTAAGCGCGCAGGCCGGGCTCCGTGCGCGGGCAGGACCGGAGGCAGGAAGGTGTCGGGGCCGGCCAGCTACTTCGAGCTAGCCCCGGCCGCCTCCTCTTTCGGAGCCTTCAGCGCGAGGTCACGTAGATCCCGCTCGTCCTGACGGAGCTTCTCTCGCTCCTTAGCGAGCTTCGCCAGGTCCTTGTCAAACTTCTTCAGCTTGCGCGACTTGGGTCCGTTCTTCTCGATCTCCTTGTCGATGCGAGCCCGCACCAGGTCTTCCTGAGCGTCCAGCTTGTCATACTGACTCAGGAGCTTGCGCAGCTTCTTGATCGACGTCTTGGCGTTCTCGTCGTAGCAGCGGCCGAGATACTTGAACATCACCTTCCACAAGTCCGACTGCGACTGATCGCCGGGCAGCGCCAGCTTGTGTTCGCCGCTGGGGTCGGCGAAGAACAGGTGTGGCACCTTCTTCTCGCCCTCGCCCTTCTTGAACAAGTTGTAGAAGGGGTGCTTTTCTGTGAGCACGTTCGGCGGCAGCTTGACGCAACGGAACCAATGGGTGAGCAGCACGGTCTGCTCGTTGTCCAGCGTCCGACTAAGCACCGCGTGGTCAGTCCCCTTGCAAAGTTCACACTCGCGCAGGATCAGTAGCGGCCGCTTGTCCCCGTCGGCGACCAGCTCATAGGCCTTCTCTACGGGGAGCGCGCGGTCAAGCTCCTTGGCGACCGTGCGATCTCCGGGCTTGCGCCGCGGAGTGGTCGGCTTGTAGACGGGGTAGGTCCACTCAATCTTGAGGAGCTCCTTGGCCGTCTTGCCGCGTCGGAAGTCCATGGGGATCCCGCCGCCGCGCGCGCCCCCGCCAGGGGCAGCACCGCGAGGAGGGGCAGTGTTTGCTCGTGGGGCCCAACTGGACCCGCCGCCGCCGCTTCATCACTGCGGGGCGGCTGGCCGGGCCAACACCATGGCCGCGGCAGCACACAACAGGCCGGTCAAGATCGAACGAAGCATGATGATGTTCCTCTTGGGGAGTTCACCTGGGCGGCGAAGACCGCCGCGTCACGACGCCACCAACAGTCTACAAGACGCCGCACGCTGAGCAACCCGAGCCGGGAAAGTCTCCGATTTTGCCGATGCCTAAGCGACCCGCGTCTTGACGCGCGCGACAGCGCCGCCCACGCTGCTCCGCCGCCAGTGCTCTCCTAGACCCAAGACGAGAAATCCCTTTGTCCGAACCCGCCCAACAACCCGCTCCTGAACGCACCGACTGGGACAACCACCGCGCCCGACTCTCGGCGCAGTTTCCTGGCCAGAAAGAGAGCGTGCTCTTCTGTGTGTCGAAGCTGCAGGCCGAGCCCTCGGCCGGCTTAGCCGACTTCCGCGACGAGGCCGCAGCGCTCGGGATCCCCATGGCCGGCCGCGCGCTGCACTCGGCCAAGGTGCTGCTCGGTATGGCTCAGACCAAACCGCGACGGCCGAACAAGCTAAATCCCGCCAACGCACCCACCCAGCCCGCGCCGCGCACGCACGCCGACGACGTTATCGAGGACCAAGTCTTGTCCGCCGTCAGGCAGATCCAATCGGCAGCCAGCGCGGAAGCCGACCGCATGCGCGCCGCGATCCGCGAGGCCATCGTGATCCTGCAGAAGGCGCTAGAGAGCTGACGGGCGCCGAGCGGCCGCGCGCAGCTAGCCGTCGACGATCGACAGATCCTCGGCGGCGACCTCTGGGCCGTCGACCAAGGCCGACAGGCGCTGCATCTCGTTCTCTAACTGCCGGACGTTGCCCGGCCAACGCCGCGCCTGCAGCGCTCGCTCAGCGCCGGCGGACAGCGTCAACGACCGAGTCGTGCGATTGCAAGCCCGCGCCAAGAACAGCCGCGCGAGCTCAAGGACGTCGTCGCCGCGCTCGCGCAAGGGCGGTAGGGCGAGCCGGAGCACGTTGACCCGGAAATATAGGTCCTCGCGAAAACGCCCCGACCCAACCGCCGCCTCTAGGTCCTGGTTAGTAGCGGCGATGACGCGCACGTCGACGCGCCTCACCCGGTTGTCGCCGACGGCGCGAACCTCGCCCTCTTGGAGAACGCGGAGCATCTTGGCTTGCATCGGCATCGACATCTCGCCGATCTCATCCAAGAACAACGTGCCCTTATGCGCGGCGACGAAGTGGCCCGGGTGATCCTTGACGGCGCCGGTGAACGCGCCCTTCTTGTGACCGAACAGCACCGACTCCAGCAAGGTCTCGGGGATAGCAGCGCAGTTTTCGGCGACGAACGCGCGCCGCCCCCTCGCGCTCACGCGGTGCACGGCGCGCGCGACGCGCTCCTTGCCAGTGCCGCTCTCGCCGGTGATCAACACGGGCGCCGCCGCCTTGGCGAACTTCTCGATATATTGCCGCAGCTCGAGCATCGGCGCGCTGTCGCCGACGAGCCCGTGCCAACCGATTTCGTCGGCGGCGACGCCGTCGGACGCGCTGCGCGCGGCGATCGCCGCGTCGAGCTGCGCACGGAGCTCCTCCAGCAGCTCCGGCGCCTCAGACGCGCAGCGCTCCAAGAGGCTCGCGAACGAGGCGAGGACGTCGTCTCGCAGGGCCACTAAAACTCCATGTCCTCGAGGAGTTGCAGCCCGGCGTATTCGAGCACGAACTCTCGCTCGACCCCGTCGTCGAAGCGGACCACGGCCCGCGCGTTCATGCCGCGCCCCGCGAGCCGCCGGACGACCCCCGAACCATACAGGTCGTGTCGAACGCGCACGCCTTTCTGTAGCCCTGCGAGCGCCTCGGGATCCGGCGTCACGCTCCAGCCGGTCGAGTGGGAGCCGTCATCGTCCAGGTCGTAACGTCGCCATGACGGCGCGTAGTTCTCCAAGAGATCTTCGGGGATCTCGCGGAGGAACCGGGACGGGCGCATGGTCTCCATGCTGCCGTTGACCATCCGGTCGCGCGCCGAGCTGAGCATCAACGTCTTGCGCGCGCGCGTCAGCGCGACATACATCAAGCGGCGCTCTTCTTCGAGTCCGTCGGGGTCATCTGCCGTCCTCATGCTCGGGAACGTCCCCTCCTCGAGACCGCAGACGAAGACGTGGTCGAACTCGAGGCCCTTGGCTGCGTGGACCGTCATCATCCGCACCGCTGGACCGTCGTCGCCCCGGTCCGCGGAGGTCAACAGCGCGACGTGCTGCAGGTAGCCTGGCAAGCCCGCCGGCGCCGGGTCGTCACCGTCTGGCGGCTCGTCTCCAGCGTCGTCGTACTGCACCGTGTCGCTGACGAGCTCGGCGATGTTGTCCTCCCGGGTGCTGTCCTCAGCGTCGCCGTAGGAGGTGGCGTGCTGGATATATCCGGTGCCCTCGAGGATCGCTCGCAGCGCCGCCTGCGCGCCCTGCTCGGCGGCTGCTTGGGCCTTGTCCAGCGTCTCGGCGAGCTCCGCGAGCCCGGCGCGCGCCTTCTTGCTGAGCACGTCGTGCAGGCTGGCTTCGCCCACGGCTTCGCGCAAGGACATCCCCGCCTCCAACGCTCGCCCGCGCAGCCGCTCGAGGGACACCTTGCCCAGGCCGCGCGGAGGAACGTTTACGATCCGCGCCATGCTGACGTCGTCCAGCGGGTTGATCAGGACGCGCAGATAGGCGAGCAGGTCCTTGATCTCTCGCCGCTCGAAGAACGTCTGGCCGCCGACGATCTCGTAAGGGATGCCCTTGTCCTTGAGCGCCTGCTCTAGACCGCGCGACAGCCAGTGCGCTCGGTAGAACACCGCGACCTCTTCAAGCGAGGTTCCCTCGTCAACCAGCGCCTGCATGCGGTCGGCCAGGGTCGACGCCTCCTCGGTCGAGCCCGTCGCCTTGAGCCGAAGGATCGAAGCGCCATCCTCAGCGTCGGTGCGCAGCCGCTTGTCTTTGCGCATCGTGTTGTTGGCGATGACCGTCTCCGCAGCGCGCAGGATGTTCGCAGTGCTGCGATAATTCTGCTCCAGCCGCACCACCGTGCACGGCTCGTAGTCGCTCTCGAAGTCGAGGATGTTGCGCACCTCGGCGCCGCGGAATCCGTAGATCGACTGGTCGGGGTCGCCGACGACACACATGTTGCCCGAGCCGCCCGCCGACGCCGGCGGACAGAGCAGCTTCAGCAGGTCGTATTGGACGCGGTTGGTGTCCTGGAACTCGTCGACCAGCACCCACGGGAACCGCTCCTGGTAGCGCTCGGCTGCGGCCGGGTGCTCGCGGAGGATCTGCAGGAAGTTCAAGAGCAGGTCATCGAAGTCCATCGCCGACGCCTTCTTCATCCGCTCGTGGTAGGGCGTCCATAGCCGCTCTACGAGCCGCATCACGTCGCTGCTACCCAGCAGCCCGTCGTCCGGCGTCATCGCCGCGTTCTTCAGCTTGCTGATCCAGTTCCCGATAAGGGACGGCTTGGCTTCCTTTGGCGAGATGTGCTGCTCGGCCATCAGCTCTTTGATCAACGTGTCGCGATCTTGCGTGTCGTAGATCGAGTAGTCCGGCGCGAAGCCGATCAAGTGCGCCTCACTGCGCAGGAACCGCGCGCAGGCCGAGTGGAACGTGGCGACCCGGACGTAGTCGCCCCCCAGCTGCTCGACGCGCCGCGCCATCTCGCCCGCGGCCTTGTTGGTGAAGGTCAGCGCCAGGATCTGGTGGGCGCGGACGCCGTCCATCATCAGCCGCGCGATGCGGCGCGTGACGACGCGCGTCTTACCCGAGCCCGCGCCCGCGAGGACCATCAACGGCCCCTGTCCGTGCTCCACGGCCGCCGCCTGCTGCTGGTTGAGGTCCTCGTAGATCGAATCGTGCATCGCGCGAGGCGAGCATAGTGCACGGATCCGACCCGGCAACAGCGCCGATCACGCTGGACCCGGCGACGATTTGGCGGTTCTGTAGGCGACCATGCCCCCGCCTCCGCCCGAGGTCCGCGCGCCGCGCGGCCAATGGTCGCTGATCTACCTCGCTTGCTGCGTGCTCGCAGTGCTCGTCATGGCGCTGCTCTACTGGTTCTCGTCGCGCTTCAACGTGCGCATGGGAGCCTGATCAGTGGGGTGGATCGATTGGGCCGTCTTCTTCGCCTTTTTGGCCTACGTCGTCTGGGACGGGATCCGTCACCGCAGTAAATCCGGCGACCTTGAGGGCTACTACGCCGGCGGCCGCAAGATCCCGTGGTGGGCCGCGGGGCTGTCGATCATGGCGACGCAGGCCAGCGCGATCACCGTCATCGGCACGACCGGGCAAGGGCACGACGGCGGCATGGAGTTCGTGCAGAGCTACTTTGGGCTGCCGTTCGCGATGGTGCTGCTGTGCATCTTCCTGGTGCCGTATTTCCGCAGCAGGAACGTGCTGACGCCCTACCAGCTGCTCGAGGAGCGCTTCGGACCAGCCTCGCGCACACTCGCGAGCATGATCTTCCTGTGCTCTCGCTGCCTCGCTTTGGGCGCGGTCATCTACGCGCCATCGGTCGCGCTAAGCGCGATCCTCGACGTAGACACCATGCTGGCGGTCTTCTTGATCGGCGGCTTGACGACCGCCTACACGATGCTCGGCGGCGTCTCCGCGGTGATCTGGACCGACGTCAAACAGATGAGCGTCATCCTGGTGGGCCTCGTGGTCGTGTTCTTCATGCTGCTGTCGGACCTGCTACCGCAGTTCGGCTCGATCTCCAAGCTGCTCGAAGTCGCTGGCGCTGCGGACAAGCTCGGCGCGCTGGAGGTCACGCCCGCGCACGACGGGATGGTCCCCCGCAGCCACGCTGACGTCGCCGCCGGCGAGGGTGCCCCGAGCTTTTGGGAAGAAAAGTACAACGTGTGGGCCGGCTTGTTCGGCGGCCTCTTCCTCCACCTGAGCTACTTCGGCTGTGACAACAGCCAAGCGCAGCGGCTACTGACGAGTTCCGACGCCGACCAGTCTAAGAAGAGCCTGCTGATGTCGGCGTTCGCGAAGGTCCCGATGCAGGGCTTCATCTTGCTCATCGGGGTATTGATGTGGCTG
>NYVR01000170.1 GCA_002684655.1 Planctomycetota bacterium | reverse complement strand
CTCCACCGGGCGCCGGAGCCGCGGTCATTTGCCCGGAAGCTTCGCCTTGGGCTCCTAGCGCGCGCAGCTCGGCGCGCAGCCTCTCGACTTCTTCTGGCTTGTCGGTGCTCGCGAGCTCTTCGCGCTTGCGCGCGATCGCCGTGGACTCTCCGTTGGCGACGCAGCTGCGCATCAAGCGGCCGACCTTGAACTTCACGATCTTCTTCGAAGGGACCGCGACCTTCTCGAGGGTGCGCGGATTTTGCGCGAGGCGTTCGGCTCGCTCGCGACTCTCGAAGACACCGAACTCTCGGAACTCGAGCCGGTTGCCGTCTGCCAATTCATCTGTGATCGCGTCCAAGAACTTCTGGATGACATCTTTCGCTACCACCTTGGTGGTGCCGGTCTTCTCAGCAATCCGGTGAACCAGTTCCTTTTTCGTGACGGTCTTCACCATGTACTCCTGCGTGTTTGGGGCGCCACTGCACAGAGGCGCGGGCGTGCATCAACTTGCGCCCTAGTATACGCTTGTGAGCGGATTGCCAGCAAGACCCCACAACTGCTATCAGCTTGTTTGCGCTTCTCCACAATGGGGCCTCGTCGCCGATCGATGGCCGCCCTGGGAGGATCTGACCCTGCGAGACTTCGGCACCACGGTCACCGATCATCGCTCTTCGTGGGTCCGAAAGATCCGCCTTGATGGATGCGTATGGTATTTCAAAACATATACTTACGACGATATCGGCAGCCGCTTGGCCAACTGGGGTAAGTGGACAGCGCCGTGGCGCCGCTCACGGGCGGCGCGCGAGTGCGCAGCATACGCCTGGCTCACCGAGCACGGTTTCCCTGCGCCAAGCAATTTTGCCTGCCTAGAGACCCGATCCGCCGGCTTCTTGAGACGCGCGACGCTGGTCAGCGCCGAAGTGCCCGGCGCGCCCGCCGACCAGCTCCTGGCGACAAGCGACGCGCAAGCGCGCGCAGGCATCGCGCGTCGCATCGGCGATTTCGTCCGCGCGCTGCACCAATCTGGATTCCGCGACCGCAACCTCGACTTGCGCAACCTCATCGTCGGCCCCGAGCAGATCTACAACATCGACTCCCCCCGCTACCGCATCGTCCGCGCGCGCCGGCGACCGGATTCGCTGGCGCGCGCCGACTGGCGTCGCCTGCTCCCCCAGCTGGACGCTCACGGGGTCGGCGCAGCCGCGAGAGAGGCCGGCTAGAGGCCTTCGGGCCAACCCAAGTCCGCGACGCTTGGGGCGCGCCCCGAGCCAGCGCCGATCAAGTCACCGATCACGCGCAAGCGATAGGGCACTGCCCACGTCTGCTCGAACTGCTCGTGTCCGTCTCGCGTGGCCGCACCTTCCTGGAACATCTGGAACGCTGCGCGCGCGCGCGGCCAGCACACGCGTCGGCTGGCCTCGTCGGTCGGCACGACCTCGTAGTAGAGCAACCCGACGTTGAGCGCAGCCAGGGCGTTGTCAGGCTGTTCGGACAGGATCCCGACATAGGTTTCCGCGGCGGCGCGGTGCAGCCCGCTGCGCCATGACGCCGCGGCCTCGTCCATGCGGAGCGCGATCGAGCGGTCACCCGCTGCCTGCAGACGCTCGATCCACTCTTTGGCCGCGCCGACGCGCCCCAGTCGGTAGAGCAACAAGCCCACATACTCGCAAGCAGCGTCCCGATCCCCCGGACGCGCTTTGAGATACGACTCGTAGGCAACCGCGGCCTCCTTGGTGCGGCCTAGTTCGGCGAGCACCTGGGCAAGTTCGCGCGCGGCCTCTACCAGCGACGCGTCGAGTTGGAAGGCGCGACGGAACCCTGCGAGCGACTCCGAGAGGCGACCCTGGCCGCGGTTGACGCGCGCTAAAGACAGGTGAGCCCACGCGAAGCCGCGGTGCTTCGAGAGGATCTGCTTGAGGTCGTTCGCCTGCGCGTAGGCCGTCTCCGCGAGGCGGGCCCGCATGTAAGCCGGCACAGCAGAGCCTTCGCCGCGCAGGCCCGCATAAAACGTCGTCATCTCCTCTTCGGCGACGCCGCCCAGCCGACGCGCGGCGTCTTGGTAGCTGCAGTGCGCTCGAACCAGTTCAGGACAGCGCGACACCGCCAACTTCAGCAGCGGCAGCGCCGACGCGTCGTCGCCTGCAACGATCGCCGCGCGAGCTTCGCGCCAGGCGGCGACGGCATCCAGGTCGTCACAGGGGTCCGCCAGCGACGGCTGGACAGCCTCGCCCCCCGGCGCAGCGCACCCTCCTGCCGCGAGCCCGACCAAGATGAAACACCAGAGCGCTGCGCAGCGACGATTCATCGCGACTGGACGTTCCCGTCGGTGATGGAGAACGAGCGCACGTTGCGCGGCTCACGCTGCGGTTCTTGCACGATCAAGATCGGCCCGCTCGCCTGGCAGTCCAACGCCATACGACCTCGTTCACGCACCCGCAGGGTGAACTGGTTCATCACCTTAAAGGTCGTCCGCGGTCCGAGCTGCGCGCGGACGTCTGTCGGATCGGCAGGCTCGCTGATCGTCACCGTGAACCAGCCAGCTTCGTCGCCTCGCAGGTTGGTCCAGATCTTGTCGACCTGCGCTGTGCGCTCGATGCGCTCGAATCTTTGGCGCTTCGGATCGACGCCCGGGTTGCTTACGTGCCGGTGAAAATTGGGGGTGACCTCGACGACAAGCTCGTTGCAGGCGACGGTCCGACCCTGGAGATAAGGTGCGACCAGCCTGCGCTCGACCTGCGCGGCCTTCTCGCTGGTCGCTGGCGCCGCACCGCAGGAGGCCGCAAGCAAGAGTATGAGCGCCGAGAAAGTCTTACCGAGGTGTGTTCGCATCCGTTCCTCCCGCTAGCGCCGCCGACCGGCTGCCCTGTCCGCGTGCGCGGCTCGCAGCTCGTCCAGCGAGCCCTGCGCGCCGCTCGCGCACCCGCCGGGAGCGCGACCCGCACGCGCTCTGTTGTAGCGCTTGCGGCCCAAGGAGCGAAACAAAGTGCCACGCCGCCGAACCGGGCGCGCTGTACGAGTCTACCTTGGGGCAGGTTCTCACGTGCGGCCGCGCGCTGTCTCTGGCATCCTCACGACACCTCGCATGGCGCGCACTAGCCGGAATCTGATCGCAGCGCTGCTCTCGCTCCTGAGCGCCGGGTGCTCGGCCATGCCGCGAGAGCTGAACCTGTCGCCGCTCTGGTTCCACCGCCTCGACGACGGCGGCGGCGTGCTGGAGTGGGACGCGCTGTGGCCGCTGCTGCACTACGAGAAAACCCCCGCCGGGGGAGACGACTTCCGGGTGCGCCCGCTCTATCGCCGCGTCACCGAACCCGCGGCGGAGCTGCCCGCCGACGCGACCGTAGACCACCAGTTCCTCTGGCCGCTAGGACGCATACAGACATATCCCGACCAGGCCAACGCCCGCCTTTTCCCGCTGCTCAGCTACCGCGAGGCCGTCGGGGAAAGCGGCCGCTCCGAGATTGACTGGTATGCGCTGTTCCCGCTGCTCTGGGGCGGCTCGGGCGGCGATGATGAGGACTACTTCGCGTTCCTCCCCTTCTACGCAGACGTCCCGGAGTTCCTGACTTACCGCCGCTTCCGAACGGTCTGCTTTCCTCTCTACGTGAGCTTGGAGAAGAACGACCGCCACCACCAAATGGCGCTCTGGCCGCTCATCGGGTGGAGCAGTTGCGAAGGCGGGCACAGCTGGTTCCGCGTGCTGCCTTTCTACGCCCACGAGATCGAGGCAGGCCGCCACGAACGGCGCGCGATCTTGTGGCCCTTCCTAAACTGGGGGCAAGAGAACCAAGACGCCAACTCGGGGCCCGTCGACACGTTTATGTTTTGGCCGCTGTTCGGCTGGCGGGACGGCCCGCAAGTGTCGGGGTGGACGTCGCTGTGGCCGTTCTTCAGCGCCGTCCACAAGCGCGACCACTTCCGCGTGGTCACCTTGCTCTGGCCGATCTTCCGCTACTACTGGAACCGCGCCGAAGACAACGTCACCAGCTGGTGGGTGTGGCCGTTCTTCAGCACGCTTGAGAGCGACGACCAGACCGGCTGGTCGGCGCTATGGCCGCTCGTCTGGTGGCGTGAATTCGTCAACCCTGAGGGGACCAACTCACAGCAGTGGATCTTGCCGTTCTGGTGGCGCGTGGCGCAGGACTACGAAGACGGTCGCAAACAGCGCTACTCGCGGCTCTGGCCGCTGGCACACTACGACTACGAATACGACGCCGCGGGTGATCCAGTGCGCGGCGAGTGGAGCCTGCTCTCGCCGCTGTGGGGCAGGAACTCGCTCACCTACGGCTTGCAGGAGGCATACGGCGCGTTCTGGGAGCTAGCGCGCGGCGTCACGCGGAGCGTGAATGACCACGCCGTCGAGTTGTTGGGTCGACTCTATACCCACCGCTCCCGCGACGACGGCGCCAGCGGGAGCGTGCCGTGGCTGTTCAACTACGAACAGGACGCACGAGGCGAGCGGACGCTGCGCCTCCTACAGATCTTCCCGATCCCGCTGGGTGGAGGCGGCCGATGAATCCCCTGGCTGCGACCACCCGGCTCGTCCGAGCGCAGATCGACAACGCTGGGTTCGTCGTGCGCCTGCTGCTGCGCGCGACGCTGGCGCTGCCTCGCCTGCCTCGCCGGCTCAGGTTCCTGTTGGACAACGCCTTCAACGCCGGCGTCCGGGCGCTGCCAGTGACCGTGATCGTCGCGGCCTTCGCGGGCGCGATCCTCGCGATGCAGACCGGCATCGAGCTGCGGCGATTCGGCGACACAGCCGTGCTCGGCACCATCACCGCGCTGTCGATGTGCCGCGAGATGGGCCCGTTCATCACCGGCGTGATCTTGGCCGCCACGGTGGGGTCGGCCATCGCCGCAGAGCTCGGCACGATGAAGGTCTCCGACGAGATCGACGCGCTGGAGGTGATGTCCATCGACCCCGTCAACTACCTCGTGCTGCCCAGGGTCGTCGCGCTGGCGGTGATGTGCCCGACGCTCACGGTGCTTTCGAACGTCGTCGGGATCTACGGCGGCAGCGTCATCGCCGAACAGAACCTCGGCGTCTCGCCAGACATCTACTGGGTGAGCGCCGTCGAGGCGCTGACCTCGTCAGGAACCCTGCTCCCCAAAGAGGTCTACGTCGGGTTGCTCAAGTCGTTCGTCTTCGGGGTCACGATCGCGACGGTCAGCTGCGCCGCCGGCCTCCGGGCGCGCGGCGGCGCGCTCGGCGTCGGGCTCGCCGTGCAAACAGCCGTGCGCAACTCGGTGATCCTGATCATCGTGCTGGGCTTCGTCATCACCTGGTTCTTCTACTTCCTGGCGTGACGCGATGATCGAAATCGAAAACGTGCACAAACGCTTGGGAGACCGAGAGGTCCTCCGCGGCCTGTCGCTGAACGTACCAAAGGGCGTCAACTTCGTCCTCATGGGTCCGTCGGGCACCGGCAAGTCGGTGACGCTCAAGCACGTCATCGGGATCTTCCGCCCGGACGCAGGGGGCGTGCGGGTCGACGGGCAGGACGTCCCGGCCATGGACCGAGACGAGCTGATGAACCTGCGCAAGCGGATGGGCTACCTGTTCCAGAACGGCGCGCTGATCAACTGGCTCACGGTCGAAGACAACGTGGCGCTGCCGCTGCGCGAACACGCCAAGCTGGCGAGCTCCGAGATCGACGAGCGCGTCCATCAGGTCCTGAAGCTCGTCGGCATGGACCACGCCGCCAAGCAGAGCCCGCCCGACATCTCCGGAGGCATGAAGCTGCGCGCGGGGCTCGCCCGCGCGCTCGTCACCCGGCCAGAATACGTGCTCTACGACGAGCCCAACGCAGGGCTCGACCCCATCATCAGCACCCAGATCCACGAGCTGATCGCCGAAGTCCGCGACACCCTGTCAGTGACCGGCCTGATCGTCACCCACTCGCGCGCGTGCGCGACCCAGTGCGGCGATCGGATCGGCATCCTCGAAGATGGCCGCCTCGGCCTCGAGGGCAGCGTCGACGAGATCGTCGCGAGCGATCACCCGCTGGCGCGCGCCTTCATGGGCGAAGGCGCCGATTGACCCTTAGGATCCACGACTCCCAGCAACGACGACACAAATCATGGAACGCATCAGACGCGACACGCTCCTAGGCGTCGTCTTCTTCGGCACGCTCGGCTTCCTCCTCTGGGCCACGGTCAACCTGACCGACCTCTCGCTCAGTCAGGAGATGGAGGTCTACTTCCCTCAAGCAGGCAGCGTCGACGTCGGCACCAACGTCATGGTGTTGGGCAAAAAGGTCGGCAAGGTCGGCGCGATCGACATCGACTACGAGAGCGAGGACGCGCCGGTGCGGATGGCCCTGCTGCTGCGTGAGGAGGTCCCGCTCAAGGCTGACCACCTCATCGAAGTCCGCGACGCGGGCGTGCTCGGCGGCAAGCAGGTCTACATCGACCCAGGCAAAGGAGCGCGCGTCGCCGCGGAGGCGAAGCTGGTCGGACGAGTCGCGGGCAGCGCCTTCGACAAGCTCGGCGACATCGCCGACGGCAAAGGCGTCGTCGGCCAGCAGCTCGAGGCGTCGCTGACCGAGATCAGCGAGTTCTTCCGCAGCATGAACGACGAGGAGAGCTCCATCGGTCGCCTCGTCAAGCGACGCGAGCTCTACGACTCGGTCCTCGACGCGTCGGAGAACCTCAACCGGATCTTGGAGGCCGTCGTCAACGCCGAGGGCGCCGTCGGCGCGTTGATCATGAACCGCCAAACCGGGGACGACGCGAACGCGATCCTGTCTAACCTTCGGCAAGTCAGCGAGAGCTTGACCAACAGCGACAGCTCCTTGGGCGTGCTGCTGAACGATCGCGAGGCCGCTCGCGACCTGCAAGGCATTCTGAGCGGGGTAGACGAGTTGGTCGCTGACGCCCGCCTCGGCAAAGGCGTGCTCGGCAAGCTGCTCCGCGACGAGACCCTCGCCGAGGAGTTGGGGCAAGCCGTCCGCAGCCTCGCCGACGTCCTGCGTAAGGCCAACGACCCCACAGCAGGCGCGCTTGGCGTGCTCACCAGCGACCCGAAGATGGCCGAAGACCTGCAGTCGACGATGGCGAACCTGCGCTCGGTCAGCGACCAGCTGGCGCAGGAAAAGGGGCTCCTCGGCGCGCTGATCAACGACGAGGACCTAGCCATCCGCTTCCGCCGCATCCTCAACCAGGTATCACGCGCCATCGAGGACGCGCGCGAGGCCGCGCCGATCAGCAACTTCGTGCAGGTGTTGCTCGGGACGTTCTGAGCCGCCGCGGCGCCGAGACCGCTGCGGGCCCGTCAGTAGCCGACGACGCCTGCGCCTGCGTTGGAGAAGGCGAAGCCGAAGGCGTTCGCCGCCGGGTCGAGGACGGCGAACTGCTCGTAGAACGCCACGTCCAGCAGCGCGGCGACGTTGGGCACGCTGATCGCGACCGTAGCCACGCCGCTCCCGTCTGTCGTGACCAGCTGGGTCGCGTCCCCCGAGACCAGCAGGTCACAGCCGGGCGCGCCTGCGGCCATGAGCGAGAGCGGCAGCGCCATCCCCTGCCAGACAGCGTCGCTGTTGCCGAGCACCAGCAGCGCCGCCGCGTTCGGCGCTGCGCCCGCGAGCGCGACGTCAAACGTCACGCCAAGCGAAGGCACGCCGTTGGCCGACAGGGCCGGGGTCACGGCCTGACCGGCGGACGGACAAAGAACCTCGTAGCTGGGATGGTCGACGATGTTGGACTGCGACCAGTCGGGTTGCTGCGGCGGGCGCCGCCAAAACCCGATCCCCGGATCACCCGACGTCAGCGTCGAGGTGAGGATCGTCCCGGTGTCCGAACCGATAAAAAACGTCTCGCCCGCCTGCACGAGGACCGGCGCATTGAGCGTCGCTTCGTAGAAGCCTGGCTGCGGGTCCACGGTCAGGGTCCCCGTCGCCACCGGCAGGTCCTCGGGCTCGCCCTGAGGGTCGGCGCGGTAGAGCGCCGCCGCGACGGTCACCGGCGAGCTGCCGGCGGCGCGCGTGAAAATCCGGAAACCCGTGACCGTCATCGCCGTCGGCGCATCGACCTCGTAGCAATACTCGTTGTTGGACTGGTGGCCGTCGAGCTGGCCGCCCGCGAGGTTGCGCGAGACGCAGCCGCCCGGCGCGACGACCGAGCCGGGGCACCCAGCGCCGAAGGTCGTGTGGGCGCCGAGGTTGCCGTCCTGGAGCACGATGTCCTGGGTAAGCGTCTGGCCCGCGATCAGGTTGACCTGAACGGTCTGCGGCAGGTGGCCGTCGGCCGAGAAGGTCACGTCGAAGGTGCCCGGCCCAGCCCACAGGTGATAGCGGCCGAAGCGCCCCCCGGACATCACCGTCTGCCCGTCCTGGAAAGCCTGCCCCCCCACAGTGATCGAAGCGACCAATGGCGTGCCGCCGTTGGTCGACGTCACGTGACCCCGCATCGGGACCGGCGTGGTCAAGTGCTCGACGACGCCCGGCCAGGTGTTGATCAGCTCCTGCGCGGTCTGTGCGTAGGGGTTGGTGCAGGTCGCGAACTCGACCAAGAAGCTCATCGTGCCCTTGGTCGAGAAGTGCCACTCCATCAGCGTCCCGCAACAGCAAGTCCCGACCGGCGGGTAGCCCATCGCGTTGGCGATGGCGTCGTGGATCGGGTCCATGGTGGACCGAACTGCGGCAGGGATCGCGTTCTCGACGAGATTGTTGTAGGGGTGCCGGACGTCCGGGCCCTGGCAGTGGAAGTCCAGCAGCCGCTCGAACCCTTCGGCGTCGGCGAACATCAGCAGCGCCTGGATCTCAGGCTCTGACGCCGGGCCAGTTCCGTGGTAGGTGTTGCTGCCCGTGTTGTTGCTGCTCCCGCACTGGCTCCAAAAGAAAGGATAGTTGCGGTTCATGTCGACGCCGACGGTGCCGTCGCCGTTGTCGCGGCGGTTCTTGCGCCACAGGTTGTTGCTGTTCCAGGTGTATTCGAGCCCGTCCGGGTTGAGGTTCGGCAGGATCCAGATCTGGTTCTCGTCGATCAGCTGGGTCAGCTGCGGGTCGTTGCCATACGCCTGCAGCAACTGCTCCGCGGCGTAGAGCGGCACCTCGATCACGGCGAGCTCGTTGGCGTGCGTGTTCGCCGAGAGCACGAGGTTGGGCTTGTCCTGGTCTTGGTCAGGGGCGTCGCTGATGCGGAGCGCGTAGATGCGGTAACCGTCGTGCGACAGCGGCGCGCCGTAGCGCGACTGCAGGTCGTACAGCTTGCAGAGGTTTGGGTAGCTCTGCTCAAGCGCCTGCAGGTCAGCGACGACCTCGGCGCGCGTGTGGTAACCGGGCCAGCTGTAGAACTGCGCGGCAGCCGACCCTGCTGCGGCGATCTGGCTGTAGGGCCGAGACCGCTCGAGGACCATAAACAGCGTCCCAGGCGGCAGCGCCGCGCGCAGCGCTCGCAGCTCGCCGCTGCCGACGATCACGGTGGCGGTCTGCCACGCGCCTTGCTGATGCACCTGGACGTGGTCGCCGATGACGCCCTGGTCGGCGAGCGCCTGCTGGAGCCCCGAAGCGCCCGTGATCTGGACCCGCACCGACTCCCCGATCGGAGCGGGCTGCTGCGCCGCGAGCTGGGCAAGCGAGAGCCAGCAGCACGTCAACAGAGCGGTGGCGCAGAGAGCTCTCATGGACGGACATGCTAGCGCAGACGCCGAGCCCGCGCTCACTCGCCTGTCGCCGGTCGCTCGTCGACGTCTGCGAACCGCGCCCGCAGCTCCGGCGTGGGAACCCAGCAGGCGTCCCGCCTGCCGAACCAGCGGATCCGCCGCCGCGCGACCGCGTCGTACACGACGTCGCGGAGCGGCGATGGAACCAGCCAAAGCGGCGCTGTCAGCGGCCAAAGTCGGTGTAGCCGACGCAGCACGGCGAGCACGGCGCCCGACTTCATCCGAACGCGCCCGCTGTCGATCAGCACGATGCTGTCGGGGAGGTCGTCGCGGCAACCCGCCGCCTCTAGAGCCTCCTCAGCAGCGACGGAGCGCAGCGCGGCGAAGCGGAAGGTCGCCTGCGGATCCCGAGCGATCACGAACTGCACGAACCCGTCGCACAAGTTGCACTCGCCGTCGAACAGGATCAGGGGCTTGTCGGCGTCGCCGGTCACGGAGCGTAGATGGTAAGCGACAGGCTCGCTCAGAAGGTAGCGAGCGCCCGAAGGTAGGGCGCGGCAGGATGCTGCTCCCCTTAGGCTATCGCCATGAACGCCCGATCCATCCTGTTGGTTTGCTCGCTCTTGGTGTCGGCAGCCGCCGCGCAGTCGACGGCGTCGACCGAGCAAGCGCCGGCGATCGACCCAGCCGGCCGCGAGGGCACCCTGTTCATCTGCGGCGGCGGCGGCCTCCCGGACGATGTCTATGACCGCTTCGTCGCGATCGCCGGCGGCGCCGACGGCGAGATCCTCATCGTGCCGACGGCGAGCAGCCGCGCCGACACCGACGAGGGGCGCGCGCGCGCGCTGCGTCGCTGGCAGGAGACGCACCCCGACGCCTCGTTTACCTTGCTGCACACGCGCGATCGCGCCGAGGCCGACTCAGAGGCGTTCTGCGCGCCCTTCCGCGACGCTACCGCCGTCTGGTTTGGAGGCGGCTCCCAGCAGCGGATCGCCGACGCCTACGTCGGCACCCGCGTAGAACGTGAGATATACGCCCTGCTAGAGCGCGGCGGCGTCGTCGGCGGCAGCTCTGCCGGCGCCGCGATCCAGAGCCGGGTGATGATCGCGCGCGGCAAGAACCCGCCCGTGCTCTCGGAGGGCCTCGACCTGCTGCCAGGCGCGATCGTCGACCAGCACTTCCTCGCCCGCGAGCGCTTGCCGCGGCTGCTCCAGGCCTTGGAGGACCGCCGCGGCCTGTTCGGGCTCGGCGTCGACGAGGGCACCGCCGTCGTCGTGCGCGGGCGGGACCTCCGCGTCTTCGGACGGAGCGCCGCGCTGCTCGTGCTGCCGCGCGCGGGCGACAAAGAGCCGCGCATCGAGCGGCTGCGGGCCGGTGGTCGCGCCGATTTGATCACGTGGCAACGCGCCGCTCGCCAACGCGCGCGCGGCGCGTGGCCCCCGCCGGCATTCGCGGCGCCGGCGGTCGCGAACGGAGCGGTCATGCTCGGCGGCGGTGGCCGCATGCCGCGGGCCGTCTTCGCGCGCTTCCTCGCGCTCGCCGGCGGGGCCGGCAAGGCCCGCATCGTCGTCGCGCCGACGGCGATGCCGAGGTCGACGCCACCGCGTCCCGACCCAGTCGCAGCGCTGCTCCGCCGCATGGGCGCGGCGCGCGTGACCGTGCTCGACCCGCGGCACCCGGACGAGGTCGACAGGGAGCACGTCGAGATGCTCGACGAGGCCACAGGCGTCTGGTTCGGCGGCGGCCGCCAGTGGCGAACGGTGGACGCGTTTGAGGGCACCCCCGTCGTCGCAGCCTTCCACCGCGTCTTGGAGCGGGGCGGGGTCATCGCGGGCAGCTCCGCTGGGGCCACCATCCAGGGCGAGCTTCTCGTGCGCGGCAATCCTCTAGGCAACGCTGATATGTGGTGCGAAGGCTACGACCGCGGCTTCGCGTTCCTCCCCGGCTGCGCCGTGGATCAGCACTTCCTGGCGCGGCGGCGGCTCAAGGACCTGCAGGCAGTCGTCGAACGCTGCCCGCAGGTCGTCGGCCTGGGCGTCGATGAGGCGACGTGTGCGGTCGTGACGGGGAGCCAGCTCGAGGTGCTTGGCGCCAGCAAGGTCTGCGTCCTCGACGCACGTGACCGCAGGCTCGAAGCAGCCCAGCCGATCTGGCTTGAGCCTGGTGACCGCTGGGACTTGGTAGCGGCGACGCGGCTAACGAAGTGACCGCGGCGGCGGCGACCGGGGGTTCGCCCTGCGGGGCTCGTTGTTTTCGGGCGCGTTCTCGTCGATCTCTTCCAACAGCCACACTTGCACGGGCGCGGTCAGGCAGTCGAGGCCGAGCGCGATCGGCGTCAGGAGCAACCGGAAGGCGAACAGCTCCCAAGACCACTCCGTCTCCGAGTCATACGCCATCGTGTTCTCCACGCGTCCGGAGCGCGGGTCGCGCTCGGACTCCAGCTCGAAACCCCAGAGGCCAAAGGTGAAGCAGCTTGGGAGCAGCAGCAGCATCACGAGCATGAGCGGCGTCAAGATGCGACGTTTCATTTGGTCAGGCCTCGTTGCGACAGCATGTTCTCGACGTATTTCGCCAGCACGTCGACCTCGACGTGCAGCGGCGCGCCGACATCGCCGTGGCCCAGCGTCGTCCACTGCGCCGTGTGCGGGATCACAGCGATCATGACGGCGCCGTCGCGCTGATCCGCGATCGTGAGCGAGACGCCGTCGAGCGTGATCGACCCTTTCTCCACGCAGTATTTACGGAGGTCCGCCGGTACCTCGGCCCAAAGCTCACCCCCTTCCTGGGCGTCGATAGGCGCCGCGATCTTGCCGACGCCGTCGACGTGGCCTTGCACGATGTGGCCCCCGAGCGGCTCGCCCGCCCGCAGTGCGCCTTCCAGGTTGAGTTGGCTCCCGACCTCGGCGGCGCCCAACCACGTTCGGTCTAGCGTCTCCGGGGTGAGGAAAAATTCGGCGTGACCGGACTCCAGAGAGGCGACCGTGCAGCACACCCCGGAGAGCGCGATCGAGTCGCCGATCCGGAACCCGGCGCCCGGCAGAGCGGAGATATCAACCGTTAACCGAACGCCCGCCGGTTCGCGGGCGACGGCCGTGACGGCGCCGGTAGCTTGAACGAGTCCTGTAAACATCTGGGAGATCTGGGCAATCAGGTGGGGGAAACGCCGCCGCGCAATGCTCGGCAGCCTTGACCGCCCTAGGCCGCAAACGTATGGTGTTCGACCCTTCTTTGCGGCAGGGGCACTGTGCACTGCGCCATTCTGACACTCTTTCCAGAAGCCATCAGGCCTTATCTGGACGAGAGCATCCTCGGGATTGCTCAGGCCCAAGGCAACCTTCAGGTCGACCTCGTCGACTTCCGGGACCACGCTCTGGACCCCCATCGAACGGTCGACGATCGGCCGTTCGGAGGCGGCCCGGGCATGGTGCTCAAGCCGGAACCGATCTTTTCAGCTATTGACGAAGTGGAGCAGGCTTCCGGCCCGTTCCACAAGATCCTGCTCTGCCCCCGCGGTCGAACCTTCGACCAAGCGCGCGCACGGGACCTCAGCCGTATGGAGCGGTTGATGTTCGTGTGTGGGCGCTACGAGGGCTTCGACGAACGCATCCGCGACGGCCTCGCCGCGTCGGATGGCGGCTACGAGGAGATCTCGCTCGGCGACTTCGTGTTGGCCGGCGGCGAGCTCCCCGCGGTCGCCGTGCTCGAAGCCGCGGTCCGGCTGATTCCGGGTGTGCTGGGGTGCGCCGAGTCGGCGCAGCTCGAGTCGTTCGAAGGCGAACTGCTCGACTACCCGCAATACACCCGCCCGCGCGATTTCCGCGGCATGGATGTCCCCGAAGTGCTGTTCTCTGGGGACCATGCAAAGGTCGCCCGGTGGCGCGAAGAGCAGGCGAGGTCGTTGACCGCCAGGAAGCTGGCGGCCGAGGGCCGCGCGCCCACGACTTCCGACTAAATCACAACGAACAACCCTCAGACACGACCCATGAACATCATGCGCCAAATCGAGCTCGAGCATATGAAGGCCGAGCTCCCCGACTTCGGCGTCGGCGACACCGTCGACGTGCACTACCTCATCAAAGAAGGGGACAAGGAGCGCGTGCAGCTGTTCACGGGCACCGTCATCAAGTTCCAGGGCGCGGGCACCCGCCGGACGTTCACCGTGCGACGCATCGTCGCGGGCGAAGGCGTCGAGCGCACGTTCACGCTGCACAGCTCGCGCGTCTCGGACGTCAAGGTCAAGGACCGCGGCGTCATCCGCCGCGCGAAGCTCTACTTCCTGCGCGAGCGGGAGGGCAAAGCGACCCGCTTGACCCGCAACCTCGGCAAGCTCAAGTGGCCCCGCAGCGGCACGGGCAGCGGCGTCGTCGCTGAGGACAAGAGCGCAGAAGCTGCCGCGGACGAATAACTACAGCACCCTACGGACTACCCTAGTCCGACGGCACCCCGGCGCGCACGGAAGCGTCTGGAGCACGCCGACGGACGGTGGTGGATCTCCACCACGCCCCCCCTTTCCACGACACGTCTTCCGCGGCCTCGCCTCACATGCTCGAGAACGCCCGTCGTCAGTTCTTCTTCGTCCTGTTCGCGATCCTCCTCGGAGCCGCGAGCATCGCGTTCCTCAAGCCTAGCCTCGGCAACGACCTCAAGGGCGGCACCCAGCTGCTCTACGACGTGCCCGCCGACGTGCTCGACGACCTCGTCAAGAAAGAGCGCGAGAACCGGGACTCGGTCATGGCGCAGACAATCAGCGTCATGCGCGAGCGCATCGACCCCAACGGCACGCTGGACCCGCTGATCACGCGCAGCGGCGAGACCGGCATCCTGGTCGAGCTCGCCTACTTCGAGAACCCGCAGGACCTCAAGCGCGTCCTCGACCGTATCAGCAACCTCGGCCGCCTCGAGATGCGCATGGTCGCCTACGACGGCTGGTCGAAGGACGGCAACGCGATCACCAACGCGCGCCTCAAGACCGACAAGGAGCGCCTCGAGAAGTGGCTAGAGGACGAGGACAACAAGGCGCTGATCGCGAAGGACCCACGCAACATCCGTCGCTTCAACGAGGACCTGCAGAACGGGCCCGCCTTGAAGATCCTGAACTGGTACCCGCGTGAGATCCGGTCGAACCCCAAGGACGCTTCACGGTGGGACCGCTCGAACGCCGACAACCCGGCGCTGGCAGGCATCACCGTGCAGGCCTTCGACGAAAAACAGTGGAACGCCGGCGCGATCCCCGAAGACGTGCTCAAGCTGCCCCCGCAGGAGCAGCGACTGATCGAGTTCGTCGCGATCAACATGGGCGAGCGCTCATTCAGCGGTGAAGACCTGGAGCCGGCGGGCGTCGGCGAGGGCTCCGGCGACGACGGCACACCGTGCGTCAACTACGAGATCGTCGGCGCGCTCAAGTCCGCGTATGCAGACTGGTCCGCGGAGCACAAGGGCAAAGAGAGCGCGATCATTCTGAACGGCTTCGTGAAATCGACGCCGACGTTCCTCGGGAAGATCCCCGGCAGAGGGCGGATCACGGGAGCCTTCACCCGCGACGAAGTCACCGAGCTCGTCAAGGTGCTCAAGACGGGCTCGCTGCGCATCGAGCCGGAGAAGCTGAGCCAAACGACCATCGGCCCGAACCTCGGCCAAGAGGCCATCGAGCGCGGCCTCTGGTCGATCGTCGGCGGCGGCCTGCTAGTGTTCGCCTTCATGCTGGCCTTCTACAAGATCGCTGGCTCCATCGCGTGCATCGCGCTGCTGCTGAACGTCTTCCTGCTCTACGCGGGCATTCTGTTCATGCAGGCGACGATCACGCTGCCAGGCCTCGGCGGCATCGTGCTGACGCTTGGTATGGCGGTCGACGCGAACGTGCTCATCTACGAGCGCATTCGAGAAGAGCTGCAGAAGGGCAAGGAGATGCTGCAGGCCGTGCGCTCTGGCTTCGAGCGCGCGATGTCGGCGATCCTGGACTCCAACATCACGACCTTCTTGGTCGGCCTCGTGCTGTTCAACATCGGCAGCGGTCCGGTCCGCGGCTTCGCGGTCACGCTGATGGTCGGCATCGTCACGACCGTCTTCACGCAGTTCTTCGTCTCGCGCCTGCTGTTCCACTGGGCCCTGTCGAGCAAGAAGCTCGAAGGCTGGCAGCCCAACACGCTGTTCGAAAACCGCAGCATCGACTTCGTCGGCAAGATCCGGGCGTGCGTGATCCTCAGCGCCGTGCTGATCGTCGCAGGCGTCGGCTTCTCGCTGACGGTCTCGCCCGAGACGAAGCTGAGCATCGACTTCACCGGCGGCTCCAACCTGCAGATGGTGTGCGCCGAGGCCACTGACGCGGACGACATCCGCGGCTCCCTCAAGGCAGACGCGGCGTTCGCGGCCGCCTACCCCACCTTCAACGTCAACCCATTCGGTGAAGACGGCACCGGCTTCAACATCCGCCTGAAGCTTACCAGCGACCAACGCGGAGAGATCGACGCGCAGCGCAGCGCGTGGCGAGAAGAGCGCAAGGCGTACCTCGCCAAGCTCAGCGAAGCCGACCTGAGCGAAGAAGAACGCAGCCAGCTGCAGCCGCCTGCTGCGTACACGCCGCCTTACGTCGAAGAGTTGAAGCGCGTCTTTGGCGAACGATTGGTGGCGCCTGCGTTCAGCGGCGAAGACCTGATCCCCCACCCGACCAAGCCAAACCTGCTGATGGCCCAGATCGACGTGCACTTCGCGCGCCCGGTCGTCGCCGCGCAGGTGATCGAACGGCTGAACGGCAACCTCGCCGGCGGGCAAGTCACCCTGATCGACAAACAGGGCCAACCGCGCGTCGACGAAACGCCGACGACAGGCAGCGACTTCCGCGTCGAGTGGAACACCCAGAACTCGACCAGAGACTGGCAGCTGGCCGAACTGATCAGCCTTGAGCTGGCGGACCTGACGGACGCCGAGGACAAGCCGATCGTGCTCTCGGACCCCTTCCCGGAGGCACAAGAGATCCAGGGCAGGCTCGTCAACGACCTGCGCAACAACGCGATCGGCGCGCTGCTGCTCGCCTGGGCGCTCATCGTCTTCTACCTCCGAGTCCGATTCCTCGAATACAAATACGGCCTCGCAGCGGTCGTCGCGCTGATCCACGACGTCCTGATCACGTTCGGAGTCGTCGTGCTCTTCAACCGCTACGAGATCGTCAACGCTGAGATCAGCATCGCCATGATCGCGTGCTTCTTGACGATCATCGGATACTCAGTGAACGACACGATCGTTGTGTTTGACCGGATCCGCGAGAACCGAATCGAGAACGCGCGCAACGGCGTCGAGGAATCATTCCGCTCGCTGATCAACCGCTCGCTGAACCAGACGCTGTCCCGCACGGTGCTGACGACCGTTCTGACGCTGTTCGTGGTCATCGCACAGCTAGTCGTCAACTACAACAGCGGCTCCAACCTGGAAGCTTTCGCCTTCGCGATGACGATCGGGATGTGCTGCGGCGTCTACTCGACCATGTATATCGCCGCGCCGATCCTTATCTGGATGGACCGCGGCGACCCTGTAGAGGTCCCGGACGATCCGCGCGACCCGACCCGAGAGGGCGACTACGACAACGAGGCCGAGATCGCGGCCCAGGAAGCGGCCGCGGCCGCTGCCCGGAAGGAGACGTAGGCCGCACCGGCAGCTGCGCATGGACAGCTCGCACGCGAAGCCACGGTTTTCCGCGCTGCTCGCGCCGTTCGACCTCCGCTCGACGGCGCTGCTGCGCACCGACGTTCTGGTGATCGGCTCTGGCATCGCTGGCGCCGCTGCCGCGCTCAGCGCGGCAGAAGAGGGCGCCGAGGTGCTCCTCGTTACCAAGGGCGCCATCGATGAGACGAACACGTCTTGGGCACAGGGCGGGATCGCCGTGGTGCAGCTCCCCGAGGACAGCGTCGAACAGCACGTCGCCGACACGCTGCGGGTCGGAGCAGGGATCGCAGACGAAGACATCGTGCGCGCGATCGTCTCCGACGCCAAAAAAGCGATCAGCTGGCTAGAAGAGCTCGGCACCGCCTTCGACCGCCACGACGGCGGCGAACAGCACGGCACCCTGGAGCTGTCACGCGAAGGCGGCCACACGCACCCGCGCGTGGTCCACAGCAACGGCGCGGCGACGGGACAGGAGATCCAACGCGCGCTGGTCCAAGCCCTGCGCGCCCACCCGCGCATCACCGTGCGCCCGCAGGTCTTCGTGCGCGACCTCGTGCTCAGGAAAGGACGCTGCGTCGGCGCTGTCGGCCTCGAAGACGGGCACCGGGAACCGACCGAGCTCGCGATCGAAGCTGGCTCAGTGATCGTCGCGACCGGAGGTACGGGCCAGATCTTCCGCGAGACAACCAACCCGACCGGCGCGAGCGGCGACGGCGCGGCGCTCTGCTTCCGCGCCGGCGCCCGGCTCGTTGACTGTGAGTTCGTTCAGTTTCACCCCACTACGCTCTACATCGCAGGCGCGTCCCGGTTCCTGATCAGCGAGGTCGTGCGCGGCGCAGGAGCTGTTCTGCGCGACCGGCACGGAGAGCGCGTCATGACGGGCGCCCACCCGCTGCAGGACCTCGCGCCGCGCGACGTAGTCAGCCGCGCGATCCTTGAGCGCATGGTCGCAACCAAGGACACGCACGTCTACCTGGACCTCAAAGACGTGGCGGGAGATCCGCACGCGATGTTCCCGTCGATCGCGCGCATCTGCTCGACCTTCGACCTCGACCTCGCCAAGGACCCGATCCCGGTTCGACCAGGCGCTCACTACTTCCTCGGGGGCGCGGACACCGACGACCAAGGCCGGACCAGCGTCCCTGGCCTCTTCGCGGTCGGAGAAGCCGCGGCGAGCGGCCTGCACGGCGCCAACCGCCTCGCGTCCAACTCACTGCTAGAAGGCACGGTGGTCGGCCTCGATTGCGGCAAGGCAGCCGCGACCTACTCCCGCGACGCGGCGTTGCCTGACATGCGCCTGGGCCTGCCGCGCCGCGCCGACGGGCCAAAGCTCGCCGACGACCCTCCGCGGCTGCTGCACGACGACCTCCTGTATGCGCTCAAGTCGCTGATGTGGCGCCAGGTGGGCCTACGCCGCGAAGACCACGGCATGTCGGACGCGCGCGGACGCATCGGCTTCTGGCACCAGTATTTGACGCGGGGGCCGCTGAAGACTCGTCAGGCGTGTGAGCTCGTAAACATGCTGACCGTGTCGGCGCTAGTCGCCGAGAGCGGTTTGCAGCGCTGCGAGTCACGCGGGACACACTTCCGCAGCGACGCACCGGACCGAGACGACGATCAGTTCTGCCGCCGGATCTTCCTGGAGCGCGCCGGAGACGGCGCGATCCACGGTGAGCTAGGACCGTTACGGGCGCCAAGCGACGAGCTGGTCAGCTAACGGGCGAAAATTCTCCTCTGGAGTGCGACCGCGTGGGTGACAACAACCTCGACACCTCTAAAGGCCACGCCACCGAGGCCATCTTGTTCGGGCTCGTCCCGACAGGAGACCCACGCACGGCAGCCGAAGCCCTCGCGGAGCTCCAGCAGCTGGCCGAGACGGCCGAATACGTCCCCGCTGGCTGCATCGTGCAGCACCGACGCGTCGCCGACCCCCACAGCTACCTCGGAAGCGGCAAGCTAACCGAGCTGGCCGACGTGGTCCGCTTGGCGCACAGCGGCTGCGTCATCTGCGACGACTCGCTGACGCCCAACCAAGCCCGCAACATCGAAAAGGCGGTCAATGTCCCGGTCATCGATCGCAGCGAACTGATCCTGCAGATCTTCGGCGCGCACGCGCGCACGCCGCAGGCGCGGCTGCAAGTCGAACTCGCGGCCCTGCAGTACGAGTTGCCGCGGCTGCGACGCCGCTGGACCCACTTGGAGCGGCAGCGCGGCGGCATCGGCCTCCGCGGCGGCGCGGGCGAAAAGCAGATCGACGTCGACCGAAACCTCGTGCGCACCCGCATCGCCTCAGTGAACCGCGACCTCAAGCGCATCGAGCAGCACAAGACCCGCGAGGTCAAAGGCCGCCCGGACCTCTTCACCATCGCGCTGGTTGGTTACACCAACGCCGGGAAGTCGACGCTGATGAATCGGCTCACAGACGCAGGCGTGATCGCCGAGGACAAGCTTTTCTCGACGTTGGACACGCGCACGCGTCCCTGGCGCCTTCCGGGCGGTCGGACCGTGTTGTTGACGGACACTGTGGGATTCCTGCGCAAGCTCCCGCACCAGCTGGTCGCGAGCTTCCACGCGACTCTTGAAGAGGCGCTGCACACCGACCTGCTGCTAGTGCTAATCGATGGAAGTTCTCCAGAGGCGCTCGAACAGTTGGTCGCGGTCAACGAAGTCTTGGAGACGCTAGAGGTCGACGAACTGCCCCGCTTGACGGTCCTGAACAAGCTCGACCAGCTCGACGATCGCGCGCGGCTGGCGCCGCTGTGGCAGATCGACCCTGACGCGATCCCCGTCTCCGTGCATACAGGCGAAGGCCTGCCCGACCTCTTCTCCGCGATCCAGTCCCACCTGTCGGAAGTCGAGAGCCGGGTCGAGCTGCTGCTCCCGCACAGCGCCGGCGCGCTGCACTCTGAGATCCGCGCCAAGGCGACTGTACTCTCCGAGTTCTACACGGAAGACGGCTGCCTGATGGAGATCCAGGCCTCCCCGGCGCTGCTGGGCCGCTTGATGGCCGGAGGCGCGCTGCCCGTCCGCAACGACTCGTGAAGAGCGCGGATGCGATCTCGTCGCCGGACCCTGTCCGCGACGGTCCGCGGTCCTGAGCGCGCAGGCATGGAGCGCAGCGCCCCACGCCTGCGAGCATGAGCAGCCCGCTTCATCCAGCGCCCGCGCTCCATCGACGGCGGGTGGCTGACCATCGACATGCGCAAGTCCGGCGACGTGACACGGTCGCGCGTGACGCGGCTCTTCGACGGCGCCGGCCTCTCGAGCCGCCGCTCGGCTCGGCGCTACGCCGGGTCGAGCGCGACCAGCAGGTCGTTGCCCTCGACCATCATGCCGACGTCCGTGCACAGCTCGCGCACGGTCCCAGCGACCGGCGCTCGCACGACGGTCTCCATCTTCATCGCCTCCAGCGTCAAGACCGCATCGCCCGCGGCGACCACCTCACCCTCGCCGACGTGTAGCGTGATCACGCGACCCGGCATCGGCGCCCCGACGTCCCCCGGGTTGGCGGCGTCCGCGCTGCGCCGAGTCTCGACCTCGCCTTCGAGCGAGCGGTCAGCGACCACGATTTGGCGGTTCTGACCGTTGAGCTTGAAGTAGACCGTTACGTGCCCGTGGTCGTCGGGCTGGCTCTTCGCCTCGAGCGTGACCACGAGCGTCTTTCCGGGTTCGAGCTCGATCCAGACCTCTTGCCCCATCTCGAGGCCGTAGAAGTAGGCCAGCGTCGGCAGCAGAGAGACGTTGCTGTAGCGGTTGCGGAACGCGAAGTAGTCGTCAAGCACGCGGGGATAAAGCGCGTAGCTGACGACGTCACGCGGCAGCGGCGGGCGGTTCATCCGCTCGACGCAGTGAGCGCCGGCGACGTCAAAGTCGAAGGGCTCCATGCCGTCGCTAGGACGCCCCGTCAGCACCGGCAGCCCCTTCAGCACGGCCCTGCGTAGCTCCTCAGGGAAGCCGCCGGGAGGCTGACCCAGGTGACCCTGGAAGTAGGTGACGACCGACTGCGGGAAGTCGAGCTGCTTCGACTGCACCAAGACCTTGGCCATCGTCGCTTCTGCAGAGGCGTCGCGGCTGCCGCGCATCTCTAACAGGTTGTTCTGCACCAGAAAGATCGCGAAGTCCCCGACCATCTTCGAAGAAGGTGTGACCTTTGGGATGTCTCCGACGAGGCTGTTCACGACGGCGAACGCGTCGCGCACCTCGGCCCAACGATCGATCAAACCAAGCGACGCGACCTGCGGCCGGAGGTTCGAATACTGACCGCCGGGGATCTCGTGGTAGTAGACCTCGCTGGTGCTGCTCTTGAGGCCGCATTCGAACGGAGCGTAGAACTCACGCACCCCCTCCCAATAGTCCGCGAGCGGCTGCATCGCCTTGTTGGTCAAACCGGACTCACGCTCGTGACCACGGAGCGCCGCGATCAGCGCGTTCATGCTCGGCTGAGAAGTCAGGCCGGCCATCGGTGACAGCGCCGTGTCGACGATGTGGACGCCCGTCTCGATCGCGGCCATGTAGGTAGCGATGCCGTTGCCAGAGGTGTCGTGCGTGTGCAGGTGGATCGGCAGGGTGGTGACCTCTCGCAGCCGCGTCATCAACATCCGCGCAGCCTGTGGCCGCAGCAGCCCAGCCATGTCCTTGACGCACAGGATATGCGCGCCGAGATCCTCGATCTTCTTGGCGAGGTCGCCGTAGTAGTCGAGCGAATACTTCGTACGCGCAGGGTTGTCGACGTCCCCCGTGTAGCACATCGCCACCTCGGCGATCTTGCCGGTCTCCAGGACACGCGCGACCGACACCTCCATAGAGTCGAGGTCATTGAGGCTGTCAAAGACGCGGAAGACGTCGACCCCACACTCGGCGGCGCGATCAATGAACTCGGCGACGACGTTCTGCGGATAGCTCGTGTAGCCGACGGCGTTGGCGCCCCGCAAGAGCATCTGATGGAGCACGTTCGGAATCGCCTTCTTGAGCTTCTCAAGGCGCTCCCAAGGATCCTCGTTAAGGAAGCGATAACAGACATCGAAAGTCGCTCCGCCCCACGTCTCGAACGAGAATAGCTCATTCGCGACGTGCGCCATCGCCGGCGCGATCGCCTCCATGTCCTTGGTCCGCACGCGGGTCGCCAACAGCGACTGGTGCGCGTCTCGCATGGTGGTGTCTGTCAGCAGCGGTCGATGCTGCCGCTTGATCCACTCCACGACGCGCGCCGGGCCACCATCTTCAAGCAGCTGCGCTGTCCCGGCTGGCGGCGAACATTTGGGCACCTTCGGCACGGCAGGCATGACCACGCTGGCTGGCGAGAGACGCTGCCCCTCCGGAACCGTCGGGTGCCCGTTGACGACCACATCGGCGAGATACGTCAACAGCTTCGTGGCGCGGTCTCGGCCCTGTTCGATCTCGAACAGCTCGGGGGTCTCGTCGAGGAAGCGCGTCCACGTCTCGCCGCTGAGCAGCGCCTCGTGCTGCAGGACGTTGCGGAGGAAGGCGAGGTTGGTCTTGACGCCGCGGATGCGGAACTCGCGGAGCGCGCGCACGGCTTTCTGAGCAGCTTGCTCAAGCGAGCCTGCGAACGTGATGCACTTCACGAGCAGTGAGTCGTAGTGCCCAGAGACAACCGTCCCAGCGAGGCCGTCGCCGCCGTCGAGGCGCAGCCCGAACCCGCCCGGCGCCCGATAGGCCATGATCGTGCCTGTATCTGGCAGGAAGTTGTTCTGCGGGTCCTCCGTGGTGATCCGACACTGGATAGCGTAGCCACGCGGCTCCACCACCGACTGGTCGGCAAGGCCGACCTGGTCGCTGTCCAACCGGAACCCTTCCTCGACACGAATCTGGGTCTGAACGAGGTCTACGCCGGTCACCTGCTCGCTGATCGTGTGCTCGACTTGGAGGCGCGGGTTGACCTCGATGAAGTAGTGCTGCTCCTCGGCGACCAGGTATTCGAACGTTCCAGCGTTGTGATAGCCGGACTTTTTGGCGAGGCGCAAGGAGTCATCAAACAGCGCCGCGCGCGTCGCCGCAGACAAGTTCGGCGCCGGAGCGATCTCGACGACCTTTTGGTGGCGGCGCTGCACCGAACAGTCACGCTCGCACAGGTGCACGACGTTGCCGTGCTTGTCACCGATGATCTGCACCTCGATATGGCGGACCTTGGGCAAGAACTTCTCTAGGAACACCACGGGGCTACCGAACGCCGCCATCGACTCGCTGCGAGCCTGACGAAGCAACGACGCCACGTCCTCACGACGCTCGACGACGCGCATTCCACGGCCGCCACCGCCGTGGGCCGCCTTGAATATCGTCGTCCCGTTCTCCAAGAAGAAAGACTCTGCGGCAGCGAACGCCGCGTCTTCGTCGACGGGGAGCTCTATCCCAGGAACACACGGCACTCCCAGGGACTCCGCGGTCTTGCGAGCCTCGACCTTGTCGCCGAGTTTGTGGATGACGTCAGCATCGGGCCCGATGAAGGCGATGCCCGCCGCGCGGACGCGAGCCGCGAACTCGTGGTTCTCCGACAGGAAGCCGTAGCCCGGGTGGATCGCGTCCACGTCGGCCTGCTTGGCGATCGCGAGGATCTCGTCGCCCCCGAGGTAAGCCTGCACCGCGCCCTTGCCGCGCCCGACTAAGTAGCTCTCGTCTGCCTTGTAGCGGTGCTGATTGGTCGCGTCTTCCTCGCTGAAGACCGCGACCGTACGGATGCCCAATTCGGAGCATGCCCGGAAAACGCGGATGGCGATCTCACCGCGGTTCGCGCAGAGCACTTTTTGAAACGGTCGAATCTCCATGCTTAGAACGGGCACACGAATGTTACCCCATGCAAATAGACATGTTCGAAGATGACTTACGGCGCTAAGGAACGCTCGTTGAACCGCGCAAAGCGCGGCCGCCCAGCGGACATCCGGGGTCACCGACAGGCAAACATCAGCCGCGCAGCGCCCCCTGCCCACAATTTATCCACACGGCTCCCAAGCCCCCAGAGCGCGCCCGAGTACGAGCGTAGACGAGCGGCGCGGCTGCCCAGGACGCCGAACCGTCCACGCTACCTATGCGCCATGGCGCCGAGCGCGAGGCGCGGACAAGCGCCACGCAACGAGTCGATCAAGCGAGAGCAGCGGCTGCCATCCGACCACGACGACGCGGCGCAGGGTGCACGACGCGGTCCCCGCGCGCGAGCAGAGCTCGCGCCGAGCCGCCCGAAAGCCACCAAAGCCAGCATGGCGTTTGGCGGCCCGGCAGATAAGCTCTCGGCCCGGGATGAACTTCGCGCCTGCCCTCCGGACTACGCTGCTGGCCGCAGCCAGCGGTCTCGCCGCGTGCGCAGCGCCTCCCGATGACGCGGCCAATGCAGCGACTGTCCCAGCGAGCGTAACGCTGATCTCGCGCACCAGCCCAACGCTGGTGCTTGTCACTGATGGGGCGCCCACGTCCGCTGCGCCCAACGCCAACGACCTCGTCATCAAAGTGGTCTCAGCCGCCGGCATGAGAGCGCTCATCGCCACCTTCCGATCCGAGCAGATGTTCCAGTATGCCCTGGATACGGCCCCCGCAGGCGCACGTCAGTCGATCCAACTCGATCGCGGTGACGATCGCGCCGTGTGGGTGTTCACCGGTGACACTGCAGACGCACGTCGAGCAGCCTTCGTCAAGGCGCGGAACTACTTCCTGCAGCTCTTCAATCACGCTCAGAACTACAGCCCAGACGACGCCGCGAAGCGGGACATGCAGAAGTCACGAGAGCTCGAAGCCGAGCGCACGAGGAAGCGGGCATGAGCATTCAGGCCGTCGCCATCGTGCCCGTGCGCGTCGGCAGCCATCGGCTGCCCGGCAAAGCGTTGCTGCGCGAGAGCGGCCAAGAGTTGTTCTTGCACACGTGCGAGCAAGCTCAAAAAGCCACGAACATCGACGTGGTCTGCGTAGCGACAGACGACGAACGCGTCGAGTCGGTAGCGCGTGAGCGGGGCCTCGTCGTTGTCAGAACCAGCGCCTCCTGCAAGACAGGAAGCGAGCGCTGCGCCGAAGCCGTCCAACAGTTCGATTGCCACGCCGCTCTAGACATCCAGGGAGACTGGCCAGAGATCACGCCGCGAGACCTCGAGGAGCTCGTCGCGCAGCTGCTGCGAGGAGAAAGCCACTGCAACACGCTCTGCGCGCCGATCGAGGACGCGGCTGTCATCGCGAACCCCAACGTCGTCAAAGTCGTCCGGGGGCGCAACGGCAAGGCCATGTACTTCAGCAGGCAGCCGATCCCCTACGTCCAGGAAGGCGCCTTCGTCACGCTCCGACATATCGGCGTCTACGGCTTCGCGCGAGAGACGCTCTTGCGCGTCCCGGGGCTCGAATCCAGCGGCCTCGCAGAGGCAGAGAGCCTTGAGCAGCTCCGCTTCCTCGAGAACGACATCCAAATGCACGTCCTGGATGCACACGGAGATCCGTGGGGCATCGAGACACGCGAAGACTACGACGACTACCTGCAACGCCTGAGCGTCCAACGCACCTGAAACCAACCCATATGACCAAGTATCTGTTCGTGACCGGCGGCGTAGTCTCGTCTCTAGGCAAAGGGCTGACTTCAGCGGCGATCGGCTGGATCCTGGAGCGCCACGGCTTGACGGTGTCGATGCAGAAGCTCGACCCCTACATCAACGTCGACCCCGGGACGATGTCACCGTTCCAACACGGCGAGGTCTACGTCACGGACGACGGCACGGAGGCCGACCTGGACTTGGGTCACTACGAGCGCTTCACCCACGCTCCGGTCACGAAGGACTCGAACTATACGACCGGTAAAATCTATAAGTCGGTCATCCAGAAGGAGCGGCGCGGCGACTACCTCGGCAAAACGGTGCAGGTGATCCCACACATCACCGACGAGATCAAGATGGGGATCCGCGCCGGCGCGGCCGGCAAAGACGGCGGACCACCGCCGGACGTCGCGATCACCGAGATCGGCGGCACGGTTGGAGACATCGAGAGCCTGCCGTTCCTAGAGGCGATCCGACAGTTCAGCCTCGAGGTCGGCCCGAACGACTGCATGTTCATCCACTTGACGCTGCTCCCGTATTTGCGCGCGTCAGGAGAGCTGAAGACGAAGCCCACGCAGCAGTCGGTCGGCAAGCTGCGAGAGATCGGCATCCAGCCGCACGTCTTGGTCTGCCGCACCGAGGTCGCGATGGACCCCGACATGACGCGCAAGATCTCACTGTTCTGCAACGTGCGTCCGGAGAACGTCATCGAGGAGAAGGACGTCGACTTCTCGATCTACGAAGTCCCGCTCATGCTGATCGAGAGCGGCTTAGACCGACGCATCCTCGATCACTTCGTGCTCGAGCCGCGAACGGAGGTCGACACGAGCGACTGGCAAGAGTTGCTCCAGATCGTGAAGAAGCCCGACCACGAGGTGACGATCGCGGTCGTCGGCAAATACATCGAGCTCCACGACGCCTATAAGTCGATCTACGAGTCCCTCAGCCACGCCGGCATCGCCAACCGCTGCGAGGTCAAGATCCGCAAGATCTCGGCTGAGCAGGTCGCCGACGACGGCGCGGCAAAATTGCTGGACGGCGTCGACGGCATTCTCGTGCCAGGCGGCTTCGGAGAGCGCGGGTTCGAGGGCAAAATCGCAGCGATCGCGTATGCCCGCGAGCACAAGATCCCGTTCCTCGGCATCTGCTACGGGATGCAAGCTGCGGTCGTACAGTTCGCGCGTAGCGAGCTCGGCCTGACGGACGCGACGACCACCGAATATGACCCGAACGCGGCGAACCCGGTGATCTCGTTGATGGAGGAGCAGAAGCGCACCAACGACAAGGGCGGCACCATGCGCCTCGGCGCTTTCGAATGCACCCTCGCCTCGGGCACCAACAGCCACCGAGCCTACGGAGAGGAAACGGTCTTTGAGCGTCACCGGCACCGCTTCGAGCTCAACAACGACTACCGGGACCGGTTAGCGGAGAAAGGCCTCGTGATGGCTGGCCGCAACCCCAAGCTCGACCTGATTGAGGTCGTGGAGATCGCCGACCACCCATGGTTCGTCGGCGTGCAGTATCACCCGGAGTACAAGACGCGTCCGCTTCAAGCGCACCCGCTATTCCGCGACTTCGTCGGCGCAGCGGTCGCCAAGAAGTAAAGGGCACGAGGCGACCCGGACTTGGCCACGCACGCGGCGCGCCGCCCGGGGCGACGGATCGCGTGACGCTATCAGCCTTCTCTGGGCTTGCAGATTCTCGGGAGACGGCGTCCGATTCAGGGTGTGTGCGACAAAGCCGGCCCTTCGAGCGCAGAGACTCATTCCCACCTGCCGAACGTGGCGTGGTCCGGGATGGCGGCTGCAGGCCTCTTGCTAGGATGTACGGCCGAGGTGTCCGCGGACGCCGCGACGTGGTTCGGGCTGCGCGGCCCCATGTGCCCGCTAGGCGCCTGCGTCGGCCCCTTGAACTGCCCAGGCTGCGGCCTCGTGCGCAGCACTGCGGCGACGCTCCAAGGGCAGATCTACGCTGCGTGGTCGTTTCATCCAGGCGGGATTGCGGTCGCATGCTTACTACCTGCGACCTTGTTCGTTCACCTGGACATACTTAGACGCGGGCGCGTCGCCAGCTACCACCACGCCCTACGCCGTGCTGGGCAACGGCTTTTTATCGGCGCCGTGCTAGGCGGATGGGCCCTCCGATATTTCCTCCACACCTAGCTCGTCATGGTTGCGATGCTCGCGAATACGGAAGACGTAGTCCTCGTTCTGATCACCATCGTTTCGAAGGCCATCTTTGGTGTGATCTGCGCCATCATCGCGCAAAGCCGAGGCCGCAACGCGACCGGGTGGTTCTTCATCGGCTTCGCCCTCGACTGTATCGGGATGATCCTGGTGCTCAGCCTCCCCGATCTGAAGATAGAGGAAGAGCGAGACCGGCGCCGAACGCTTGAGCAACGCAAGCTGCGCGAGCAGATCGCCAAAGAGCGCCAAGTCGCCGACTCTCGGCACTCGAACATTGAGCGGCGGCTCAACGTGCACGACGAAGCGCTGGGCTTAGACACATCTACGCCCCCCGCGCTGCCGACGGCTGGACCTATGCCGCAGATCTCGAACGAGACGCAGTGGTTCTACGCGCGTGACAATGAGCGCCAAGGCCCCGTCTCGACGAAGACCCTGCAGCATTTGCTGCTGACATCTGCGATCGACGACGACACGCTGGTGTGGAGCGAGGGGATGCCTGACTGGATGCCCGTAGGACGGATGCAACCGTTCTCAGGAGAACAAGAGTGACAAACGACCAGCACAGCCCCCCGCACCTGAGCGCACCACCAAAAGCGCTGACCGTAGACGGGATCTTGGACGGGCGCGTCAGCGACAGCGCCGCGCTCCGCGAAGCAGCGCGGAGACTATGCGGATGCGGCGCAGGCGACTACCGACTCGAGATTACCGGCGGGCGCTTCAACCTCCTGCCGAGCGAGACGTATGTCGACCCAACCAACTTCGACGAAGCCGCGCAGTCAAACTTCCTTGATAGCCTCCAGGCGATCGTAGACGCATCGAAACTAGGCAGCATCGAGACAACGCTGCGATGTAAGTTGGTCTACGAGGGCGATGTCGTCGAGACGATGTTCGTCGTGCGCGACCACGTCGTCGAGGCGATCTCACGCAGGCGATCGAAATCAGCGCAGGACTTTTCAGACATACCAGGGCTCCCCGAAGATGCGACGCTTGGCATGCGCCGCAAAGAGCTGTTCTTGGTCGCGCCGCTGCTACTGATCGTCGGGGTCATATACGCGTGGCAGTCGGGTTATATCGACCGGGTCTTGGCAGCGCGCGCCGAGACCCTTGAGACCGACACAGGCCCGTTCGATGACATGATCCAAGTCGATGTTCAGCGCTCTTGGGGCACGTACAAGGTCAACTTGACACGCGGCGCAGGCTATCCAGCGACCCCTGCCGCGCTGAGGGCGCGCAAGGACGCCAGCCAGACGCTCACAGCGCAAGCGGCGTGCAGAGTCATAGGGGACGGCGACGAGGTGTTCGTTCACCTCTTGAGCGAGCAGGGCCAAGTCCTCGCTCAGAGTTCGGCGTCTCTCCGAGATCTCCTGACAGATCCAGAAAACGCCGCCGCCGTGTCGATCGACGGCCACAGGAGCGGCGCAGTCATGCGGTTGGCCCTCAGCAAGGCGAAGAAAAACGCGAAGCAACCAAAGTGAGCGAGCCGCGCGAACAGCAGCTGCGCCAGTGGCCCGAAGGACGAGAGCTCAAGGCCGAGGAGTCGATCGAACTCTCTTGCGTCGCTTGCCAGACGCGCTGGCGCATTCAAGATCGACTGCGCGGCTTTCGCCTCCGCTGCGCCTGCGGAGCGTGGCTATCGATCCCAGCGAAGGCGCCTGACCACGCGGTTGCTGCGCTGCCCGCGGGCATTCCCGACCCAGAGATGCCGGTAACGATCAACGCAAGCCGCAGCCAACTCGACCGGCGCGGAATGATCATGATGCCTGGCGACGAACGCGACGGCGACGTGATCTACACCGAGATACCCGTTAACGCGCCGATGGCGCCAGGATCCATGCGGCGCGCCAGCAACACCAACCGACAACGCTGGAACAACCGAACGACCCTGGAGTTCGCGCTGCTGATGGCCGCGCTGCTGACCCCACAAATCGTCGTATGGCTGCTCACAGCTGGTCAAGAATTCGAGCTGTTGCTGCCGTTCGCTAGCCTCGCCTCCGGCACGCTGGTCGCGCTCGTCATCGGTTGGGCTGGCCCGTACGGCACGGTGGGTATCCGCCTAGCGAGACCAACTTTCTTCGTAGAAGCCGCTGCTATAGCCGCTGTCTCGGTTGGCGCCGCGACCCTATACGCCAAGGGCCTCGAAGCCGTCCTGCCGGCGGCAGATGAAGGCATGACGTCCTTGGTTCAGAAGCTGGGCCTCCCTGCTGCCTTGTTTGTGATCGCAGCTACGCCAGCGATGCTGGAGGAGTTGATTTTCCGCGGCATGCTCCAAGGGCGGCTGATGGCGTTGTTCGGACGGTTTCAGGGACTGTTTGTGACCGCTGCCGCCTTCGCGATCGTCCACGGCGCGCCCGCGGTCCTCCCGATCCATCTGAGCCTCGGCCTATATCTCGGGTGGTTACGCGAACGCTCAAACAGCCTGCTGCCGTGCATGCTCATGCACTTCCTCTACAACGGCGCGCTGGTCTGGCTAGAGACCTGACCGCGCAGGGCCCTGCATCCGCGGTCGCCCAATAGCGAAACTAGGTGCATGCAAGAGCAAGGCCCATCCTGGGCTCGGCGGGTCCTGTGGGCGGCCGCCGTTTACAACGTCGCCTTCGGAGCATGGGCCGTGCTATTCCCGTCGCAGTGGTTCGTAATCGGCGGTATGCCGGTGCCCGAAAAGCTGTTCGTCTGGCAGTGTGTCGGCATGATCGTCGGCGTCTACGGCGTCGGCTACGCTTGCGCCGCGCGGCGCCCACTGCGGCACTGGCCCATCGTGTTGGTCGGCATGCTCGGCAAGGTGTTCGGGCCGATCGGCTTTTTTGACGCTGCGCTCAAAGGCGACCTCCCGTGGCGGTCCGGATGGTTAATCATCACCAATGATCTGATCTGGTGGGCCCCCTTTACGGGCATCCTCGTGCACGCGTTGCGCCACCACCGCGGCGCGCGCTGACCCCGCAATTCCTTGATGACGTTCACCCAGTTGACGGTCTTGCACTTGATCGCGACCGCTTACATGACCGGCTTGATCTGGTTCGTGCAGATCGTGCACTACCCGCTCTTCGCCGGCGTCGGCGACCGCGCTTTTCGTAGCTACGAAGAGCGCCACACAGCCCGGACGACGTGGGTCGTTCTGCCGCCGATGTTCGCGGAGTTAGGCCTCGCGGGGTGGTTAGCGCTGAAAGCACCTGCAGAGGCGGAGACGATTACGACAGCGGGCCTGGGCATGGTCATCGCAATCTGGCTGTCAACATTCACGATTCAGGTGCCTTGTCACGCGCGGCTCTCAGCGGGGTTTGACCGCGGCGCTTGGCGGCGACTCGTGCTGAGCAACTGGATCCGCACTGCGCTGTGGACCGGCCGATGCGCGATTGCGGCGGCGCTGCTCTGGTGAGCCACTCTAGACAGCGCGTTCAGCTGGCACGTCGCCTGCGCCACTTCTTCCACTTCGGCACCGCCCACATGACGTAGCCGCTGCCGGAAAGGAACATCAGCAGGAACGCCACGAACGGCATCACGCGGTCGTGTGCGAAGTCGCCGAAAAAAGATCCGTCGTGCAGCGTCTCAATCCAGTCACTACGCCGTATGCGCGGAGCGCTCGTTGCGAGAGTAATCGCGCAGACCTGCACCTCCACGTTGGCGTGCTTACTCAGCACCTTGTGCAGGTTCTTCCTTGGTCGAAAGTCGATCCGGGCGATGTCCTCCTCCGTCTGGAGCTCGGGGAGTCCCAACGCAAACACTGCCTCGTAGACCTTCGGCAGCGGCTGGAGTTCAGCGACGCCGCCTTCGGCGCAAGTCATGGCCGGAGGCTGGATCCAGGCGTAGTCCTTCTTAATCAGCAACAGGAAGCCAGTCGCCGAGACCATCATCAGAATGATCCCAGCAGCGACCCCCAACCACCTGTGCAACAACCAGATTGTACGGAACACACGCATCGACTAGCTCTCAGCGTAGCTGGCCATCAAATAGCGGGGCTCCAGCGCCGTCGCGTCCGCGCTGAAGCGCGGTAGCCCTTCGACGAGCAGCGCCGCAGCGGTCCAGCCTGTCGCGGTCAAGCAGGATACGCCGTGCTGACTCTGAAGCTGCGCCGCGAGCGCTGGCGGCGCGGCGACCACGTGGTCGCCGCGAATGTCCGCCAGGACGTCTTCGACGGCCACAGCGCGAGGCTTCTCAATTTCGCGGACGCATCCGCCTTCGTGTCGGTGAAGCGCAGTGTGAAGCCGGCCGCGACGAGCGTCCAAAAGCGTTCGGACGCTGCCTTCGGCGTTGCCGAGCACATGGCGCGCCAACACCGCGAGGCTGCAGACCCCCTCGACCTTGAGCGAGGAGAACTGCCCCAACAAACGAACGAAGGTGACCGCGACTCTGAGGCCTGTATACGAACCTGGGCCGACGTCGACGATGACCTTGTCGATGCCGCTTGGATCGACGTCTCGCGACGCGCAGAGATCTCTGCAGAGTGTCGCGAGATCGCCACGCTGACCCGAAGGTACAGCAGCGACGCTCAACTCACCGTCGGCGCACAGCGCCGCAGAGAACGCGGCGTCACCACATAAATCGCTGCCGGTGATTGCGAGCGTGGCGCTCAAGCGCCCAACTCCGAACGGATCACGGCTGCGAGCTCGTCGCAGAGCCTGTCACAGACCGACTTGTCACGCGCCTCGACCATGACCCTACACTTCGGTTCTGTACCGCTATAGCGCAGCAGCAGACGTCCTTGTCCGCCTAACGCATCCTCAACCTCGCGCTGCTTCTGAACCACAGCAGGCACGCTTTGCAGGTCTGGCTTAGCGCGGACCGCGACGTTTACCAGCTGCTGCGGGAATCGTTCGAAGGCTGCGAAGGCCGACGACATATCGCCCCCGTCGAGCGCGTCCAGGATCCGAAGGCCGGTGTATAGCCCGTCACCGACGAGGTCGTGCTCCAAGAACAGCGTGTGCCCAGATTGCTCACCGCCCAGCGCGAATCCGTGCTCGCGCATCGCCGCGACGACGTGTCGATCCCCGACTGGCATCGTGCGCACCTCGACGCCGTGATGGCGAAGCGCCTCATGCAATCCGAGATTACTCATCACGGTAGCCGCCACGACGCCGCCAGGCAGTTGCCCTGCGGCGTGCATACGCGCGCCGAAGAACGTCATGACGGCATCACCATCGTGAACGGCGCCGGTCTCGTCTACGAAGATGCCGCGATCGCCGTCACCGTCGAGACAGATCCCCATGCACGCGCCGTGCTCACGCACGACGGGCGCGAGAGCCTCGGGGTGTAACGCGCCCACGCCGTCGTTGATGTTGGACCCGTCTGGCCGGCATCCGACCTCCACCACATCAGCCCCAAACATCCGGAGCACGCGCGGCGCGATGACCGAGCCGCCGCCGTTGGCGGCGTCAACACACACCTTTCGACCGGCGAGGTCGAGGTCGGCGAAGCGCTGCCCCAAGAGCTCCTCATACTGCAGGACCAGCTTCTCCGAGGACCTGACGCGCGCTTCACTAAGTGACTCTGGGGCGAGTTCGTTAGCGAGGCGCTCCAGCTCGCGCTCGTCTTCGCTGGTGAGCTTCTGGCCGTCGGCGCCGAAGATCTTGACGCCATTGTCGTGCGCCGGGTTATGAGACGCGCTGATCATGATCCCAGCGTCGTAAGGCCCGCTAGCAGTCAGCAGCGCCAGCGCCGGCGTCGTCACAACCCCGACGGAGCCAGAGCTGACCTCGGCGGCCATGAGGCCTTGCACCAAGCTCTCGAGGATCCACGAAGAAGATGCCCTGCCGTCGTTACCGAAGAGCACACGGCGCTGCCCGCCTTCGCCTTCGCGCTGCAGCAACACGCCTAGCGCTGCGCCCACCCTGCGGAGCGTCTCGGGTTCCATGGGCGCGTGGCCTGCGCGCCCCCGCAGGCCATCGGTGCCGAACTGGATCGGTTCGATCGAGCTCATGGATCCTTGCGCCGAAGGGTCACGTTACGCGCTCCTTCGATCTTGTACTCACCGAGCTTCGTACGCTCGAGCAGGGGCCCGATCGGCACGAGGTGCAGAGGCCGGCTCAGAACCTCGCCAAAGCGGTTCCCGTCCTCGGGTCGCTGTAGGTGAACGACCAGCCGCAGGTTGTCCTCAGCCCACTGCTGGCGCGCCTCTTCGCTCTCGATGACCCCGACGTCGACGCGCAAGCGGCCGGAGAGGCTCACTCGCAGCGCGATCCGGGGCTCCTCTGGCAGGAAAACGCCGCGGTCTCCCTTCTTCAAGTTCCAGTCATCGACGACCACCGGCAGCTCAAACGTGTAGTCGTCGCGTGTAGGCAGCAACTCGACGCGGACGCTGGCCGGTTGCTCGAAGGACAGGCTCAGTTCGGCGTGGTCGACGATCACCAGCTGGCTGGTGGCTTGGGTGTCGGCCTCCTGCAGCTGCGCTCGCAGCACCGGCTCCCCTCGCTCGAGGCGCTCGCCAAGCTTTTGGATGCTGCGTGCTGGGCCGATGATCTTGACCGCAGCGGGCGTGAACTCCGCCTTCTCAAGCAGCAGCCGGCTCTGGAAGCCTTCCGCCATGAACTCAACCTGTTCGCGCCCGACCGTGAACACGATGTTGTCCTGCACGCGCACCTCCAACCGGACAAGCGGCGGAGACATCTCAAGGTCAACCTCCTCAAGCAAACGCACGTCACGGCGGATATCCGCAGCCCCGAACTCCACCACCTGCACGTCTTCACCGTCTCCGGGACGCGACCACTCGCGGTTCAAGAGCGTGCGCACGACGAGATTCAGCGGCTCCTCTTTGAGGGCGTCGATGCGGTAGCGCGGCCCTGACACACGAATCGTGACGTTGCGGATCTCACGATCGCCGTCGAGAAACCGTTGCTTGACGACGCGGTCTGTGGGCAACGCGATCGCCAGCTCGTTATCCCCGCTGGACACATCCATCTGATCTACGACTCGGAGCGGGAGCACGTAGTCAGCAGAGTCCGTAATGCGGCTGTTGATGAAGAACCACAACAGCGCCGCCAGCCCAACGGCGACGAGCTTACGGAACGGGTCGTCCACGATGACGCCCCACAGGGCTCCGCTACGACGACGCTCAGGGCTCACGATGCGCTGCTCCTGCCAAACATCTCGTCGAGCTGGCTCTCTAGCTGTTCAAGGGTCAGGTCGTGGTTGAGCGAACCCGCGTTCGCGGTGGAGACGGAGCCCGTCTCCTCGCTGACCACGACAATCATCGCGTCCGTCTCCTCGGAGAGTCCGAGCGCGGCACGGTGCCTGGTGCCGAGGCGCTTGTCGACGTCTTGGTTTTGACTGAGCGGGAACAGGCACGAGGCCGCGACGATCCGGTCGTCCTGAACGACCACGCCGCCGTCGTGCAACGCACTCTTCGGGAAGAAGATCGACTCCAGCAGATAACTGTTCAACTCCGCGTCGATCGTGATGCCGTTCTCAATGAGCTCCGACAGCGACGCCTCGCGCTCGATAGCGATGAGAGCGCCGACGCGCTCCTTGCTAAGTCGCGCGACAGCGCGCAGCAGCCGCGGCACGATCTTGGCGTCGCGGCGGAAAAAGCGGCCAAAGATCTGCGCGTCGCCGAGGTGCACGATCGCGCGACGGATCTCCGGGTGAAAGACGACGACCAACCCGATCACAAACGACGGCGCGAGCTGGCCAACCAGCCACGACAGACGGTCAAGCTCGAGGTAGTCCGCTAAGATGAAGAACGCCAGCGCGAACGACGACAGCACCAGCGCGAGCCCTCGGATGATCCCCGACCCGCGCGTCGCCCGCAGGAATCGAAGGACCACGTAGATTAAGGCTGCGAAGATCGCGACCTCGATCACTACCTTGCTCGCGTCAAGGAGCCCGCCGACAATGTCAGCGTCACGGCTCTGCGGAGCGAGGGAGCAGATCATAGGGCGGATTCGACCTCTTGGTTACGCGCCGGACAGGCCGGCCTCGGGGTTCTCGTCGGATGCAGCAGCGTTAGGCTGCTGTTCTTGCGCGGCCTTGGCCTGCTCTCGTTGCGCGCGCTGCGCCTCCTTCTCGGCGGTCTGCCGCTGACGTTCTTGCGCCGCCCGGAACTCCCCGAGGTCGTCACCGCGCAACACGGCGCTGCACTCGTCACCGCTGAGCGTCTCATACTTCAGGAGCGCCTCGGCGATCGTGTCGAGCGCGAGGCGCTGGTCCTGCAACATGGTCATTGCCGCCTGATATTGCTCGTCGACGATCCGCCGGACCTCCTCGTCGATCAACTCAAGCGTGCGCTGCGAGACGCCTCCGGAGAGGCGGAACTCCTTCCCGAGGAACGGATTCTCGTCGTCTGCCGTGTACTTGATCGGCCCGACCTTCTCGCTCATCCCGAGCTCACAGACCATAACCCGTGCTAGGTTCGTGGCCTGCTCGATGTCATTCTGCGCGCCGGCCGACACGTCGCCGAACACCAACTGCTCGGCGATGCGCCCCCCGAAACAGACGGCGATCCGACCGAGGAGCTTCTTTTGCCAATGGTTGTAGTCGTCCTTTTCAGGGAGCGACATGGTCGCGCCGAGAGAGCGGCCGCGGCTGACAATCGTGACCTTGTGGACAGGGTCTTGGTCTGGCGTCAGCATCGAAACGATCGCGTGGCCCGCTTCGTGATAAGCCGTGACCTTCTTGTCCTCCTCCTCGATAGCTCGCGAGCGCTTCTCGCGGCCCCACCGCACGCGGTCACGAGCCTCCTCGAGGTCGGACATGTCGACCGATTCTTTGTTCTTCATGGCCGCGAGGATGGCCGCCTCGTTGATCACGGCCGCTAGCTCGGCGCCGCTGAAACCAGCGGTCGCCTTGGCGATCGTCGGCATGTCGACGTACGCGGCCAGCTTCACCTTGCGAGCGTGGACCTGGAGAATGGCCTCGCGTCCCTTGACGTCCGGACGGTCGATAACGACCTGGCGGTCGAACCGGCCGGGCCGCAGCAGAGCTGGGTCGAGGACGTCGGGACGGTTGGTGGCCCCCACCAGGATGATGCCCTTGTCGGAGTCGAAGCCGTCCATTTCGACGAGGATCGCGTTCAGCGTCTGCTCGCGCTCGTCGTGACCGCCGCCCATGCCTGTGCCGCGCTTGCGACCGACGGCGTCGATCTCGTCAAGGAAGACGATGCACGGGCTCGCCTCGCGGGCCTGCTTGAACAGGTCGCGGACTCGGCTCGCGCCGACGCCGACGAACATCTCCACGAAATCGCTGCCAGAGATGGAGAAGAACGGCACCTCTGCCTCACCTGCGATCGCCTTGGCGAGCAAGGTCTTGCCGGTGCCAGGCGAACCGACCAACAGCACGCCGCGAGGGATGGACCCGCCCAGGCGGGCGAACTTACCCGGGTTCTTCAGGAACTCGATGATCTCGCGGACCTCGGACTTGGCCTCCTCCATGCCCGCGACGTCGTCGAAGGTCACGTTGGTGCGGTTCTCTTTTGTGTAGAGCGCCGCGCGGCTGCGCCCGAAGCTCAGCACTCCGCCCGAGCCGCCCGGCGACCTCATCTGCCGCAGGATAAAGAACCAGACGATCGCGAGCACCAGCAGCCAAGGACCGATCATGCCCAGGATGCCGATGAGCGCGGGGTTCGGCTCCGTGACGCGGAAGTCGCTGCTCCCAAGGGACAGCAGATAGCTGCGCACCGGCACCCCCCGGTCAACCAGCTCGCTGGTGACTTGCTGCAGCGACGGGCTGCTACTGCTCGGCGGCGGGTCGAGGCGAACGTAGTGGAGCTCGGAGTTGCGCTGCAGAATCGCCGTGAGATAGGACCCTGGCTGGCGCGCGCCGTCCTGGCGCGTGGTGTTGTTGGTGCTGACGGGCTCGACCTCCTTGACGAAGAAGGCGTTCTCGACGCGGATCCGTTGCTCGCGGACGTCGCTCAAGAAGCGCTTGGTCGCCTCCTCCGGGATCGGGTAGAGGGTCGTGTCCAATCGCATGGCCGCGAGCCGCTCGTAGAGCGCGGCTTCGTTGGGGTCGCTGGCCAAGAAAGGTCTCACGACCACTTCGATCGGTCGATCTGGCTGCCCCTCGACGTTCACCTGGGCGCTAACCGTGCCCTGGGCGTCGAGGGTGAAGTTGCTCAGCCGCCCGTTCAAAAGGTGGCTGCGGAACGCGTGGATCGAGCTCTGGCCGCCGCTGTTGGAGCTAGAGAGGATCAAGAACAAAGCCATCACCAGGGCCAGGATGAGGATCACTCCGCCCATGCCGCGTGGCTTTCGCGCGGGCCCTTGCCCGTCGCCCTGTTCTTTCGGTTGATTATTCGTCATCAGGGATCTTTGTCGCCTACTCGCTCAAGGTCAGGGCTCGGCTTGGGGCGCTCGCCGACGAGCCCTCACCGGCTCATCGGCAAAACGCGGGGACAGACCGTAGCCCGCTTGCTACCGCGACTTCCGACCATTGGACCCGGACGGCGCATCGCCAAATAAGATAGGTCAGAAGACACACCGATGCCAGCCGTGGAATGCGAGCAACCCAACGGATTCTTCGCGCCGGGACGCGGCCTGCCTAGACGAACCTGTGTCCGCCTGCAAATCAGCCAGCGGCGCCGCGGAGACACGCCGTCATACGCCCGGACGTGGCATGCAGAGCGCACGCCCTCACGCGCAGACCACCTTAGTCTTCACCAAGCGACGCCTTATGAACGCATCGCGCCGCGAATCGGGTCGCACCTCGCAGCACCCAGCCCGCGTCACGCCAGCCGGCTAGCTACGTTGACGCGCCTCGACCGCAGCGCTCGCCAGACGCGACCGCCCGGAATCACACCGAAGACGCTCGCCAGAGCTCATCGTCGGCAGCCCACTCGTGCAACGTCTCGGCGCGACTCGCAAGCATCTTCGCGACGTCCTGACCATCCCCAACGCCGCGCACCTCAAGCGCCGTGATCGGCCGACCCGCGCGCGCGTCCTCTGCATAGCCAAGCCAACGATCGGCGACGGCGTGCATCGCGTCGCGCGGATGTTCGTGCTGGTCGGCGACGACGAGGTCCATAGGCAGGTCTCCGGAGATCACCCACGCGCCGACGGTCTCTGGCTGATCCTTGCTCTCGATCGCCCAGAGCGCCACGAAGGGCGCAATCGCCCAGGTCGGCTGCTCTGCGATCCGGCCGTGCTCATACTTTTCGCCCTGTAGGTAGGCCTCGACGTGAGCGCGCAAATCGGCGCACCAGCGGCCTTGGACTTCTGGGCTCTCCCAATCAGGTTCTTCACTCATATCGATCTCGGCCTCGGAGGACGGACGCGTCGCAGGCGCGCAGCGCCTATCGCAGATTATAGCGAAACGCCGCAGCGGATCGCGGCGCGCTCTGCCTCCATCGCGCCTGCGAGCGTAGCGCGTGGAGTGTCCCACAGTCACCGGTGTCGGCGCCGCAAGCGTGCGACCAGAACACCTCCCCTCGCCTCTAAATGGCGACCACGCCGGGCGCAGCGGCGGCGCCTTGGTAAGATCTGGCGATGCAACGCCGCCTCCTAACCCTGGCCTGCCTCCCGTTGATGGCCTTTGCGTCGGCACAGGACCGCCCGTATCGGGAGGGCGACGTCGACGCGTTCTTGGCGGCCGCCAAGCGAACCAAGCGACCAGCGGTCGTCTTGTTCAACTTTGACGACAAGTCAGGTTGATGAGGCGTGAAAGATGCGGGGGCCGTGCTGCTCCCTTCCCAACAGCTCATCGACCTCTCTGAGCGCTACGCGATCTGCCTCTCGGGGAAGACCGCGCCGGCCGGGTATGACATCCGCTACCGCCAATTCTACTGGCTGTTGCTGTTCGACCCAGACGGCGAACTACGCCACGCGTGCGCGCTCGGGGAAGCGCTGAGCGCCGGCGTCGAGCGCGGCCTCGGCGTCGCGGACGCGTTCGTAGAGGTCGTCGACGCAGCCGCCAAGAAGCCTTCCACTCTGCAGCAGGCGCAGCGCAACTACGTCAGCTCAGCAGGCTCGGCCGACGCCTTCACCGCGCTGCGAGAAAAGCTCATGGACCTCCAGCGAGTCGGCCAGCTGCAGACGGCAGACATGCTGGCCAAGACCGCCGCCGCGACCGAAGACCCCGTCAGATCGGTCGCGCGCGGCCTGATCCTGGAGGCAGATGCCTGCAGCCACCAGGTAATCGCGCACGCATCCTTTGCGCGCCTCCGTGACGGAATCCAGCGCTTTCTAAGCCGACATCCTGACCACGACGAGGCGGACGGTCTCGTCGACCTGCTAGTCGAGGTCGGCATGAAGTACAGCTTCGACGTCGCGGGGCGATGTCGCGAGTTCGCGGCGCCATGGCGCGCCACGAGCGCGTCGCCGGCGCAGCAGCGGCTGGCAGCCAGGTTGGTGGCGCGCGGCGACGCCACAGCCGCCGCGTCGCGCGAGCGACTCGAGTCGATGAAGCCTGACGACTACGATCGTTTGCGGTGCCTCGCCGTCTGCGGCGAAGCGAGCGCCACGCTCGACGCGCTCGCAGCCACCAAGAGCTTCGGCGTCTTTCGCCCGATCCACGCGGAGTGGCGCGCCGCAGCCGAGCAACGGCTCCGGCGCAAACGCTAGACTAGGCGAGCGGCGTTCACCCCCCCCACCATGAACTCCTCGCGCAACGATCCAAGCGGACTGCTTGCGTGAAGCCTAGATCGGGAGAACACCCCGAGACCGCGCTGCGTGGCGCTGACGCGACCGATGACCGTTCTCGTGACACTCGCTGACGACGACCGCTGGCTGGTGCGCCTGCTTCGTTTCGGCGCGTTCGCGTGCCTCGCCGGGTGGGCATGGCAGCACCTCTACTGGGAGGGTCCTTATGGGCCGCTCTTCTGGCGCGGAGAGGCGCTCGACTTCGTCGCACATCACGGCGGCGACTGGGACGACTTCGTCGGACAGACCCCAGGCGCGGGCGCGGTGCAGCGCTGGATCGCGTGGATGGCGTGGCCTTACGTAATCTGCGCCGCGCTGACAATCACCGCGCGGCCGCGCGCGTGGCTGCAGTTCTCGGGCCTCGCAGTTGGGGGCCTTTGCCTCGCAGCGCTGGCATACTCAAAGTACCTCACCGCGGCCCGCGAGCTGCCGATGCTCGTCGAGCACGCTGCGCAGGTCGCGAGTCCGGTCTTGCTGGCGCTCGCGCTCGCCTGCGGTGCGAAGCACCGCGCGGTGATCGCCGCGACGACCGGCGCCGTGATTATGACGTTCGCGGCGCACGGCGCCTACGCGCTCGGCTGGTGGCCAACGCCCGCTAGCTTCTACGCCATGGCCACGGTCGTGCTCGGCACCGACGAGGCGACCACGACCGCGATCCTGCGGTCTGCTGGCGCGCTCGACCTGCTCATCTGCGTCGGGCTGCTCGCGCCCCGACTACGCCGGGGCTGCATGCTCTACGCTGCGACCTGGGGACTTTTGACAGCGCTGGCTCGGCCCGTCGCCGGCATGTCGCTCGACCTGCGCTTCTGGGGCGCAGACCAGTTCCTCTACGAAGCCATGGTGCGCGCGCCGCACTTCACGCTGCCGCTCTACCTCGCGCTGATCTGGAGACGACCGCTCGCCCGGGGCGACCAGCCGGAGCCCGCTGCGGCTTAGGCTGCGCCGACGCGCTCGATTAGTCTCATCGGCTGACGCACCAGGCAACCAGACCATGATCCGCGCCACCGCCTTCGCCTTCTCAGCAGCCGCGCTGCTGCTCGCCCCGAACGCCTACGGCCAGCGCCGCCGCGTGGACCTCACCGTCCCCCAGGTCGCGCCCGCCGACGTGATCTGCTTCGCGCTCTACACCGTGCACGCGAAGACGCTAAAGCTGACCGCGCAGTTGTATCCCCTCAGCGACGACGCGCCGCGCACGGTGCGCCTGGAGGTCGAGCGAAACGGCGCCTGGGTCGAGGTCGCGCGCACTGAGGTGATCGCGCGCGGCTGGACCGCGCCGTTCCGCGTCGGAGATTGGGACGACGGCCGCGCATGGCGTTACCGAGTCGTGCACGGCGACGAAGCGACCTATGAAGGCGTCGTGCGCAAAAACCCCGTCGACGACGACGAGGTCGTCGTCGCCTGCTTCACGGGCAACTCGATCCGCCCCGCGCACGGCGGCGACCTACCGCGCCAAGACCTGATCGACAACGTCCGCGCCGTCGACGCCGACCTGCTGTTCTTCTCCGGCGACCAGGTCTACGACCACCGACGCCATTACGCAGCGTGGCTGAAGTTTGGACGCGCGTTCGGAGAGATTATGCGGGACCGCCCGACGATCTGCCTGCCTGACGATCACGACGTCGGCCAGCCAAACCTCTGGGGAGAGAGCGGCAAGGTCTCGACGTTGGGCGGCGCCGCTGACGGTGGCTACGCGCGCCCAGGCGCCTACGTACGAGAAGTCGAGCGAGCCCAGACCAGCCACCTGCCGGATCCGGCGGACCCGCACACCATCGGCCAGGACATCAGCGTCTGGTTCACCAACCTCAACTGGGGCGGCGTCGACTTCGCGATCCTTGAGGACCGGAAGTTCAAGACCGGGCCTGCGGGCCGCGTGCCCAAGCAGGGACCGCGGCCTGACCACATCCGCAACCCGAACTACGACCCAGCTAGCGTCGACATCGAAGGTGCCGTCCTGCTCGGAGCCCGGCAACTCCGCTGGCTCGACCGATGGGGCCAGGATTGGTCGAACGCACGCATGAAGGTCGCGCTGTCGGCCACGATCTTCTGCGGCGGCGCGCACATCCACGGCGGCGCCAACGGTCGACTGCACGCAGACATGGACTCCAACGGCTGGCCGCAGGCCGGCCGCAACCGGGCAGTCGCCGCGCTGCGACGCGCGTTCGCGTTCCACTGCGCCGGAGACCAACACCTCGCGACCTTATTTCAACACGGCATCGAAGAGCACCGCGACGCGATCTGGTCGTTCTGCGTGCCGTCCATCGCCAACCTCTACCTGCGCTGGTGGCAACCGCTGGAGCCCGGGCTGAATCGTGAGCCGGGCGCGCCACCGTACACCGGCGATCACCTCGACGGGTTCGCCAACAAGGTGACCAACTTCGCCGCGGCCAATCCGGAAAATCGGCCGAGCGGCGACCTGCTGACGACGAGGGCTGCGGGCTTTGGCCTCGTCCGCCTCGACACGTCGCGCCGAACGATCCAGATGGAGTGCTGGCCGCGAAACGTCGACGTTACCGATCCGGCGGCCGCGCAGTACGACGGCTGGCCGCGCGTGATCACGCAGCTCG
>NYVR01000169.1 GCA_002684655.1 Planctomycetota bacterium | reverse complement strand
CCGCGCAGAACCAATCACCAGCTACGCCCTCATTCACCGAGCCATCGGTCGCCAACACGGTCGTCAACCCAGCCGACCTGCACATGGAGACGACCACGTTCTCCGACCCGAACCCAGGTGACCAGCACTTCACCACGACGTGGGAAGTGTGGGACGCGTCGGTCACCACGCGCGTCTGGGTCGCCGATAACGTGACCGGCTTTGAGAAGCTGCACGCGCACCTCGGCGACGGCGTCTTCGAGAACTCCCACGCGGGCTTCTCGCGGCTCTTTGAGGACACCTCCTACGTGCTCCGCGCGCGACACCGCGACGACAGCGGCGACCCCGCAACCGAGTGGAGCCCGTGGGTGTCGATCCCGTTCTCGACCGGCGCCGCCGGCATCAAGAACGCGATGTTCTTGCAGGACGTCAGCGACGTCGCGGACGTGCGCTGGGATGACCTACAGGGCAACCCGATCGACCTGCCGTCCGGCGCGCCGCACCCGATGGTGCGCATCGAGACCGACACGCGCTGGCAGCTGCTGCGACTCGAGGGCGACCCCGGGCCGGGCAACAAGGTCATCAACCCAGCGCCGCTGCCTTTGCACCGCGCCGTGCGCATCGTGGTCAAGGCAGGCGACCCCGGCAGCAACCTGACTCTGCCAGCGTCGGACATCTCGGGCTTCGAGGTCGACTGCGAGGCGTTCACCATCCACCTCCCGGCGATCAACCTGCCGCCCTTCGGCGAGGCCGTCTACTGGGTCAGCGAGCACGGCTCGACCTACAACGCCAACCCGAACGCGTTCGTGCCGGACTTCTCGTCCGTCGCCCGGACCGTGCCGGTGCCGTGGGAGGCCGTCCAGCCCGGCTACACGATCGACGTCGTCGCGCAGGGCCTGCAGCTCCCGGTCGGCATCGCCTTCGCGCCGAACCAGAGCGCCCTCCCGACGGCGCCGAAGTTCTACGTCACCGAGCTCTACGGCAAGATCAAGGTCGTCACCAACAGCGGCCTGGTCGCGGACTACGCGACCAACGTCATCAACTACACGCCGTCGGGCGCGTTCCCCGGCAGCGGCGAGCAGGGGCTCGCGGGCATCGCCGTCGACCCGGTCTCGGGCGACGTGTTCGTCTCGCACCTTTGGGAGACCAACAACAACACGTTCCCGCGGATCACGCGCTACTCGTCGACCAACGGCGGCCTGACCGCGTCGTCGAGCCAAGTAATCCTCGACATGGTCGGGGAGAGCCAGGGGCAGTCGCACCAGATCTCCAACCTCGAGATCGTCAACGGCGTGCTGTTCTGCCACATGGGCGACGGCTTCCAGCCGAACACCGCGCAGAACCTGACCTCATACCGCGGCAAGATCCTGCGGCTCAACCTCGACGGCACGCCGATCCCCAGCAACCCCTGGTTCAACGGCGGCGCGCTCGACGCGCGCGACTACATCTACTGCGCCGGTGTGCGCAACCCGTTCGGCGGCGCGTGGCGCGCGGCCGACGGCATGCGCTACAGCGTCGAGAACGGCCCGAACGTCGACCGCATCACGCGCCTGGTCCCCGGCCGCAACTACGGCTGGAGCGGCAGCGACCAGAGCATGACGAACTTCGCGATCCACAACTGGCAGCCGTCGGTCGGGCCGGTCAACATCGCGTTCGTGCAGCCGGAGACGTTCGGCGGCAGCGGCTACCCGCACGACAAGTTCGACCACGCGTTCATCACCGAGAGCGGCGCGACCTACGCCGAAGGCGAGCAGGTGATCGGCAAGGTCATCAGCGAGTGGGTGTTCGACCTCAACGAGAACGTCCAGGCGGGCCCGTTCCCGTTCGTCGAGTACACCGGCGACGGCTACTCGACGGCGGCGGCGCTGACCGCGGGCCCCGACGGGCTCTACTTCAGCGAGTGCTACGCCGACAGCGGCCTCAACGGCGCCACGACCATCGGCGGCCGCGTGCTCCGCATCCGCTACGGCGACCCGGCTGACTGTGACGGCAACGGCCAAGCCGACACCTGCGAGCTCGCGCACGGCGCGGTCGACCTAGACAACAACGGCGTGCTCGACGTCTGCGACCCGCTGCAGGCCAGCGCTGTGCAGGCGTCGGTCTCGACGCTGGGCCAGGTGGACTTCACCCTGCGCGCGGGCGTGGAGGAGGCGGGCCAGCGCTACCAGCTGCTGGGCTCGATGACCGGCACGGCGCCAGGCACGCTGTTCAACAACGTCTTGCTGCCGCTCAACAGCGCGGGCGACCCCTGGTTCGCGCTGACCCAGCTGGTCTTCAGCCCGGTGATCCTGCAGAACACCGTCGGCGTGCTCGACGCCAACGGCGAGGCCACCGCGACGCTGGTGATCCCGCCGCTGCCGAGCCTGCTCGGCCTGCAGCTCTCGCACGCGTTCTTGGTGAGCGACAACCAGACGCTGCAGGCGCGCTTCGCCAGCAACGCCGTCCCGCTGCTGCTGATCCAGTAGCGGGCGCGACCCAGCAGGCGGCTCAGCGTGCCTTGGGGTAGGTGAGCCGCCGCCACAGCCGCTCGAACGGCCCGCCCGAGGCGCGCGCCATCCACCACGCGCTGACCGCTAGCTGCGCGGCGTAGATCAGGCAGGCGACGCCAAACACCTCGAGGTGCGAGAGCGCGCCGCGCAGGCCGAAGCCGTAGCCGAAGAAGATCACGCCGGCGACGATGTTTTGGCCGAGGTAGTTGGTCAGCGCCATCCGGCCAGCGCGCGCGACCGCGCGGCGCAGCGTGGCCATCCCGCCGCTCCAGCACCACGTCGCGACCGCGCCCGCGTAGCCCGCGGATAGGGCGAGTCCGCCGAGCTGATGCAGCAACACGTCGGCGACGCGGAGGCCGATGTCGAGCTCTTCGCGGCGGTGCAGACACAGCGAGGCGCCCTCGAGCGTGACGCCAACGAGCAGCCCGACGATGGCCGCCCGGCGGTGCAGCACCCGCTTCTCGGGCGTCGCCCAGCCCAGGCGCAGCAGGGCCGCGCCGACGAAGAACAGCGCCAAGATCCGCCAGTTGAAGGCGATCATCGACGAGAGCACCAGCCACGCCAGGTAGATCAGGCCGCGCGCGGTCGACGCCTCGAGGAAGCTGCCGTGCGCCAGCGCGAGGTCCGCCGCGACGAGGTCGTCGCCTGCGCCCTGCCCGCCGCCGCCGCTGCCGCCGCCGCCGAAGAGGCCCTCGAAGACGACCGAGAGCCCGAGCCCGACGGCCATCACGGCGGCCGCGATCCACAGCATCGCCTTGGGCGAGCGCTTCCGCAGCAGGTAGAGCAACGTGCCCGCGATCGCGTACGGCAGCAGGATGTCCCCGAAGAAGACGAGCGCGCCGTTGAGCGCGCCGAAGGCGGCCAGCACCAGCAGGCGGCGCGGGTAGAACGAGCTCGGCGCCACGCCGCGCGCCTCGGCGCGGTCGACCTGCAGCGCCAGCCCGGCGCCGAACAGCGTCGAGAACAGCGCCATGAACTTGTTCTCGGCGAACATGCGGACGAGCGCGGCGATCCACTCGTCGGATGTGCCCGCCTCGAGCGCGTTGGCGCTGCCCATCGCCTCGCTGAGCGGCAGCGCGATCAGCGGCAGGTTGACGACGAGGATCCCGAACAGCGCGACGCCGCGCAGGACGTCGAGCAGTTCGATCCGCTCGGCGGCGGCGACGGGGGCGGCGGCGGGGTCGTTCATGCGGCGGGCGCGCGGGGTCCGGTTGCCCCCGCATGCTACGGAGACCGGCGGCGGCGACCGCGCGGCGACTCGCAGATCAACGTCCCAGGGCTGTCACTACTGGAACCGCCGCGTGAAGGACCGCACGCGGACGCGCGCAGGCAAGCCGTGATCGAACGTCTCGCTGAGAGAGGACAAGCAGTTATCGAACGCGACCTCCTGCAGCGGCTTGCAGGCTTTGAGGGGAGCGATGACGGCTTTGCTCACTTCCATGTCTTCAAACACGACCCGCGTCAGCGCCGGCAGCGACGCGACGAAGCCGAGCGGCGCGCTCGCCGCATCGATCGTCAAGCGCAGCTCGACCAGCTCGGCCTGTCCGCGCAGCGCGTCCGCGAGCTCTTGGGTCAAGGTGCCGTCGAGCCGGAGCCGGCGCCACATGCGCGAACGCACGATCGCCGCCGCGTCGGCGCTCGCCAGCCGCCGCGTGTGCAGGTCGCTGCCTTGCGTGGGGATCCGCGCGGTCGCCGCGGCCGCGCGACGTCCCCGCGCGTCGGCGCGGACCTGCAGCGGCATGCCGAGCTCACGCAGGTTCGGCATCTCGGCGACCACGTCGACGAGCCGCGCGGTGACGCCGAAGCAGTCGTAGAGGTCGAGCTGGCGCAGCTGCCGCGGCAGGCCGTCGAGCACGGCGTCGCTGAGGAGGCACGAGCGCAGCGTCAGCGCTTCTAGTTCGGGCAGCGCGGCGAGCGACGCCAACAGGTCCTTCGTCAGCGACGGTGAGTAGGTCCCGCGCGAGGCCTTCTGAGGCGTGTAGGAGCCGGAGAACGCGGCGCGCCAGCCGCCCGGCGCCGACGCATAGCCGATCGAGAGCTGGCGCAGCGTCTGCAGCGCGGACAGGGCCGCCAACCCGTCCGGGGTGCGCGCCGCGATGGCGAGCGTGTCCAGCTCGGCGGGCGCGAGCGCGCGGAGCGCCGCGGCTGAGACGGGCATGCTCTCGACGACGAGGGTCTTCGCCTGGCTATGCGCGGCGACGACTTCGGCCATCGCGGCGTCGAACGCGCCAAACGCGATGTCCTCGCCGCGTTGCGCGAGGTCGCGGAGCGCGGCGAGGTCGCCCGCGAAGAGCCCGGCCAGCTCGAGCACCTCGAGCTCTGGCAGCGCGGCGAGCGTCGCGAGGTCTCGCGGGCGCGTCGGCGACGAGCGCAAGCGCAGCCTGCGGAGCGACGGCGCGTCCGCGGCGCGGGCGAGCCGCGCGACCTCGCCGGCCTCGCCCTTGGAGATGTAGGTCCCCCACTGACGCACGCCCGGGGAGACGCACAGCTGCCGCAGGCGCGTGAAGGCCGCGAGGCTCTCGATCTCCGGCAGCATGTTGGTGACGGTCAGCACCTCGGACCGCAGCTCGTCCTCGCCGAGCTCCTTTGCCTGGAGCTGCCTGCTCGACGCGAGCCGCGGCGTCGCGGGCCAGCGCAGCTCAGCGAGGCGGGTCAGTGGTCGCTGCAGCCAGCCGAGGGACACCAAGAAGCGGTCCGCTTCGGCGACCGTCGAATCGAACGACGCGGCGCTGCGGGACTTGTTGAAGAACCCGTGGCCTTGTCCGTCGTAGATGTGCACGTCGCAGCGCGCGCCGACGGCCTCCATGCGTTCTTGGTAGGCGTACGCCGTCGCGACCGGGATCAGCTTGTCTTTGCTGCCGAGGAACACCGTCGTCGGCGGAGCGCCGGCGCGGATGTTGTGCATCGGCGAGATCTCTCGCCACCGCTTCTTGACGCGGTTGTGCCCCCAGCCTCCGGGCCCATTGTCGAACACGGGGTTGAACAGCACCAGCGCGTCGGGCTTGGACGAGACGGTCGCGTCGACGCCGTCGTCTTCGAGCCCTTCGATCACGCCTGCCGCCGCGGCGACGTGCCCGCCCGCCGAGCCCCCGCCCGCGGCGACGCGCTGCGGGTGGATGCCCAGGCGCTCGCTGTGGACGCGCAGCCAGCGCACGGCGGCCTTCCCGTCGGCGACGCACGCGAACGGCGAGGTCTTGTGGCGTGAGCGCACGCGGTAGTCGGCGAGCGCTGCGACCACGCCGCGCTGCGCGAGGTATTCCGCCTGCGGCCGGAACTGCTCGACCGTGCCGCTGGTCCAGCCGCCGCCGAAGAAGAACACGATCGCGGGGCGACGATCGGCGGTCGTGTGGCCGTCCGGCACGATCAGGTCGATGGTCAGCTCGACGTCGCCGATGGTCTTGTAGACCTCGCGGTGCGACGTGATCGGTGTCGCAGGGGGCGCCGGCTCCGCCACCACCGCGCAGCCCGCGGCCGAGAGCGCGAGGGAGCATGCCGCGGCGAACGACCAGATCCAGCGACGTGTGTTCATGCCTGCATCGTGCCGCGTGCCGTGCCCGAGACCCAGCCCTTACGCCTCAGGCGTCAGCGCCCTCGGAGCGAGAGCGTCATCGTGATCGGGAGGTGATCCGAGGCGACCGGCTCGTCCATCACCTGGATCTTCCGCACTGCCCACGCCCGCTGCGGGCGCACGAGCAGGTAGTCGATCTGCCGGTCGGCCTTGGGCGCGCCGATCGTGAGGCGCGGCTTGCCGAGGTCGGTAAAGAACCAGCCCAGCTTCTTGAGGCGCTGCAGCGGCGCGCTCTTGGGCGTCGCGTTGAGGTCGCCCGCGAGGATCGCCGGCCCGCCGTAGTCCTCGAAGAACGCCCGCTCAATTACCTGGCACGCCGCCAGCCGCGCCTCTTGCGAGCCGATCGTCTTGAGCCAGTCGAAGTGCGTGTTGACGAAGCGCACCGAGGCGCCCTCGCCGAAGACCTCGGACACGTCGACGTCGACGGCCATCGCTTGGTAGCGGCTCGAGCTCGCCGACGGGATCGACTCGTTGCCGACGTAGGTGAAGGGGTAGCGGCAGAGGATCGCGTCGCCGTACTGCGAGTCCTTCTCCTTGGACCTGCCAAAGACGAACGCCATGCCGGCCAGGCGGCCAAGCTCTTTGGCCATCGCCTTGCTGCCGATCTCCTGCAGGCCAACGATCCCCGCCTTGGAGTCCCGGATGACGCGCGCGATGCGCGCGAGGTCCGTCTTGCCGTCCATGCCGACGGCGTAGTGGACGTTGTAGCTGAGGGCGTTTACCGCTTGAGGCTGAGGGGGCGCGGACTGGGCGCGGACGCCACAGACCGCGGCGAGGCACCCAGAGAGACAAGACACTGCGAGGCGTGACGCCATCTAGTCGATCGTAGACCGAAAGACAGGTCGACCGGCTTTACGACGGTCGAACAGGCGGGTAGCAGATCTCTCCCCACTGCATCTCGAGCCCGTGCTCGGTCACGCACGCGAGCATCTGGCTGCTCAGCAAGCTGAGGATGCGCGCCGCAGGCTCGACCGTCGAGCGGTTGAGGCTGCTGCCCAGCGTGGCCCCCCCGTGCACGATCTGACACCGCAGAAAGTAGACCGCGATCAACAGGGCGTGTAGCGCGCGCGCGGTGCGGCCGCCGATCAAGTCGTCGCGGAAGCTCGCGGCACGACCACGCTGCGGACGAACCTGATCCCACTCGGGATTCCGCCAGAAGCGCTCAATGACGAACGAGTTCTCAAGCAAGGCCTTGGCGTCCTGCATGACCTT
>NYVR01000168.1 GCA_002684655.1 Planctomycetota bacterium | reverse complement strand
GTGCGTTTGGCGGGGGGGCTCTTTTTGCCCGCGCTCGCGGTTTGGTCCGCGACCGCGACGGGGGGCCGCAGGCCGCTGCTGCACAGCTACGTGCTCGGTTGTGTGCATATGGCCTGGTTCTCTTGGTCGGTCCGGCACGTGCTGTTGCCAGCGTATGTGGGGATCGTCGTCGTCGGCGGCCTCTACTATGTGTTGGCTACCGCCGCGGTTCGCGGCCTGCCGGCGCGGCTCCGCTGGGTCGGCTTCGCCTTCGCGGTCGCCGGCACCTTCTGGCTGCGGGCCGTGATGCCCGAGATCCACTACCCGCACGGCCAACCCTGCCACGCGCTCTATGAGTGGCCGCTGCTTTGCAGAGCCGCCGTAGTGGGCGGCGAGCCGCTGCTCAACGCGCTGCTCGCGCTGATCGCGTCCTCGGCCTGGGAGCTCGGGCAGAGCTGGCGAGTCGGGATTCCTTGCTGGCGCGGCGCCGCCTGTCGCAGCGTCGCGGCCTTGGTCTTGGGCGTCGGCTGCGTCCTCGTCGGGAACGTGGTTTCCTCGGGCGCGCGCGCTGCTGCAGCCGCCGGGGGGAGCGAGGCGGTCCGGGTCGTCGCCATCGAGCCTGGGTTTCATCCAGCCGAGGTCTTCTCGCGGCCGCCCTCTGAGTGGCGCACGTGGGACGACCGTATGCTGCACGAGCGACTCGTGCAGCCGACGAAGGCGGTGCTCGCGCGCGCGGAGCCAGTGGACCTCGTGGTCTGGCCGGAGTCGGTCCTGCGCGACACCGTTGAGACCGCGCGCATACAGAGCGGTGTCGCGCGGCTGTTGCCTCGTCGGCTGCCAGCGTCGTCCGCGCGCCTAGTCTTAGGTGCGAACGTGCGCCGGGGAGGGCAACTGACCCCCGCGGCGTTGGCGCTGGAGCTGCCCAGCGGCCGTGTCCTGGGTCATCAGGAGAAGCGCTGGCTCGTGCCCGGCGGCGAGTTTTTGCCGTTCCTTTCGCTGCTGCCGGAGTCCTGGTCGGCGGCGATCCGCGAGCAGTTCCGTCGCGCCATGGGAAGCCTGCCTGACTGCGCTCCAGGCGTCGAACGGCCGCCGATGCGCACGGCCAGCGGCGCGCGCTTTGGGGCGTTGGTGTGCTACGACAACGGCTACCCAGGGCCTGCCGCGGAGCAGGTGGAGCAAGGCGCGGAGCTGCTCCTCGTGCTCTCCAACGAGGCCTGGTACCGCGGCGGCGGCGAGCTGAGTCAGCTGGTCGCGTCCACCGTGATGCGGGCCTGCGAGAATGTTCTCCCGATCGTGCGGTGCACGCAGGACGGGCGATCCGTGGCCATCGACGCCGGCGGGAACATCCAAGACGAACTGTCGCTGGCGCCCGCGCCGCAGGACGGGCCCCGGACGCTGTCTGTTTCGCTCCAGCGGGGCGCGGGCAAGCCGCCGGCATTTACGTGGTTGCGTCGCTCGACGGGCTGGATCTCCGGCTTGGTCGTCGGCCTGGCTGCTATGGCCGGATTGTGGCGCGGGGGTAGGTCCCGGCGCGCGGCGAGCGGATCCGCCGACGGGGCGCTGCGCGAGCCGGGCTAGCTAGTCCCAAATGTGGTTCTTGACGGTGCGGTGCATGGAGTTAGGATTCCGCCAACCCTAGACCACTCTCGTTCTGGGATGCGGCGTCCGTCGCACGGTCGTCCGACCGCGCACACGGCGCCGAACGGCTATCGTTAGTCTTTCTGTTTGGCGTCTTTTCATCCCCTCTGATCAACTACCTGAGCCCTGGTTCTCTCCCGTTATCCAGGCGCACACGTAAGTTAGGAGCCATCTGGTCATCATGAGTCCCATTGGTCGCGTATTCATCGTCCTCAACCTGTTCCTCGCAGGCGGCTTCGCCGTCATGGCCGGGCAGCTGTTGAACAAGCAAGCCAACTACAAGCAGATGCTCGCCGACGAGATGGATCTGCACGAAAAGGACGTCGCTGAGAAGGACGCCAAGATCTCCGACCTCGTGGCGGAGAAGGGCAACATCGACGTCGCCAAGACGACCTTAGAGCAGCAGCTGGACGCGGCGCGCAACACCGTCGCGAAGCTCCAAGACGACAACAAGCGTCTCAGCGAACTGACCAGCTCGCAGTCCGCGGACCTGAAGAAGGCTGTCTCGCTGCAAGAGGCCGCCAACACCAGCGCCCAGGCAGCGTTTGCGCAGGCTAAGGAGGCCTACGACGCGTCGATCAAGGCGCAGGCGGTCCGCGACGACGCCGTGCGCGCCAAGGACGCCGCCGTTGCCGAGAACAGCAACTTCCGCAACGACATCGCCGCGCTCAACGAGACCATCTCCCGCAAGGACCAAGAGATCCTGGGTCTGCGCCGTGACAACAGCGAGAAGGATCTCCTGATCGCTGCCGCGAAGGTGCGAGGCTTCTCGGAGGCGATGGCTGCGCCGTCGCTGAGCGGCACGGTGACGAACGCTTCGGGCCGTCTTTGCACGATCTCCATCTCGGCGAACCCTGGGAACGTCGACATCCAAGATCAAATCAACCGCCGCCCCTTCAGCTTCGCGATCTTCGATGACAGCGGCTACAAGGCCGAGGCCGTCGCCACGAGCTACGTGGAGAGCGCCAACGCCGTGATGTGCACGATCCGTGTTCGTAACGGTGGCGCCACCATCCGCACCGGCGACAAGGCGTCGACGCAGCAGTAAGCCGCGTCAACGCTCGCTCTTCCTACCAAGACAAGGACCTGTATCCATGGCTCGTAAGAACAAACGCCGCGCTGCCGAGGCTGCGCCCCTGGAAGTCGAGGCCACCGACAAGGGCGGCATGAACATCGACGACGGCATCGTGCTCTTCACCGCGATCCTGCTCGCCTGCGCGCTCACCTGCGTCATCATGGCGGGCGGCGTCTACCAGTAGCATCCGCGCCAGAAGGCCGCCGGAGCGACTCGTCGCCTCGACGCGCTCCGACCCGCGCTCCATCCTCGGAGCCGCGCCAAAAGCCCCGGTCGCACGACGTGCCAGCCGGGGCTTTTTCGTTCCCCGGTGGCGCCTTCATCCAGGCGAACAGGCGGCGTTCGGAAACGATAAGAAGAATCCGTTGCGACCGGAGGGAAGCCTGCTACGGTGGACGGTGTGCTCCGTTTGGTCCCGGCGCACTTGTCTGCTAGGTCAATGGTCCCCGAGCCATCCACAAGTCGGGAAAGCCCTGATGAGGGGCATACATGCTGAAACCGTTCGAGATGCTGCTGCGCGGCTTCTCCGTCGATCTCGGGATCGACCTGGGGACTGCCAACACGCTGGTGTTCGTTCGCGATAAGGGCGTCGTCCTCGACGAGCCGTCCGTTGTCGCTGTCCGCAAGGGTTCGACTGAGGTGCTCCTCGACGGCATGGCCGTCGGCGACGCCGCGCTTGAGTATCTCGGCCGCACACCGCCTGGCTTCCAAGCGGTTCGACCGATGAAGAGCGGCGTCATCGCGGACTTCGAGGTCACGGAGAAGATGCTCCGCTACTTCATGGGCAAGGCGTGCGGCGGCAAGCGGCTCGTAAAGCCGCGGCTGGTCATCGCGGTCCCGTGGGGCATCACCATGGTCGAGAAGCGCGCGGTGATCGGCAGCGCGGAGCGCGCGGGCGCGCGGCGCGTCTTCTTGGTCGATGAGCCTACGGCGGCTGCGATCGGCGCGGGGCTGCCGGTTCATGAGCCGCGCGGCACGATGATCGTCGACATCGGCGGGGGCACGTGCGAGGGCGCCGTGATCTCGTTGGCCAACGTCGTCATGGCAGAGTGCCTGCGGGTCGCTGGAGACGACTTCAACGACGCGATCACGCAGTACATCCGCAACAAGTACAACCTGCTGATCGGCGAGATCACCGCTGAGCGACTTAAGATCGCCGCCGGTAGCTGCATCCCGCTCGAAGAAGAGATCCAGGTTGAGGTCCGCGGCCGGGACTCCTTGGTGAACCTCCCCAGGCGCACCGTGATTTCGTCCGACGACGTCCGGGAGGCGCTGCAAGAGCCCGTTCGCAAGGTGATCGGCGCGATCAAGTCGGTCCTCGAGCGAACGCCGCCTGAGCTCGCGGCGGACCTGATGGATACGGGGGTGACCCTCTGCGGCGGCGGGTCGTTGCTGCGCGGTTTGCCCGAGCTGATCGCGCAGGAGACAGAGCTCGACGTGCACGTCGCCGAGCGACCGTTGGAGGCGGTGGCGCGGGGGACCGGGATCTTCCTCGAGAACCTGGAGCTTTACTCGCAGTTCCTGGAAGGCGGCGAAGACCTGGGATAGTCCGGCAACCTCGCGCAGCGGCCCGGCTGCGGCCCGCGTGAGGCGTCGGTTGTGGGGTCGCGGCGACCGGACGTCGCGACCGCGGAGATGCATCCGGTTCGGTGATGTTGCGGAAGTCGGCTTCATTCCCCGTAGGTCTCTACGCCATCCTGCTGTTGGCGTTGGCGTGGTTGACGCTGCCCGCGTTGTTCGGGCCTGTCGAGCGCTGGTTGGTCGGCTCTGCGACGGCGGTCCCACGCCTAGCGTCGATGTGGTTCGGTCGGCCGGCGCGCGCGGCTGGCCGGGACGACCTGGGTCGCGTCGAAGAGTTGCGGGCTGAACTAAACCGCCGCGTCACACGGCAAAACTTCTCCGCCGGCGCCGGCGTGATCCCCGTTGCTGCAGAGAAACTGCTTTGCGGGGTCTTGTCGGCGTCGCGCGTGGGCGGGGGCGGTCGCATGAGCGAGCTGCTCCTCGACCATAGCTACGCCGAGCTCGAGGGCTGTGATCTCGTCGTGAAGGGGGATCAACTGATCGGGTTCCTGATGCGCCCTGGGCAAGGCCGCGCCATCGACGACCTCCCCGCGGATCCCGCACGCGTGATGTTGTGCAACCACCGCGACGCGCCGCGCCTCTACGCGAGCGTTGACGAAGACGGGGGTGGCGGCGTCGGAGGGCTCCGCGTCGTGGTACGCGCGGGCAGCAGCGCGGACCCTGCGCCGATGCGCGTTGACCTGTGGAACGATCCATACCAAGCGGCGCAGATGGATGAATCCGGGCTGCTCGTTCGTACTCGGGCGCTGAAATACGGGGCGACCGCGCAGCGCGTGCCGGGGGGCCTCCTGCTTGGTCGGGCAAAGGTGTGGGGCTACGACGATCAGAAGACGGATGACGTGCTGACTATCGCGGTCTACGTGGAGCCGCTGTTTGAGCCCCACGCGCTATCGCACGTCGTGCTCTGGCGCGCGCCAGCTGTGCGCGGCGGCCGGTCGTCGATGATGCGCGCGCACCGCCGCGTGAGCGGCGTGGTCTACGATCTGCCGGGCGCCGACCGCGGGCGGCACCTCTTGGTCACTGATACAGGCGTGCCAGACGGCGCAGCGGTGACGCAGGAGGGCATGCTGGTCGGTGTCGCGCGGGGCCTCTGTCTGGGCAGCGGGTTGGCGACGTCGTTCGGCGCGTCGCGTAGGCGGTGGAGCCTGCTGTTCCTCCCCGACGGCGACACGCTCCCTGCCTTCGAGATGAGCGGCGTCGTTGAGCGAGCCGCCGGCAACGTGGCGTGGGTGCGCTGGGAAGGCCCGCCTCGCGATCAGCTGCCGCGGTCGGCCGAAGGGCACTTGTTCACCGGCAGCAATGGTCGCTTTTGTCCTTCTGGCCTCTGGATCGGTCGCGCCCGCGTTGACCGCCTGGACCGTGACTTGCTAGAGGTCCGCTCGCCGGTCACGAGAGGTGCTCGCGCAGTGGATGTGTTGGTCGATCCATCGGAGGCGCGCTGATGCGCTGGTTCTGGTGGTTCGGCGTGGTGCCGCAGCTCTTTTTGTTGGCGGGCTATCTACATGACCTGGGCCTGCCACCCGTCGATGTGTCGGTCTTCGGCGCGCTCTTCCTCGCGTGGTTCGCGCAGGTCCGCGCGCTGCCCATGCTCTTGCTCGCCCTCGCCATCGGTCGGTCGCTCGTGGATCAGGCGTCGCTGCCCGTTCACCTGTTGGTGATCGGCGTGCCGATCGCGGTCCTCTTGCCGCTGCGCGCGCTGTTCGTCGCCCAGCACTGGCTTTGGCAGGCGATGGCGGCCTCGGTGTTGGCGGTGGTGATCCCGAAGCTCTCCGGTCTCTGCGCGCGGATCTTTGATCAGCCGGCGCCGGTGGGCATCCTCGACCCTTGGCAGGTCTTCTGGGCTGCGTCTTTGTTGCCGCCGCTGCTGCTAGTCGCGCGATTGTCGCCGCCGTTCCGGGCGTTTACCGAGCAGGCTGAGCAGGCGCGGAGGGTGGCTGCATGACGTCTGCGCGCGCCACCTCTACCGCTCGAATCGGCGTGCTCGCAGGCGTGTTTTGCGCGGCGTTGCTGATCGTTATCGGTCACCTGTTCGTGCTGATGGTGGAGGACCAAGATGTGTGGGCGAGGCGGAGCTACGAGAACCGCTGGGCCTTCCGTTCGGTCCCGAGCCTCCGCGGGCGCTTGCTGGACCGAAACGGCACGGTCTTGGCAGAAGACGAGGCGACGACGCGCGTCTCGGTGCACTACGCGTTGTTTCGGCTGCGTCACTGCGTCGGCGCGTCGGTCCACGGCGCCAGCGTGTACCGAAAACTGGAGGACTCGGCCGCAGCGTGGCGTTACGGCTACGCAGGTGGTGAGCGCGGCCCCCGCGCGGCCGCG
>NYVR01000167.1 GCA_002684655.1 Planctomycetota bacterium | reverse complement strand
GAACGTAGCGCCGGTCAACAAACGCTCGAGGGTCGCCTTGGCAGCCGCTGGGAACTCGACTTCGCGACCGCGGCAGACCACCGCCACGCGCGCGCCGCGATCCTCCACGCGGCCAGGAAATCCCGGCCGCCACCTCACCTGATCCCCCTCCTCGACAAGCGCAGCGAGACTGGCCTGCCGGAGGTGGTCTACAACGCGCGGCCGGACCTGGTCGGCGAACGCGTCGGCGCGAGCAGTCACGACCGCTGGGAGGTCCATCTCTCCCGCGAGCGTCGCGACCCTGCGCGCCAGCTCCGCCTGCAGCGCGTCGGTCTCGCCTGGATCGACCGCGAAGCCTGTGGGGACGTTCTCGCGCCACGCGGCGCTGCGGTCCACGACCTCACTGAGCACGTCCGTCATGAGGTCTGCCCACGTGTAAGACATTACGCCCAAGGTGATGTGCACCGACGTCTCCTCGGTCGTAGACGCCGCGTGCATCTGTCCGCGCGGCACATAGAGAGCCTCGCCGCGGCAAAGCGTGAACTCGCACTCAACGTCCCCAGCCTCGTGGATCTTCGGATCGAACTTGTGCCCCTTCAGCGGCAGCTCTGGACCCCCAGCATAGATTCGCCAGCGCTTGGACCCTTCGACCTGGAGGACAAAGACATCGTGCGTGTCCCAGTGCGGGCGAAAGCCCTGCGAACCGGGGGGCGTCAGGTAGATGTTGGTCTGGGTACGCGCCGAGACCTGCTTGGAGACCGCGCTGCACAACCTCCGCGTCGGCTCGTGGTGGTCGTGAAGGCCGCCGAAGACGATCGTCGCGCCCTCCGCGAAAAGCGCCGCCACTCGAGCCGGGTCGACCATGCGATCCCGCCAGACATACTCGGAGGCTGGCACGGGGTCGCCTGCGCGAACCAGCTTGATCGCTGGGTGCCGGAGCCCGAAGCGACCCAGCACTTCGTCTAGATCGGCGACCGAGAGCAGCTCGCCGAAGCGGTCCGGGCTCCCCGGCTGAGCGTGGAACCACCTACGGCCATGGTGTTCGGCGTAGAACTCGGCCGAGCTATCAGCGCCCAGGATCCACGCAACCGCGTCGCGATCGAGCGCCGTCATTCGTGCCTTGGTGTGGGGCAGCGCCCAACCCGCCTACGCGTCAGCACGCAAAGCGAGGATGGCGACGCCGAGTTCCGTCACTTCTTGTCGCCGTCCGAGTCGGAGTGCTCTTCCTTCTCTTCGGGAGCCGCGTCGCTGTCGCTGTGCTCTTCCTTCGCCTCGGGCGCGGCGTCACTGTCGGAGTGCTCGTGGGACTCGACCTTGCTCGGCTGCGTCACGTCGGACGACGAAGCCTCTTCGCCGCCGCATGACTGCGACATGCCCGCGATACCGACGAGGCCAGCGGCGAGGCCGAGGCGGCCGAGGAAGCTGCGGCGGACGGTCGCGGTGGACTTGACGTCTTCGTCGGTGATCAGTTGTGACGGTTCGTTCTTGGTCATGCTTTTCTCGGGATGAAGGGATTCACGGATGATTGGAGAATCTGCGCCTGTCCTCAACAAGTCAACAGTTTGTGACCGCCAACCCCTAGCACCGCTGTGGGTGACGCGGTCGTGACGAAACGATGTGGGTATGCGCGCAGCAGCGCACGCGGCTCAGACCATCTCGGTCTCAAGCACGTTCGCCATGGTCTCCATGTAGAGCGTGACGTGCTTGACGTCGTTCCGACGGAGGTGCCGCTGGTCGCCGGGGAGATTCTTCAGCACGCGCGGGTCTGAGAGGTATTCAAGCTTCATCACGTCTTCATGCCCGAAGCCAACGCCCTCGAGCGTGCGGAACAGGTCGTCGACGCCCGTGCCCGTGCCGTCACAATAATCCCTGGCGTGCTCCGTCCATTCGTCGAGCTGGTTATCGATCGAACGGACGATCTCGACGTCCGTCATGTCCGTCAGCGTCTGCACAAGGTGTCCGCAGTTGCACCGACCCATGTGGCCCCACTCATAGCGAGCGCCACCCGACAAGCGCGACGCCGTCTGCCTCAGCGCGGTGATCAACTTGAGCTTGCTCTCTCTCACTTCAGCCTCTTCTTAAACCAGTGCTTGAGTCATCTCAAACGACGCGTGCAAAGAGTATATGCCTCAAAACGCAGAGTGCCCACCCTCACGCCAGCGGTTTGTTGCGAGCGCGCGACGACTCAGCCGAGAACAATTTGCATCGCATGATCCTTGGATGACAAAGCACGATCGCAATACGCGCGGCCTACGGAGGACAGTCGTCATAGCGCGAACGATCAACCCAAGCTCCGCTAGGTCGAACGCGCTACTGCGCTTCTCCGCGACGAACGCGCAGCCGCAGCTGTCGCGACGACAACGCCCGACAAAATATCCGCCTTGCCCGCGATCATCATTGGTCATGCTGGGGCTCATCACGCTTTCGACTAAGCGCGGCGAGACGTGCTCTGGTTCAACCAAACGCAACCGCACGCCGCCATGCAGTCACACGGCCGCAGCAGGCCCCGAGGTCACGCCCCTGTGACGCCAACCCACGCACCTCCGGCGCCCTGGATCATGCGAAGCCAGCTAGCGATGCTAGGCCGGAAGATGAGAACGCCACCCTCAGGGTCACCGCCAAAAGCCACACCTTCACGCGCGCCGATCAGCGGCGCGTTGTCACGGAAGACCGGCGTGACCCGGGATCGCCCGCGATGCGCAGCCAGGACAAACTCACAGACCCAACGTGAGGCGCATCCGCTTGCTCCACGCGAAACCTGGCAAGAAGGGACAGGCTGTTAACCCCGGGGTCAGAATCGCCCACTGTGCGTCGAACTGGATCCCGAGAGCCCCATAGCCACCACATCGCAATGGCCAGTCAAACTGCGCTGAACCGCCTATGACCGGCGCGAGGAAAGCCGCATCCGCATTGAGCAACACGCACGAACCGCAGATCCCAAGGGGCAACGTCGCGCCAGGCGCGCCGAAAGTTATCAGCGCAAGCGATCCCGCCGGCATCCCCGTCGAGGTGACCCCAAAGCCAAGGTTGCCGACCGAGAACGGTCCGACGGTGCCGATCGTAGCGCCAGTACCGCAGGCGGAACCGAAGACCACCGGCACGGTTGTCCCTGCGAACGACTGGTAGCGCTGCGCCACTAAGCTGCTGCTGAAAGGCGGCGAGTCATCTGATTCCGCGAACACGATCAACGCGTCGCTCGTCGCGTTGTCGCTGCCGAACGTGCTGCAGACGGTGGGCATATGCTCCACGTTCCGCAGCAACGTACCGTTCAAGCCCGTCAGCACGGAGCTCGCGCCGCACGGCGTACAGGACGGACTCAGCACGGCGCCGTTGACGTCGTAGTTGTTTGTCCCAGGCAGGAATTGACGTGAATACAACGCCAAATACTTGGCGCCACAGCAGGCAATCGCTGGGTCTTTCTCCTCAATGTTCGCCAAGCTCGCAATGGGAGTTGGGCCTGACGTGAATGCCCAAGCAACGCTGTCCGCGCGGATACCGCGAGCAAAGATGTCAGTGGCAGCGGTGCCTAGGGGCGCGCCGGACTCGGAGACCTCATAGAGGACCACGAAGTTCGTCCCGTCACCGTCGATGTCGCAACGACCAGGTTCCGGCTGCGACGACGCGACGACCACGCCGAGCGGCATTACCGACGCGAGCGTTCGGTCGTAGCCCCGCACATAGAGCGCGTTGCTTCCAAGGCTTGGCTCACACCAAGCGACAGCAAATATTCCGTCGCCGGGGTTGCTCTTGGACAGCGCGGGGTGCTTCGCGCCGGTATGGCTGGAGATGGTCACCGCCGCAGCCACCACCGGCTGCGCGCCGGGTGTCGCGCAGTCGACGCGCATCAACAACAGCCCCCCAACGCTGTCTACATACGTGATCAGCGCCCCACTCGTCGCCGCCGAAGAAGCCTCGGAATTGTCGCCGCTGATGTCGGGAGAGTGCGCATCGCCGACGCCGCTCGAAACGATAGTGATTGGCGACATCACGCCCGACGCGGCGTTTATCGCACGGCATGAAATGTCCTTCGCAGAGAAGATCGACGGCGCAGCCTCCCACGCGACGATAAACGTGTCACGAGAGTTGATGTTGGCCACGGTCGGGTTGTCCGCGCTCGCTACCGATTGAACCGACAAGAAACCCCCGATCATTGCGCCGGTCGAAGCGTCAATCCTCTGAGCCCGGATAGCTTGCGACGTCGCGGAGAAAACGCGGCGGTAGACGACGAGATAGACGTCATTGGAGCCGTCGTAGGCGACGTCTGGGCGGCTGTCATCGTAGGTCGCACTCGTCGTCGCCAAGAACTGCGTGCCAATTAGTGGATCTAGGAGGACGGGAAAAACCGCGTCGTCGACGAACGCCTGCGGAAGACGAAGCTCGAGAGTGCTGCCGTGAAGTTCCAGTTCACCAGCCACAGAGACGCCGCGCGCGTCGACACCTGTGACCGCGCCAATAGACACCCCACCTACACCCTCCAGAGCAAAGCAAGCACCGCCGTCTGCTGTCACGCTCGAGGCCATGCTCGTCTCCACGTCATAGCGGACGACGAGATCGCCGCTGCCCGCGACAGGCGCTTCGAACAACCAGCTCAACTCCAAGCCGTCCGCGCTCACGTCATAGCGCTCAGAGACACCCGGGGCGCGCGCCTGCACGACCATGTCGCCCTGAATGCGAGGCACCCCCGGCCCCGCCGAGGACATCGAGCCATCACGGCCGAAGGAGCGCGGTGTCAAGCGCACAAACTGCGTCGCTGCCGCTTGCGGGCCGAGCGCAGGAGTAAATTGCATCGCCACGTCGTCAATACGCGCGTCAAAGTCCCACCCGGCTGCGCGGACCGCACCGCCTTCGCGCTGCACAGAGGTCGACGACTGGATAGCAGCACCGAACTTGTCGGCCACGGAATCTTCCTGAGCCGCGAGCGGCGCAAGCAATCCCGCGACCAGCGGGAACGTCATGTTTCGAATATGCATGGAGATGCTCCTGTCGCGGTCACTGAATTCGGATCGAGATGGCGTCCGTGAGATCGGAGCCGAAGAGATAGCAGCCCGGGTTTAACGGCTCGCTGACGATCCACTGGGCGTAGAAGTCGATACCTGTCAACGCAGGACCTGCGGGTATCGCCGCATTGAAAGTCGCCATCGCATTCGAGTCCGTCGTGGTCGCTGAAACCCAGCCTGCGTAGGGGTCAGGACGGAGGCTGCAGGGCCCGCAAGGGATGTCTCCAAGCTGCCTACTAATCACCAGGATCGCCGGCGTCGTTGGCACGTTGCTGCTCAGACGAAGTGAAAATCCAGCGTTGCCATTCAAGGCGCAGGATGCGTAGGCTTGCCCGGCAGCCTCGCCGCAGCCCCCGCCGATGTTCTGCACGTCACCGTCGACACCTTCCCAAAGACGACCGTAGACGTCGGCGTCCCCGCTTGCAGCCGGATCGTCATTTTGCCAGACCAGCAGAGCGCCGCTGCCGCCGTTGCGGCCGCCCGAAGCCTCGCCGGCCCCGCTGAATCGAAAGTCATTGCCCGTATTCACTGCGAGCGCGAACTGCGTCCCGGATTCACACGCGTCGCACGAGAACGGGTCGACCGATTTCATGTAGGTGTTGATCACCCCACCGTCGACGTCACTCCAGGCGACCAATGTCTGACCACCCGTCCACACGACCGTCGGCGCGAACTCGTCATCGCTGGCTTGCACCGTGATTGGCATGATGTCTGACACGGCCGCAACGACTCCCGCCCCGGCGTCGAAAACGTGCGACCGACAAACGACGTCATACAGCGACGGATTGCTCGGCTCAGCCGTCGCCCACGCCACCACCCAGCTCTTGCCGTCGCCGTCGACCGAGGGTTGCTTTTGATCGTCAAACAACGGGGACAGCGGCCCCGTGAACGCCGGGACAGTACTGTCGAGGATCGTGATGTTGCGATCAATCACGACGCCCCGGACATCCCCGTCGATCAGGCCATTCACCTGATAGACGACCATATGGTTCCCGGTCTCGCCGTTGCCGTTCGAGATCACCGGCCCCTGCGGCAGCCACGTGCCAGAGCTGTAGAGAGTCGTCGTGTCGATGACGTTCTCAGCGCCCGCCTGAATTTGAGCCGCCTTGACCGTACGACTCGTAGCGCCCACCTCTGTCCACACGACGATCGCGTCGTCCTCCGACGAGGTCTCGCCGCCGACATCGGGCGCCAAATACGATCCGCCGCTCGCGACGACGAGTTCGCCGTTGGCGCTATTGAGAGCCCCGGTAGCAGCCTCAACGATGCGAGCTCGAATCTCGTTGTTGTTTACATCGTGCCAGACGACGGCAAAATCGCCGGTCGTAGCGATGTTGGCGACGCGGACTTGCTGAGAATCATTGCCGCTGGCGTTCTGGATCAGGATGCGCGACCCGACCAAGCTGCCGTTTTCGCTGACGCGCTGACCGTGAACGTCGTGGTCAGTCGCAGAGTAAACGCGCTCGAAGACAACGAGGTAGACACCGCTAGCCGCGTCGAATGCGACATCTGGGTGCGTATCCACAAAGCTGGCTGATCCCGCGCTGAGCGAGAAGTTCGCGCCTATCAACGGGTCGATCACCAACGGCAGCACCGCGCTGTCAACAAACGACGCAGGCACAGTGAGATGAAGCGCGCCATCCACGTGCGCGATGGTCCCCGCAACGCGGCGGCCGCGCGCGTCGATCGCGGTCACCCCGCCCACCCGCAAATGCCCCAACCCAGGCAACGTGAGCCTGAGCCCCGCGCCCGACGGCTCAATGACGAAGTCAGTCGACACGGCGACACGGATAACCAGGTCGCCGACGCCGCGCGGCAAACGATCGATGGCGAAGCTTTGCTCGATTCCCTCGGCGAGCACATCGTAGCGCTCAGCAACTTCAGCGTGCTGGTAGGTAATTCTGGTGCCCGCGTATGACCGCGCCCCCTTTGAAACCGGCGCCTGCTCGGCACCGCGCCCTATCGACTGCAGCGAGAGGATGATGGGAACGTTACGCGGAACCGTCGACCCAAGCGCCGGCGTGAAGGTGACGTCTCCTACGCCGAACTCAACCTTGTATCTCGCCCCAAAGCCCCACAGACGCCCATCGATTTCCGTAACGACAGGCGCGGGCCCCGCAAAGACGGCCGCCATGTCGGGAGGCTGACGTCCAACTTCGTGCTGCGCGCAGACCATGGTCGCAGAGAGCGTCAGTGCTATGGCAAGAGGCCAACGTTGCATGTCGTAAACCATTTTTATCTCCGTTCGGGTATCCGGCGACCCAGGCAACGGGCCCTTCCTCACTACGCTAGGCAGCGGCACGCTCACGCCGGCATTGCGCGACGCCCCGTGCGATCCCACCATGACGGCGCCGCCTACAGCCGAATGTTTCTCTAGTGACTATTTCAAAGATGTGTTCCCACGCTCTGAGTTGCTCGACGCATGATCGCTGCCCCGCGCCCGCGGTATGGGCTGCGACGATCTTAATTACCGATAAGTAGGTCGACGCCGTTGCTCGCTGTCCGCCCAAACATGTTCACGGTCGGATCACCCGGGAAGGCCTGCATGTAAAAACGCATCCCGATGAGGGCCGTGTTCGCGGCGATCGGCATCGTTGCGACGTAGTTGCCTGCCCCGTCGGTGAAGCCGTCACGCACGATATCTGGACGAACACGCAGCGAGCATCCGGGCGCCTGGAAGGGCGTAAGGTCGAAAGGCAAGGGGGCGCCGTTCCAAGTAGACCGGGACAAACCTTGCACAATCCACACGTTGCCGTTCGCTGGCATATTTGAGCCAGTGATGGTGCACCCGATTCCGATCCGAGGGTCTGACGCCGTCAACACCGGCACGCCGTTCGATCCGGGGCAGCCGACGCCGAAGCTCGTAGCTTGCGGCTCATTGATCTCGGTGGTCCACATACCGCGACCGTGCGTGCCGACGAGCAAAGTGTTCGAGCCGTGCAGGAAGGTGATGTCATAACAAGCCACATCCGCTGGGCCGTCGTTGCTACCAGACCATGTCTGGCAATCGTCGGATGTGCCGAAGACACCGACCTCGGTGGCGACGTAGTAACGGCCTGCGAGGCTCGGGTGCTGGGCGATGCCTCTAAGCGGTGCAGACGGGAGCGCCGTGGCCCCTGCCCCCGTGACGTCCGTGAAGCTCACGCCAGCATCCGTCGTGCGCCACAAATTGGTTGAGTTGAAGCCGGCGCGGGCAATCAACACCTCGCTTGTTGTACTGCGGTCGATGAGGATGCGGGTGATGGTGCTATTCGGGATCTGGTTACTCAGGTCCACCTCTGTCCATGACGGATTCGAACCAAGCGCGTTGCTTGTCCGGAAGATCCTGCCGTTATTGTGACCAACCCAGACCGTATTTGAGGAGTTTGGCGACACAGCAATCGCGCTGATCGCGCTCCCGATCGGCGACTTGATCGACGTCCACGACGGTGTGGAGCCCTTCGCGTTGGAGCAGCGCCAAAGCGACAGCGCGCCAGCGTAGAGGACGTTGGGGTTGAACCTCGACGAGACCAAGGGAGCGATAAAGTTGCCGCCGCCAGCCGCGCCCACCTCCGCTAGCCCGGTAACGATTTGCGCGCCCGTCTGGCCGCCGTCTGTCGAACGGTGAATGCGACTCCACTGATACGAACCCCATATGTAATCAGGATCACCCGGATCGATCTGACTGTTCGCACCATCGCCGCCGATGTAGAGCTCGGCAAACTGATCACCGAACTCAATCATGTGACTACCATTGTCCTGCGTGCCGCCGACTAGACGACCTGACGAGTGTCCAGCGACACCGTAGTACTGAACGGTTCGAAACTGGTTGTCTAGACGACTCCATCCGGAGCTAGTAGTGGCTGTCCGGATATCGCTCGCACGGTAAACCCCACCGTCGGTGCACGTGTAGACGATGCGGTTTGTCGTGCCGTTGTAATCAGGGTGCGCCGTGAAGGCGTGGACGTCGGAGTGCGGGGTCTGCTGATTCGCGCCCCCATCGCCGATCTTCGTAAACGTCTGGCCGCCGTCTGAGCTACGGAATAGATCCTGCGCGCCGATCAACAGCCAACTAGAGTTCGTCGGATCGACCCAAACTGCGTTGTTATACCACCATTGTCCGGAGCTTATCTGACCGCTGCTACGCATGGTCCAGTTGGCGCCAGCATCGTCACTGCGCCAAACGTCCCCTCCGTCTACACTCGCGTAGATGCGACCGGAGACCGAAGTCGCGAAGGCCATCTCGATTCGCGTAGCCGTCGAAAATCCGCCAGCGCTGTCAGCCCACGTCACCCCACTGTCCGTCGAAAAAGCAATCCGGTGGGTTTGTGCGGTGAGGTAGTGACAGACCATTCGGTTGGCGTTCGTCGGATCGATTAAAACTTGGTAGCTGTTTCCCGATTGAACCGTCGTCCACGTCGCGCCGCCGTCAGTACTGCGCCGGAGCCCTTGGTTTGTCGCAGCGAAAATGGTCGAAGGCACAATCGGATTGACCGCAATCCGATTCGCACGCTGCCATGCCGCTGTCGAAGGTAGCTGCGCCCACGTAGCGCCGCCGTCAACGGAAGTCCAAATTCCTTCGCCACGGATGGCATCGATGTTGCCGTAGCCTTCGCCGGTGCCTGCGTAGATACGGTTCGGGTTGCTCGGATCAAATGCGAGGCTGCACACGGACAGATTGCCCATGAAGTCCGCGAGCGGATACCAGCTTGCGCCGCTGTCGTCGGATCGCCAGACACCCCCTCCGACGCCGGCAGCATACATTCTTGAAGTGATCGTCGGGTGAATGATCAACGCACGTGACCGGCCACCGATGTTGTCAGGGCCGCGCTCAGTCCAGCTCAAGTTGCCAATGCCAGCGCCGTCTGTCGTCTCCGCAAAGTCGACGTTCACCTTGCGCTCGCTTCGAGCCCGCGTCATGCCCAACGGATCCATTTGACCGTTTTCATCGAGCATCGCGAGCCGACGCCACTTCAGTGACTCCAGCGCGCCGCTGAACTCCTCAGACGCGGGCCTGCGCGCTTGCAAGGGTTGCACCTCATGCGTGACGCGGCGGCCCGGGTCGCCTACGCCGCAAGCAACGAAAATGAAGCCGAGAGAGCAAATTGTAGAAGATCGCAGCATATCGCTTTGTCTAGGTCTCGCTGAGGCGAGCTTCACGTCCACCCCGCTAGGTTGCAGTCACAGTCAACGTTGAGTCAATGCGACACAGAGGTCAACAGGGCGCGCCGCTTAAAGCGGCGGGCTCTTGCGGGGTGAGCCGCCGACCACCGACCACAAAACGTATCATGTCGCCCGCGCTCGCTCTGCCCGCAGCTCGCTACGGTGGCGGCAATCACAGGGCTTCGCCGCCGCCCAACGGCAATATGCGGCCATTGCTCGCTTACGTGCAAGCGGATGTGCAGCGG
>NYVR01000166.1 GCA_002684655.1 Planctomycetota bacterium | reverse complement strand
TTTTTTTTTTTGGTTTTAAATGTTTCATTTTACGCTTGAGAAAGTACAAGAAATTTTCAATTCTGGTCTTATGTTTTTATCTTAGGTTTTTCAAGTTGATTCCTGTATTCTTGGACGGATAAGCCATCCCTCTCTCTCTGATTATTTTCTCTTTCTTAAGTTTATGTTAAAAGATTTGCTTTGGATTGTGATTTGAGTGTAACAATATGGTTCTTCTTACTCTTATACACAGAGACAATACCGAGCCATCCCTTTTTTATCCGCTTACAATTATCTCTTAATATTTATATATTCTCTTAGTAAAAATATATATATTTTTTTTTTTTTTTTTTTTTTTAAGTTAATGACGTGATAGGTAGGTATAACCGGAATCGGTTATTCAGCATATGTGCATTCATTTACTAATCCGTGTTACATAATAACGCAGTACCACGTAATGTCCAATGCCTTGGATTTTTATCTGGTGTACATTTCAAGGTAACATAGAAAACAAAAAATCGATCAGTTCGCTTAGGATACTTATAACATGGCGCCTCATAGGGTCCTTGGGCCCCAAACATTTCTTTCCTTTTTTTCAACTCTGGTTCTTCTTGATTAGCTGTGACAAATAAGACAGGTAAAGGAACGAAAAGTTTTTTCGGTTCAGATTCACATAACTGACCTTGATTTTTGTCGAATGCTCCTCCTTCTAAAAATAGACCATGTATGTAAGCACCTTCGTCTGGTTTGGAACGTACTTGTTCAACACGCTCAAATGAGGTCACTTCAGTGTGATATATGACATTATCCAACGCCCAATTCTCTTTTCGATGGTTACGCGTGACCTCTTGTTTCATTGCTGTGAGCATACCTTGTGGGTTGAAGAAACCTGTAAGCCAGTAAGAATTAGGTCTACCGCTATTTAACCAGGTTCGATTTTGCTCATCCCGAAGAAGTAATGAACTAAACCATAATCCTAAAGTTGGTAATATCCATGAAAATTCATCTCCAGCGACCGTCAAAACCCACATCTGAGGCACTTTTGCATCATACATTGCACCTAATGTATCAGCTAATTCTTCGGACATAACGACTTCTCCCTTAATAGCTAACTGAAGTTGCTGCATCACAAATCGAATCTTGGCGATTACCTTTTGTAAGCGTTGAATCTCTTGATACAAGAAAATATTCAAGGGGATTGCTAATCCACCTAACTTATTTATTTTGGCTTTATATTCGTCTTCTTTATAGTCATCTGGAAGCCTTTCTAATAATTCATCACATTTGTCAGATACGATTTCTTCTCTTGATGCTCCTCCTCCACTAGATCCTCCTTTTGGTTGAGTTTCTCCAAGTGTATCAAATAAGGCACCCACCTCTTTCACCCGGAAAGTTAAATCTGCATTAGGATGTAAACCAAAAATTTCAGGAGAATCGATTTCAGGGAAAGTCTTTAAATAAGCATGGTATTCACCGATATCAGTACCAGTGGCACCAATTTTATAATTGAAGTCACCCTGAATCTTCAATAAAGGCTTAGCAGGGTTATAAGTGAAAGAGTCTGAACAGGTATTATGAGTCAACCATACTTGAGTGTAAGTTTGGAACATTCTTCGATCTAAGTTATCAGTAATTTTTCCACCATACTGAGCTTCTGAAACCATATACTGGAAAGTAGGCCATGAAATATTTCCCGTATATAAATGTTTTTCTAAGAAAAGGATACATGCAGTTAAGTCTCCATTATTAAATTCGTATGGAATACAGAATCCAAGAGGTCCAAATTTGCGCCTTTCTTGTACTGTAGAGTGCAAGAAACAGAGGGCAAAAAGTAGTTGCCTCCACATGACTGATTCCACTCTTTCAAGACGATCCTGGTCAACTAGAACTGTATAGGATCTTAGAATACCAGCTTTCAGTCCAGCAGGTGGTTCGTTTGTGACCTTAGTTGACATTTGGAGAAGGCCTAATGGAAATTCTTTTGAAGGCAGTGCGGTGATAAATAAACGGAAAGCAGGGTCGATTATATTATCGGATCTCTTTTTACTGATAAAGTCCTCCATCATAACCATAAGAGGAATACCCAACTCACAATTTTGTAAAAGTACCCAGGTTCCATTTGTCATCGCAAGTTCCATTGCTTTGATAGCTACTGGTTCTTGTCCTTCTCCCAAAGAAATAACAGCTGGAGGTGGAAATTTCTTTTTACGTGCCATGGTTTCAATGGAGTCAGTTGGATCAGCACCAGTCGATAGAAGGAAAATAACAGGAATGTGACTTAACATTTCTTCATAAATGGAATCAATAGTATCAGTTACTGGTTCCACATAACGTGGTCCCATTTGCGCGGTATTTCGGATGAAATCCTTACAGGATAAAATACATCGATCAGCTCGAAGAGATCTGACCAATAAAAGCTTTAAGAATGGTCCAATTTCAGCTTGCTCTGTCAAACGTTGATCATAGTCTGGAATTGCAATTTGCTCTGGCTCATTATCTTCGTACCATCTTCGCCACATTGCTTCATTGGCAGTCATTTCGTTAGGCAAATTCATAAAGAACTTATTTGACTGCGATAATTCTATTACGTTTAACCATGCCTCGTTTGTCATCCACCCGAAAGGTTTCCTTCGAACATTATTGATATCTAGAGCTGCCCCACCTCTCAAAAATAATGTCATATCTGCTTGTGTAAGATATTTCGATGTAATTAAAATTTTTAATGTTACAATCAAAACAAATGTTAACTTGTCACGCTCATATAAACCTCGATTGATGTATCGGTAAGTCATGTAAGTCAATACATCAATGATATTCACAACTCGTTTCGATGCTAAGCTTGCTTTCTCTGATCTATTCATAGACTCCATAAACAAAACCAAAAATTGATCAAGGGAAGTTTGATACATACAATTTACTAAAGACATCTCCACAATAGAGAAATATAATACGGATCCTCTCTCAGCAACTTTACGGTACTGCTCTCGCTTTTCGTTAATATTTGCTTTGGTTTCGTCAGCAGCTATCAACTTTGCATTCACTTCTGCAGCCTTAGATTTGGTTTCTGCAAGCGTGCCAATTAAAGTTTCATCTTCTAATAATGATCCAGTATTAGAAGTAAGTTTCTGTAAAAGGACAGCATCTAAGTGCATTAAGGCCTTTGTGTTCGCATTTACTTCTTCCAAGACTTGAGCAAGCTGATCTTCCAAAGCCTTTTGTTCCTTACCGATCACTTTTCCGAGTAATTGGTCCTCCAGACCCAACTGGGTAACAGTAAAATCAACTACAGTCGTTTTAGCCTGTAACTCAGGTGAAAAGTTTGGATTAGGTAATCGTGTGATAAAATACATCATGAACTTTGGATCATAATCCATCATTTTATCTGAAACGTTTACAAAGAGTTTTTTCCCTTTTTGAATCAATTGTTTTTCCATAACAGGGTCTAACATAGGATCAATTTCCTCCTCGACTTGCACAACAAGCAATGCCATACCTTCTGCCATACAATATTCAAGCTTATCTCGGAGTTTTGAGTCCCCAAGAGTGGTCTCCTTCCACATGGGTACATTGTTCTCTTCTCTTTTACGAATCCATTTGAGAGCTTGCCCTTGTGGGTCAATCAAAAGTGGAAATCTCGAAGACCTTGTAACTAAGATACCATTTTGGGTAGATAAATTATCTTGCGGCAAGCCTTGCAGATTCCAATCACCAATAGTACCAATATCTACCAGGAAAGGAATTATGGTGGAATCATCTAATTTCGGACTTACTGGAACTCCTCTCTCAAAGCAGTCCTTCTTAAATTTATCATTGATTAAATAAGCTCGGAACTGTTGATTAAATGGACCTGCATAGGAAACAAATGCACATGCAACAGCACAGTCTCCTACCAAACGATTTTTCTCCGTTGCAAAATTTTGAGAATCTTCGGTCCATCGTACACGCTCGCCAGCTAAACCATTAATAAGTTGAGAAGCCTGTGTCATTTTCTTTTGTAACATCATTGCACCGTCTTCAATGCGTTTTTTCTCAGCCATCTGAGCATCAAACATAGATTGTAACTCATTCAATCTGGCAGTACAAGCATCTAATCTAGATTGAGCTGAAGCTAGTGCCTTATTAGCTGCATCCATCTTAGCTTGGGCAACAGCAAGTGCCTCTAATTTCGGTTTAACAATTTTGGAGGCTTCGTGATAAAATTTCATCATTCTCACCCAATTACATAGTCCACGAGCAGCATTAGAAGCCTTTTGGGCAACATCAGGGTTGAAATCTTCGATATCCATATATGGTAAGATAAATTCGATAGTTTCCTCGTTCATTTTATCTTTTCCGTTCACTCCAAATTCCACTACATTATTCAAGAAATTACTATCACCCATTACTTGTTGCGCATAAGGCACAAAAGAGGATTCTATGAAAGGGATAGTCTTCTTATTGATATTGTATTCAGTTGGGGTTGTTTTAAGAGGATTCAAAGGTTTCATAAACAAAATAAGTACACCATCAAAAATTAACTTAATAATGTCAGGAGGTTTTGGTAACTTTTTAATTTCCTGGATATCACCTGGCTTAATGGATTTGATAGCCTTCTCTGCTTCGTCTACATAAGGCTGAGCTTTGGCAAGATCCTTCTCACAGTCAGCCTTATCAGCAGCAATACGTGTAGCTTCAGCTTCACAATCATTTTTAATACCTTGAACAATATCTCCCTCTTTTTTAGCTTCAGCAGCATTTATCTCTAAGTTTCCAAGCATTTTATTTGTCTCCTCCGTGGCTACTGCAAGTTTGACTTGTTCTTCTGCAAGAACAACTTTCATTGCTTCCACATCAGCTGCCCCTTGAATCAATTTGGTTAATCCGAGATTAACTTGTTTCTCTTTAATTACCAACTCATTTAACTTGTTTGTATACATTCCTTTAAAATTTGAAATGAATGATAGGTAAGACTTAGGAGTTTGATACACAATTCGTCGCATAGATGTAAAGTATTCTTCACAAACATCTGTTACCATTTTGTGAACACTTCCCATGTGCTCCATTAATTTGATTTTTTCCTCAGGACTGCATTCAATAGGATAATCTTGAATGATTCCTTTAGATACATCAACAAGAGCTTCCTTTGGCCAAGGTAAAAACCAATCGATGGTTGGACCAGAAATCAACCCAGGAAACTTTCGTGCTCGTACAGGGAATTTAGGATTCAGAGGAGACATACAAAGAACTAAATGAAGATTGTCTCTGACTAGATCGATGAAATATTGCTTCATATTGTCTTGGGTTTCTTCCATACCAGGACGATCCTTCAAAAAGGCATTACGAAGATCTGCCGTCATAGCCATATATTCTTCTTTCAAGAAAAGTCCTGGTACTTCACCTGTCATCAAAATCGAGTTAATCAACTCCAGAAACACGTCATCTTTGATCTCAGATTCTGTAAATAAAAATGTCGTTCTTTTACGCTGATGACCAGCTGAAATATACAAGAACTTCAGGTCTTCTAGAAGAGCATTTAAGTTATATGTTTTCGTCAAGGTAATTTGAAAATTAACCGAACGAGAAATATATGACGTTAAACGGGTTAAAGATTGCTTTCCAGACCCTCCGACTCCCACAAGTAGTGCCGACCCTCTTGGCATTTCCAAGAGTCGATTGATTCTCAATAAATGTCGGAGCGCATCATCGAACAACACAAGTTCCATTTTCTTAGAAGGAAATTCTTCATTGTATTTCCCAAGAAACATTTCCACTCTTTCTCGAATCTGTGCTAAAGTACCTCCAGGTTCATAAACTTTAGGTGCTTCCTCAATCATAACACCATCTTCATCATAGATATCATCACGTAAGAAATTTACCATAAATACTTCATCCTGTAACTCATCAACGAGTTCAGGAGTAAAGAACTTTTCCAATGTATTTTGCATGAATTTTTTGTAGGTACTCTTATCTTTATCGTTTGTTAATTTATCACAGAAAACACGCGCACACTCATGTTTCCAAACTGCCAACATTATTCCACCAGGTGAAAAATTGATTTTTTTCTCTTCAGCCCGTAATCCACCACGGGATTTAAAGGTGTCTTTAGGAGTAAAAAGGACTCCTTGAAACACACGAGAAAGCTCACGCATGTTAAAAATATAATGAAATTTAGCAGGAGTAGGAAGCATTCTATCCTTCATAATTTTCCATAGGTCAATAGTTGCTCTCGTAAGCACATTTACAACGTTTAGAACATCTTGGTCCCATTCAGCAGCTGGAAATCGTCCAGCCAACATCTGTCCATAAATATCATTAATAGATGTAATAGAAGGTAAAACTAAATTAAACATATAAAAATTTTTCTTCAGGCGATTAGGAATATCATTTTTGCCTCCACCTGGATGACCCATAGCTCCAATATATTGTAAGTCCTCACAATTTTTGAAATCGCCTCTTTTATCTTTATCTAGGAAAGGAAAGCCACCTGTCTCGACCACTAATCGTACCATTTCTAGAGTAGGTTGATCTCCCCATTTATTCATTTCAGGCATGGACAAATCGTCAATAAAAAAAGTCATTTTTTTACCATTTGGAGGACCAAATGATTTACCACCTCGCTTATCTAATTCAACTTCAATTGCATTTTGACACATGAAAGGAGTGGTTGCGGATGAAAAGTTTACTCTTTTTATCAACATAAATTCTGGGTCACACTCCTTAAGAAACATTAAGTTGGTGGACGTTTTCGCAGTACCCTCAGCCCCTACGGCAAGTACTGGCTTCTTCTGTTTGTGAAGATTTTTGATCAAAAACATTGCTCGAGTAGAATCCATAGTAGGAACAAGTAAATTTGAAAAATCCAAATTGTCCCCTTGTGGATATGTCCACTGTGGTGGTCTCCAAAGTTCCCACGCTCCAGATTTATTGATAAAATATTCATAGATAGTTTCTTCTGCACCACACTCAGGTAAACATTTTCCTGTATCTTTTTCACGTAACCATTCGAACAGACGTAAACGATCTTCCTGTTCTAATAAACCACCAACAGTCCAGACCAAAGAGTACAGAAATACTTTTTCTAAGAGACTGGCAAAATTCTCGCTGCCGGAAACCTCTAAATCCAATCCATCATCTTCAGCATTAGTTAATCCAGCGAAAAGATTACATAGAGATAAAACCATTGCGACTCGCTGTGCAGGTAATACGAATGCGCAATTTCTATTTAGAAAATCGAAACAGATTCCAACATTGGTTGGAGTATTCTCTCCGAGCCATTTTTCCTTCATCTCCCTCAAAATTTCTTGTTCTTTCTCTGGTCTCTTTCGGACCCATGCTTCATAGACAGGGGCCCAATCCAAATCTGTATCAGAAACATAAATGATACCAGCTCGAGATACTGTAGCAGGAGAAGCATTAATTAACGTTTCAACTTCAAACATGATCTTGACATTGTCTGTCATTGGAATACGATCACCATTTGCTAAGGTAAGCAAACGATTGTCATCCAAAACAGTATTTAGATCTTCAATCCAAATAGCATCTACAGGGCCATCAGCAATAATCCACATATTGTATGGATTATTTTTGTTATTAAATTTTGCCCACATTGCAGCAAAAACTCCAGTTGTCCATTCACCTGAGAGAACGTCGACCTCTCCGTACATTTCAGGGGCTCTTAAAGCCTTTGGGTTAAATCTTTGCATACGGTGTTGTTTTCCGGTGTTTTCAGTCAAAGCTCCAGAAAGGCAATCGAATATTTTGGTTTTACCGGAGCCTGCTGATCCAACAAGCATAATACCATGTCGTACTCTAGTAGTTTCGTAGAACTGGACTACCTTGGATGTCCAACCATCGTGTTGAACAAGTTGGTGTTGTACAATTTGTTTTCGTAGACACTCTTCTACATCTGGATATTCTCCTTTAGGAGGAGGGGGGATTGCAGGGAAAAGGTCCGCTAATAAGGATAAAAATAAAGGTACATCTTGAGCGACCAATTTCGACAAGTTCATATCCCTCAACGTTCGATATATAAGGAAAGATTCAGATTGTTCAATGTTGTCTCGTTTGGTTTGACCAGCAGTTCTAAGAACAGCTAAGATGTTACGTAAACCCCAATCATAATGCTTCTGGGCAGATAATTGTTCTTTGCACGTATTATAAAGCACGAAGAATTTCACCGAAAGTGGTTCGTATTCAATGTATCCAACAGAGCATAATTTCACTTTTTTAATAATTTGGAAATCAGGAACCATCATTGCGACTCCACGGAACAGCGCTTTCAAGTTTTCAGGTAATTCCTGACGACCGGCATAACCAGGGTTCATAGTAATAAAGAAACCACATGCAGGAAGAAGCTTGACATCTTGATCATCTCCAGGAAATTGGAAATATTCAGCCCCAGCCTTTTTAGCATTTTGGATTGCCAAAACCTGTTGTGCTACCACAGAGAGTACGGGTAAAAGAATACGATTGAATTCATCAAAAC
>NYVR01000165.1 GCA_002684655.1 Planctomycetota bacterium | reverse complement strand
GCGGGGCGGCGAGCAGGGTGGTTCCTTGCGCGAGTGCCTTGCTCAGCTGGGCGACGTCGTTGGGGTCCATGGCCAAGAAGATCTCGTCGAGCGTGGCCGCAGAGCCGCGCCTGCCTGCCGCGCCGGGCCGCGGGCGGCTACGTGTCGGCGCGATGACGCGCGCTTCACGGGCGACGACCCAAGCGGCCGACGCGCTGCCCCGCTGGGCGGTGCTTGCCGCGGCAGTGAGCCGGGCCTTCATGACCGTGTCCGTGACGTTGCCGAGCACGCTGGTGTCGAGCGCGCTGGGTTGGGTCTCCGCGGTCGCTGCGACGAGGTCGACGCGGTCCCCGGCGCGCATGTCGGCCAAACCGGTGACCTTGCTGACGTCGACCCAGACGCCGCGCATGCCCGGCGGAATTCCGGCGTTGGCGCCAGCCCTCGTCCCCAAGGGCAGCAAATCGCTCTCGGATAACGCGTAGTAGATCGGCTTGTCACGCTTGAGCACGCGTCCGAGCAAGCGGGTCAACGCGATCCCCTCTGCGAACAGTCCACGCTCCTCCGCTACTTTTTGAGAGACCGCCACGGTGAACGGCCGCCCATCATCGAGCAGTTGGTCCATCGTGATCTTGGTGAACGCAGGCAGGGGGCGAGGGCTCGCGTACACCCGGACCATGCCTGGGCCCAGCGGCGCCGGCTTCTTCGCCGACGCCTCGGCTGCCTCCCCGAATGAGAAGAGCGCGCCGCTGCCGAACGGCAGCTCACCGTTGACCGCCGTGAAGATCAAGGCGCCGACGAGCAAGACGCCGGCGATCAGTGCAGGCGCGAACAGCATCCTCCAAACGCTCGGGAGGCTGTTGGGGGATGCGGGGCGGATACGGTTGGGCATGACGGGAGGGTTACGAGTGAGTTGGGATTACAAGAAGGCCTCGCGGCGGAACAGCGCTTGGCCGATGAACACACGCCGAAAGGGTCTAACGGTGAGCGTCATTGCATACATCTCACCGAGACCTTGCTCGCCGCCAAGGATGCCTTGGCCGACGGCTTCATTGAACGGGGTCCCGTAGGTCGGCGCGGAGCCGGGGACGGTGGTCACGGGCCCGACGCGGTGCGCCTGAAAGACGTTGGGTTCGGGAGGCCAGGTCGTCGGTGCGTCGTAGGACGCGAGCGCGGAGGCGGTCGAAGGGATGTTGACGCGCAGCGCGACGAGGCCGCGGTCTGCCGCCGTCGACGCCGCTGAGAACGATCCGGTCGAGGGGTCCGCGGCGTCCGCGCGGATCTCCTCGATCACTGGCAGCCAGCGGATCTGCTCGCCGCCGGCGTCCACGCGCGCGACGACGTGCGGGACCCCGACCGTGAGCCCCGCGTTGAACGCGGTCGGATCCGGCGAGACCAGCAAGGCCCCCGGGAACCGTAGCAGGCGTACGCCTTGGAACCGGTCAGAGACGAACACCGGACGGAGCGCCCGGTTGACCCGCGGCATCGCCGCGAAGTGTTGGTCCAACGTGATCCCGCTGTCGGCGAGCGCGTCCAGGTCGACGACCAGCTGGTTCGGATCGAAGATGGTCCCAGCGGTCGCGTCGAGGGCGTCCTCGAACGTCATCGACGCGGGCAGCGGCGTCAGCGCGAGCTCTCTCGCGGCGAGGCGGGCCACGTCTTGCGCGACTTGCCCTGCCTGGATCATCGTGCCGAACGACAGCAGCGCGCCGAGCAGCAGGTAGAGGACCAAGGCGATCAGGCCGAACTCGACCAGCACGGCGCCGCGTTGGCTGGGATTCTCGCGGCGGTTCAAGACGGCCTCTCCGTGATCCAGTGCCAGAGCCCGGAGCATTCAGGGGATCCCCACGTGATGGCCATCGTTACAGCGTAGCCCGCGGCGATCGCGGGTGCGTAGGGCAGGGACTCCTTACCGCGGCGTTTGGCTGCGTAGGCGAGGACTCCGCCGCACACCGCGGTCGCGAACAGGACCTCCAGCACGCTGGGCCAGCCGCAGAGCGCGCCGAGGCCGCCGCACAGCTTGGCGTCGCCGCCGCCCATGACGCCGGCATAGAAGAGCGCCGCGCCGATCCCGAAGGACACGCCGAGGCCGCCAAGGAGCGCAGGCCAGGTGACACCGTTCCAGCGTAACGCGGTCGCGAGCACGGCCAGAGCGACCAACGCCACCGAGATCGAGTCCGGGATGATCCGTGACCGCAGGTCGCAGACCACGGACGCCAGCAGCAGCAGCATGGCGACGAGGGCGATCCAGTGCGACGAGGTCATGGGTTTGGTTGCGTCCCTTTAGACGACAAAACGCGACCACCCGTGGGGGGGGGTCGCGATCTGTATGGCACCGATGACGTCGGACAAACCGGCGCCAGCGGCAAATCTAAGGCTCGCAGGCCTTAGTTCTCGGCTTCGACGACGAGCAGGCTGCCGACGACGCCGCCTTCGCTGCCGTTGCTGTTGTAGCCGCCGAGCAGGTTGGCGCCCAGGCGCGCCGTGCCGGCGTTCGCGCCGATCGTGACGCCGTCGATCGTGATCTCATTGGTGGTCTCGTCGAGCTGGGTCTCGATCAACTTGCCGCTGACGATCGCGCCGTTGTCGTCGTTGTGGGCGCCCGGAAGCACGGCGGCGGTGGCGCCGATCAGGTCGGTGGTCTTGTGGCCGAAGACCGAAACCGCGGCCGCGCCAACCAGGGCGACGCCAGCGATGAGGAGACCGTATTCGACGAGGGCCGAGCCCTTCTTGTCCTTGATGATGTTGTTCATGATTCTCTGGGGATTTGGGGTTTGTGGAGAACTGGTGCCGGAGCGGCACGGCTGGTTCCCATTCGTGCATAAAAATTTGTCACCAGCCTGCTGCTGGCGTCCGCGCAAGATGAGATCCGGTTTGCCGTAAAGCGTGCCATCACAGCCGGCTTCTCGCCGGCGCCGCGCCACATGGGGTCTCCTGGCGCCTCGCGTGAGGCCGCCTACTGCTCGCCGGCTCGTGGCTGTGGGTCGAGATGCTCGGTCCACGACGGGTGGAGCCACAACCCGGCCCCCTCAAGCGGGGGGCGCACGACCGACGGGCTGACCAGGACGAACAGCTCAGACTGGCTGAAGTTGCTGTTCTTGCTGCGGAACAGCCACCCCAGCAGTGGGATATCGCCCAGCAGGGGCGTCTTGGAGACGTCGTCGCGCGTCGCGCGGGACACGAGCCCGCCGACAAGCAGGCTCTCCCCGTCGGCGAGACGGGCGTTGGTCTGCAGCGCGCGGGTCGCGAACGCGGTCGTCTGAGGCGAGGTGCCGGTCGAGTCACGCACCACGGTCGTCAGCGCGTCGTCGGGCTGGGAGACGATCGAGCTGAGGTCGAGCGTGACCTCGCCGTGCTCACCGACGAGCGGCCGGACCCCTAGCCCGACCCCGAAGGCGCGGAAGTTCACCGAGGCGAAGGTGCCCAGGCCAGCGTTGCCGCCAGCAGCCGGCGTGAACGCCTGCGGCACAGGGATCTCTCCGCCGACCTGGAATTGCGCCGTCTCTCCGTTCAGCACGGTGAGCACCGGGCTCGAGAGCCTGCGCGCGATGCCGCGCGCCTCGAGCGCCTGCAGCAGCGCGTCGAGGGCGACGCGCTGTCCGCTGACCTGGACCTGCTGGTTGAAGCCGCTGGCGAGCGAGGCGAGGCCCGCCTGTACGTCGGTGTTCGAGAAGGTGCCGACGCTCGCGGGCGCCTGCTGGATTTGCGCGCCGATGTTGCTGTCGACGAGCGCGGGCTGTGGGAAGTCCGACCCCTGCAGCTGCAGCTCGGATGAAAATTGGAACAGCCGGTCCCTGTCGATCTCGAACAGCTGCACCGCGACGCGAACTTGGGGGCGGTCTTCGACCTCGAGGAAGGAGAGGATGCGCCCGCGGGCCATCGACAGCACCGTCGCGCGGCCGAGGTTGCGCTGGATCTCGTTGCGCATCACGCGCGCGGCGCCGCCGCCCGCGAAGCCGCCGCCTTGCCCGCCGCCGCCTAGGCCGCCGCCGCCCTGGCCGCCGCCACCTTGGCCGCCGCCGCCTTGGCCGCCGCCGCCTTGCCCGCGCATGCCTGCGCCGTTGACCAAGCCGCCAGCTTCATCTGCGAGCACCTGGATGCTGTTGCGGCTTTGGCCGTTCGCGCCCCCCGAGCCCTTGTTGCCCAAGAAGAGCTGGGCCGCGAGCTGCATCGAGCGCACCAGCGCGATCTGGTTGGGGACGGTGCCTTCCAGCACCAAGACGTCCTGTTCGTCGTCGGACAGCGGGTTGCGCTGCAGACGACGCACCCGGACGTCGTCGCCGGCGATGGGGCGGATGGCCTCGAGGATCCTGGCCTCGAGGGTGGCGGGCATCACCTCTAGACGCAGCAGGTCAATGACTTGCGCGTTGCTGCGCTTCGAGTCGTCCTCGCGCACGCTGACCTCGGGGTCACTCTCGCTGCTCTGCGTCACGCGCACGTTGTCACGGGGGCTTGCGGTCAGGTAACTGTTCGCTGCGCGGAGGACAGCCTGGCGGTGCTCCTCGTCGGGGACGGTGCCCGTCAGCACCAGCGCGTCGCGGTCCGGCGCGATCTGCGCGGTCACCCCGGCGCAGATGTCTCGCAGCGCGGTTTGCAGCAGGGTCAGGTCGCGCTGCACCCGGAACGGCATCGCCTCGTGGCTGTCGTCGCCGTAAAAAGCGAGCACCGTCGTGACGCCGGTCTGCTTGCCAAGCACCAGGGCCTCGGTGGTCGACAGGAGCTCGACCTCAAGCACCTTCGGGTCTCCGACGGCGACGCGTAGCACCTCGCGCGGCAGTTGCAGTCGCGTGTATGTGCCCACGGTCACGGTGCGGGCCTCGGCGGCGCGCGCGCGAGGCGCTTCGCCCTGGGCGATCAGGGGGGTGGCGGCCGCCAGCAGGACGAGGGCGTGGTTCGACAGTGTGCGTAGCATCGCGCAGACACTGTGCCTGCTGACGTCGCTCAGTTCCCCAAAATCCGTGCTTTCCGGGGCTGTCCTGCCCCCGTTACTTCTTGCCGCCCTTCGACTTGTTCTTGAGGTAGGCCTCGTAGTAGCGCCGGAACTTCTCGGGGACTTTTGGGCTCGCGCCTCGGTTCTTGAGGAAGTTCAGGTAGGGCTGCAGACCGCCCCATTCGTCCGTTCCTTTACCGGGCTTGCCGTCCCCGGTTGGGCTCTCTTGGGGGTTGGCGCCGACCTGGTTCTCACCGCTCGTGGGCTGCTCTTCGGCGCCCTGCGGTTGGCCCTGTCGGTTCTGCGTCGTCTCTTGGCCCTGCTGCTGCTGCTGCTGCTCTCGCTGCTGTTGTTGCTGCTGCTCGCTGTCCTGAGGCTGTTGGACAAAGTCCGGCGTCTGGTTTTCACGGCGATTCTGCTGCTGTCCCTGCTGCTGCTGGTTGGGACGCTGCTGTCCCTGCTGTTGTTGCTGGCTCTCTTGTTCGCTGCTGCTGGAGCTGCTGGAGCTCTGTTGGCTCATCTCGCTGAGCTTCTCGATCAGCTTGTCGATGCCGTCTTCAGCGATTTTGCTGCCCTCGCTCGCTTGCTCCAGCATCTCCTTGGGGGTCTTGCGCGCCTGCCCTTTCTTGCCTGACTCGAGCAGCAGCCGGTCAATTTCTTTGAGCTGTTTGTCTACGGCGTCGGCGATCTCTTTGATCTCCTCCATGGGGTTGCCGCCGAATTGAGCCGGCAGCGTCGACAGCGGGCCGGTCACGGCAAGCGCCCAGAACAGCAGGTGTTTGGTGGTTGTCATCATCTTCTTTGCTCCTATCGGCCGGAGCCGCTCTCGCCGCCTTGCTCTCCCTGCATCGCGCCTAGCGCCTCTTCGACGCCAGCTTTGATCTGCTGGAACAGCTTGGTGATCTCGTTGTGGCGGTGTGCGAGGCGCTGGATCAGCGCGACCTCAGACTCCGAGATCGTGTCCTCGCCCCGCACCTCGACCAGCGTCTTCAGGTTGTCCGTGGCTTGCCGCGTGTCCGTGCCCAGCTGCTTCAGCATCTCTAGCTCTGCGATCAGCGACACCAGTTTCTCCCGCTGCTGGTTGAACTTGTTCTGGGGCTGATCTTGCTGCTGCTGCTGCTGCTCTTGCTCTTGCTGGCGCTGCTCTTCGCGGCGCTTTTGCTCCCGATCGAGCGCCTCAAGGAGCTTTTCGGTGCGCTGCTCAACGTCTTCTTGGAGAAGGGTTGTGAACGACCCCACGTCGGGCGCGCGGCCCGCGAGCCTGCGCGCGACCTCCCGGAGGTCTTCGAGGTTCGCGTTGAGCACCGATTGGTAGACGAGGTTGCCTTCCTCCGTGAGCGCGCTGGTCAAAAGCTCGATCTTGCCGGCGAGCGCCTGCTCCTCTTCGCCCAGCCCGTTGACCTTGCGGCGCTTGCTGCGTGAGAGGCGGCCGCCTTCGGCGCCTTGCTGAAACTGCTTGGTTTGTTCGGTGATCGGCCGCTGCTTGTCGAGGAACGCCGTCAGCTCGTCCTTCATGCGGAACAGCAGCTCCTCTTGGCGCAGGTCCATGTAGCGGTCCTGCTCTTCCTCGAGCTCTTCGACTGCCTCCTCGAGTTTCTCGCGGGCTTTCTCTTGCTGCTCTTCGACCTGCTCCGCGTCGCCCTCTTCCATCGCTTGCTGGGCCTTCTTCGACGCCTCCGCGGCCTCTTCGACAGCACGCCGCGCGGCCTCGTTGTCGCGCTCCTCCAGCTCCTTGGCCAGTTGAATGATGTCCTCCGTCAGCTGCTCCTGCTGCGCCGCTTGTTCGGCGAGCTGTTCCTTCTGCTCGTCGCCCAAGTCGCGATTTTGCTGCAGTGCGTCCATCGCCTGCTGCATCTGCTCGGCGGCCTGTCGTTGTTGCTGCGAGGCGGACGACTGTTTGCCCTGCTGCAGCTGCTCGGCAGCGCGCTGCATGCTCTGCTGGGCTTGCTGCATCGCCTGTTGTCCCTGTTCGCGCTGCTGCTCGTTGATGTCGCCGTTCTGCGCAGCCTCTTGCAGCTGCTGCATGGCCTGCTCGGCCTGCTCCCCGAGCTGTTGTTGTCGCTCCTGGGCTGCTTGGAGGTCGGCTTCGTTGTTCTGGGCGGCTTCTTGCAGGGCTTCTTGGAGCGCGTCACGTGCTGCTTCGAGCGACTGCCGGGACTCCGCTGAGGCCGTCGTCGCGTCAGGCCGCGCGCCTTCGTCACGCGCTCGCTCGACCTCTTCGCCGACCTGTCTCAGCGCCTCGGTGGCCTCCCGGAGCTCGCTCTGGGCGGCCTGTTCGGCGTCTTCCTGCGTCGGGGCGTTCGCGAGCTCTTGCGCCGCGGACCTGGCCTCGGCGGCCATCTTCCCCGCGCTGGCGGCGGCGTCGGGGTTCTCCTGACGCTGTCGGGCTCTGGCTTTATCCAGCGCGCCAAGCGCTTGGTCGACCTTCTCGCTCGCGTCGCGTGTCTCTCCTCGTTCTAGCGCCTCCTGCGCCTCGCGGAGTTTGCGGGCGGCCTCCGCGACGGCGTCTGCTGCCGTCTCGTCGGGCGCGTCGGCAGGATTAGACGGTGGGCCCTCATTCGGAGGCGTCGTCTCACCCGCTTCGCCGCTAGAGGGCGGCTGGGTCGGGTCCGAGCGCTGCATGCTTTCCGCGAGGTTTCGAGCGCCTTCCGCGAGCGCGCCG
>NYVR01000164.1 GCA_002684655.1 Planctomycetota bacterium | reverse complement strand
TGACGGTGTCAGTCAACGCGGCGTCACTGCTGCCTTCATCGTGACTGCTGCTTTCATCGTCCGACGAGTCCTCGCCGCTTGCCTCGTCGGTCAAATTGTCGTCGCCGCTCTGCGAGGACCCACCGTCATCGGTCGTCTCGTCTTCTCCGTCGACCAGAGGGTCGTCTCGGTCGCTGGGGCTGGCGTCGCACATGGCCCCGTTTTAGGCGCAAAGGTCGGACAAAAAAATGCGGACGCATGGATCGACACGTGACACCACGTAATCCACACCATCATCCCTGCCTGCCCCAAGTATTCGGGATGACGGCGCAGGACAAACGATCCATGCGCCCGTAAGAGAACGCGGACACGCGTTGCCGATACCCCGGTGAAATGCGCTAACCGTTTGAAGGCGCGCAGTAGGGTCGTTCAAAGCTGATGTCCGCTGCGAAGAGACGACGCCGGCGTCGCCGGGCCGATCTCCACATAAGGCTTGCCGAGGTAGCAAAGAGCGAAGTTGCGAGAGGGTCATCGCAAGCAAACCAAGCGCGGATGCGATCATCTCTATGACAAGATGTACGCTTGAGCCCGACAGCACCGAGCGCGCGCTCTTCGGAACGCCTCGGCCAATTCGTCTGCTGCCTCCAGCATCACAGGCGCGCTCATGTCTGCGGCGAAGCGCCGCGCGATCTGCAGGCGCTCAGCCGCTGAGGACGGAGCGAGGTTGGCCAATATGACCCGCAGCCCTGAGTTCTTTGCAGCGACGCCGCCGCCGACCGCTGCGCGGATCCGCGCAGGACACAGGTCGATCAGCGATGCAGGTCAACGCCGCTCGGCGGGGTCGTTGGCGCAGCCACGGGTCCTGCCTTGTCGAGCGTGAGGAACTCGTTCGCGAAGAAACTGCATGAGCTGGTCGTCACCGACAGCAAGATCAGCGCGGCCGTCAGGGCCGCGGCGCGTCGTCTGCGCGTCATGAGTGTGCCTCCAACTCGTCTACAAACATGCTCTGCAAGGTCTGTCGTCTACAGACGAGGGTGCCCTCGTCCCTGTCGAGGAGGGCCCTGACCTGCCGGCGATGTCGATTGTCTCTCGACGCCATGCCTGCACCGTAGACGCCGACGTCCAATACCGCCAGGAGCTCTGCATGCCCCATGCGCGAACTAGACGGCGCGCGCCGTCAACTCCTGCTTGAGACGGTCGAGGACCTGCACGTGGATTTGGCAGATTCGCGAAGCCGAGAGCTTGAGGCGCTCGGCAACCTGGCGACCGGTCAGACCGTCCAGGTAGTGCATCTTGAGCACCTTCCATTCGAGCGGGTCCAGGTGCTTGCGAACCATCTCTACGAGCTCCTGGCGGGTCAAGGTCTCGATCGGCGACTCGATCGCGTCGTCAGCGAGCTGCTCGCAGCGGTCTTCGCCGACATCACCGTCGCCGCCATACACGGACTGCACCACCTTGCTCTCCGGGCACTGCATCAGCGCCTCCTCGGTGATGCCGAGCGCTTCAGCGAGTTCGCTCGCGGTGGGCTCGCGCTCAAGCTCCATCCGGAGCTCTGCCCGGGCCGCGTCGCGCTCGCGGACCTTGCGCCGAGAAACACGGGGCAAAAAGTCCATGTGCCGCAGCTCGTCGAGCATCGCGCCGCGGACTCGGATCCGCATGAACGCCGAAAACGAGTCGCATCGCTCGGGCTCATAGGTCGAGATCGCCTGCATGAGCCCCCACATGCCAGCGTGCGCGAGATCGCTCACATCGACGCTCCGCGGAAGTCGGCTCGCGAGAGCCCTCGCCATGCTCTCGACGATCGGTCGGTTTCGCTCGACAACTAAGTCGAGGAGCTTGGGCGAACACCGCAACCGATATCGCTCGATCAGGTGCTCTGTAGTGACGCCGGCGTCACCTCGCGTCGGCGAGGTGCTAGCGTCACGTGCAGCGGGTTTACCTACCATGTACCACCTGGCATGAGACGAATCCGTCGGAAAGTCGATCGGACCCGGCTCGAACCTTGCGCGCTCGAAGCAACCGAGACCAGGTCACCCTGCGTCTCTTCGCAGTCGTTCGCTCAGCGCCACGAAACCGACTGCCGCAGCATGATGAAGACCTCACCATGGTTGCGACGGTCGAAGACGCGTGCGCTTCGTCGTGCGACGAACTGCAACGATTGCTTCGATTGCGAAGGAGCGAACGCGCGCACGGTAGCACGAACACAGCGTCGTGTGCAACTTCATGCAACAGTTCGTGCAAGATCAAAGCGTCGAAACGAGATCCGCAGCAGCGCTCACGCGTCGACGTCGCGCACCTGCAGACGCAGCTTCGCGAGCACCTGCCGCTCCGCAGCGCGCATGCGGCGCCGCGCCGCTTCGTCCTTGTCGTCGTAGCCGACAGTGTGCAAAACACCATGGACGATGTAGAGCGCGACTTCCGCGCGAATCGTCGTCGCGTTCTGACGCGCGACGCGACGCGCAGTCTCAACGCTGACGACGACTTCGCTGCCAGCATCCAGCGCGAAGGACATTACATCCGTAGGCGTTGGATCGCCCATGAACGTATCGTGCAGCTCGGCGATCCCTGCGTCGTCCGTCAGCAGGAGAGAGACGTCTTGATCTGGTCGACCTGCGAAGTCCAGCGCCGCCGCCACGACGCGCTCAACGAACGCGCGATCGGTGCGCGGGCGAAAGCGGTCTACCATCTCCAACACGCCTAAACCCCTGATTCAGGACGATCTGCGCGGTCGTCGTGGCCGCGTCTCCGATCGAACTCGTCGTATGCCGTGACGATCCGGCTGACGACCTTGTGCCTGACGACGTCCTCAGCGCCCAGCCGAGAGACGCCGATCCCTTCGACCCCGTCCAGGCGGCGCAGCGCGTCACCGAGGCCGGAGCGGACGTTGCCAGGCAGGTCGACCTGAGAAGGATCGCCAGTGACGACCATGCGCGAGTCCTCCCCGAGCCGCGTTAAGAACATCAACATCTGTTGAACGGTCGTGTTTTGCGCCTCGTCCAGGATCACGAACGACTGGTTGAGCGTCCGGCCGCGCATGTAGGCGAGCGGACAGACCTCGACGACCTCAGTCTCCAGCCAACGCATACGCGTGCGCGGATCGAGGAGGTCTGAGAGCGCGTCGTGCATGGGGCGCAGGTATGGGTCGATCTTCGCCTGAAAGTCTCCTGGCAAAAATCCGAGTTTCTCGCCTGCCTCCACAGCCGGGCGCACCAGGACCAACTTGCGAACGCCGCCCTTCTTCATCGCCTCGATCGCCTTGGCGACGGCGAGGTAGGTCTTGCCCGTGCCCGCTGGCCCAACGCCGAAGACTACGTCGTGCTTGTCGATGCAATCCAGGTAGTGTTGCTGACCTTCCGTGCGCGCCCGCACGACGCCGCCGCTCTTCTGACGCGCCTTTGCTGCAGGGTCGGGGGCTTCGCCCGCGCCGTCAGCAGAGATCCCGAGCGTCCGCCGAAGCTGCGCCGCGACCTGCTGCGTCGAGACCGCGCGGCCTTGCCGCATCCCACGCAGGCAGTCTTCGAGGACCCCGCGGACGACCGCGACGTGTTCGTCGTCGCCGAGGAGGCGAAGGCTGCCGTCTCGCTGCAGCACGCTGACCCCGTGCAGCTCTCGGATCAGCCGCGCGTTGCTGTCCAGCGGCCCCAACAAGGTGCGAGCCTCGTCGACGGAATCGATCGGGATGTGAATGTCCGCGTCGCTCATGAGCCGCGGAGTCTAGTCGCGCCCACATGAGCGACGCCGACAGAAAGTCGGAGAAACTGCCACGACACCGAGGCCGACGAGGGCCCTATGTCAGCCGGATTAAGACCAGGAACCACGCGCAGAAAGAGAACAGCAGGCTGTCCACGAGGTCGAGGACGCCCCCGTGCGCCGGCAGCAGGGTCGAGCTGTCCTTGGCGTCGCAGCGTCGCTTCAGCAGCGACTCGATCAGGTCACCGGTCTGGGTCGTGAAGTTGAGCACCACCCCGGTGAGCAGCGCTGCCCACAGCGGCAGGTCCAGGCGCTCGCTGAGGATTGGCGCGTTAAGCAGCCACGCGAGCACCACGGAGCTCGCGAGGCTCCCGAGGGCGCCCTCGACCGTCTTACCGGGGCTGATGTGCGGGATCAGCTTCCGACGACCTAAGAGCCGACCGAAGCAGTAGCCGCCGATGTCTCCGCCCTTGCAGATGAGCACCACGTAGAGCAGCGACGGCAGGCATCGAAAGCACGTGCCCATTGCCAGATACATCGGCCACGCGATCATGATGAAGCCGAGCAGCGTCGCGCCCTGGCGCTCGAGGCCGTGGTGCATGTCAGCGCGCATCAGCGAACGCAGCGCGAGCGGGAACAGCAGCAACAACGTGCCTGCGACCAGCGGGTATAGCTCGTTGTCGAGGTCTGCCCAGCCAAACGCGAACGCGCTGCCCATCAAGATGGTCGTCGCCACCAAAAGGGTCCGCTTGCCGATCGCGAAGCCCGCCCCCCGCAGCAGGTTGGCGAACTCCCAGGCCCCGCCGATACCGAGCAGGCCGAGGAAACCAGCGGAGAGCGCCCCCTGCTTCGTGCCGGCGAAGCCCGAGAGGTCGAGCCAGTAAACTCCGCCGACGAGCAGCAGCATCGTCGGCGCTAGCACGGCGCGGACGCGCAAGTCGCTAGCCATCAGAGCACCTTCCCGAAGCTCCGGACGCGGCGACCATAGGCGCGGAACGCATCATGCAGCTGCTCGGCGCCGAACTCAGGCCAACAGACGTCGCTGACGTGGAGCTCGGCGTAGCTGATTTGCCAGAGCAGGAAGTTGCTGAGGCGCATCTCGCCTGCGGTCCGGATCAAGATGTCCGGATCCGGCAAAGAGGGCTGGTACAAGGCCGCGCTGATCGCGTCCTCGTCGATCGCGCCCGGTGGCAGCTCGCCTGCGGCGACCTGCCGGGCGAGCGCTTGCACTGCGTCGACCAGCTCTTGCCGCGCGCCGTAGCTGATCGCCAACGACAGCTTCATCCCGGTGTTCCCAGCGGTCATGGCGACGGTCTCATCGAGCAGCGCCAACACGTCGGGCGCCAAGCGTTCGCGGCGGCCGCTGTGCAGCAGCTGGACGTTGTTGTCCATCAAGGTGTCGCGCTCCTCGACCAGAAAACGCTTCAGCAGGCGGAAGAGCATCTCGACCTCGCGCTTAGGGCGCGCCCAGTTCTCTTCCGAGAACGCGTACAGCACCAGCGCCTCGACGCCGAGGCGGGCACACTCGGTGACCGTGGTCCGGACAGCGTCGATGCCCTTCTCATGGCCGCGGATCCGCTCGAAGCCCGCGCGCTTCGCCCATCGCCCGTTGCCGTCCATGATCACGGCGACGCTCCGAGGCACAGCCTGCTCGTCGGGGTCGAACTTCGTCATCCGGCGTTCCGTCACGAGGTCAGCTTTGATGGCGGCGGATGATCTGGTCGCGCCCAGGACCGACCGAGATCGTCCCGACGCGCAGGCCCGTGTGGTGCTCGATCGCCGCTACGTAGTCACGGGCGCTCTGCGGCAAAGCGTCGAACGAGCGAATATGGCAGATGTCCTCTTCGAACCCAGGCAACTCCTCAAACTGCGGCACGACGCCGTCTAGGTCAAACGCCGGCAGGTCGGTGGTCGTCGAGCCGTCGCTCAACTTGTAGGACGTCGCCATACGCAGCGGGAAGCCCCGCATCACGTCGAAGCATGTCAACACCAGCTCGTCCACACCTGAAACCGCGCCCGAGTAACGGACCGCGACCGCGTCGAACCAGCCGCAACGGCGCGGCCTGCCGGTCGTCGAGCCGTATTCGTTACCGGCTTTGCGGATCGCGTCCCCAGTCTCATCGTGGAGTTCGGTCGGGAACGGCCCCTCGCCGACGCGCGTGGCGTACGCCTTGACGATGCCGATCGTCTTCATGGCGTGCGGAGGCATCCCCGTCCCGCTGAAGGCCCCGCCGGTGCTCGCGTGGGAGCTGGTCACGAACGGATATGTGCCGTGCTCGACGTCGAGCAGGCAACCCTGCGCGCCCTCCAGCAAAACCCGTCTCCCGTCGAGCCGCGCCTGCCGCAGGGCCGCGCCTGCGTCGACGATGCCGGGCTGCAGCGCTTCGCCGGCCTCGCGCAGCGCTGCGAACATCTCCTCGACGTTGAGCGGCTCCAGACCGGCTGGCTTGAACAGCGCGTTCTTTTGCTCCGCGAGGGCGCCGAGCGCTGCCCGCAGAGAATCCGGCCGACACAAGTCGCCGACCCTCAGGCCGACGCGCGCGCAGCGGTCGCTGTATGCGGGACCGATGCCACGACCCGTGGTGCCGATCCGCCCGTTGCCGCGCACCGCCTCCCCCCACTGGTCCTGACGGCGGTGCGCCTCCAGGATGACGTGAGCGCGCTCGCTGACGAGCAGGTTACGGCCCAACTCCACGTCAATGCCCCGCTCGCGGAGCATCTCGACCTCCTTACAGAGGTGGATCGGATCGACGACGACGCCGTTTCCGATCACGTTGACCGTGTGCGGATGCACGATGCCCGAAGGCACCAGGTGTAGAACCAGCTTGCCTTCGCCAGCTACAGAAGGGGGCAGGACGAGCGTGTGGCCAGCGTTGTGGCCGCCACCGAATCGAACGACGTAGTCGGTGTCGGCGGCCAGGTAGTCGATGACTTTGCCCTTGCCTTCGTCACCCCAGAGGATGCCTACGACACAGGTTGTGGGCATGGTGCGCGCAGCTGAAAAGGTCGGGAGCATAGCGGGTTGCCCCCGGATCTCCACCCAAGCTTGGAATGAGAGACCTCCAAACGGTGGATTCAGCCCGTGATCACGCGCTCGCGATCGTCGAGCGCTTCGGACAAAAGCTGCTGCCAGGCGTGATGCGACGGATCGGCGCCTGGAAGGGCATCTCGCCGCAGCAGCTCGCCGACCTGCAGGAGGACGTGCTCCAGGAGCTGAGGATCGACTGCCTACGCCACCCAGAAGCGCTCGACGGAATGGACGCCCGCGCCCGCCACGCTCGCTGGATGCAGCTCAGCGAGCGGACGGTCTACCGCCTGCGCCGAGACCAGCGGCGCTGCAGCCCGCTGGTGGAGGAGCCGAGCGATCGCGCTCAGCGCGACCAGCCACTCCCGCTGCAATTGCCGCCTTTGGTGACGTTGAACAATGGCCGCGCCAACGTGGCAGAGAGCGCCCGCGCCGCCGGGCTGGGCCGGCGCGCCATGCGCGAGCGGCTGGACGACCTCGCGGCTCAACTGGGCTGGAGCGAAGAGCGCCGCAGGTTCTGGCGCAACCGCGCCGCCGAAGCGCTCACCGACCTCGCGGCCGATCACCTCCGCGCGACCGGCTCGAACGGATTTCAGGGTGAGAGGCAGCAGCCCGACCTCGACGCGCGGCGCGCCCGCTTACGGCGCATCGCGCGCATGATCCCGGTCCAGCCGGCCACGCTAGAGGAGCGCCGCGCCTTGCAGCCGTGGGTGCGGCGGCCTCAGCCCGATCCCCCGGCGAGAGAGCTGCTGCGCCGAGCCACCGCGCTCGCCCCTGATCGCGCTGCGGGGTGGCTGTGGATGTTCGAAGCGCTGATCGCGACCCTGGACCTGCGGAGGGCGAGCCGCGCCTTGCGGCGAGCCAGCGGCTGCCGCGACGTCCGGCGCAGCGACCTCATCCTCGCGCGCGCGAGGCTGCTCGCCGCGCGAGGCCAACCGGGTCGAGCGGCGCACATGATGACGCGCGCGCGGACGCGGCGAGACCCTGACCAGCGCCTGCGGCGCGCCGTGGAGGCCGTCAGGGCGTGACGTCGACGTCCGCAGGTTCCGCGAGAGCCGCGCGCAGGACCTCGGCGAGCGCTCGCTCAGCGGCCGCGTCCCCGCGCGGCTCGGTCCAGCTCGGCATCCCGATCAGCGGCACCCGCAGCCGCCGCAGCTCGACGACGACCGCGAGGCTGTCTGACACCGCGGGGTCCAAGAAGACGCTGGCCCGCCGCTCTCCCGGCGGGTCCTGCGAAGGAGCCCAGGCAGTCTGAATCAAGAAGCCCTGACGATCGGTTCGGGTGAGCGTCACGAAACGCCGCAGCAGCACATCGCGACACCGGTCAAACGCGTCGGCCGGCAGCCGATGCTCCAGATCGAGCGGAAACGGGCTATAGCCGGGCGCGGCGCACGCCGCGGCGCACGCCAGCGTCGCCAACAGCGAGACGTCAGCGCGCGCCATGGCCGCCGCCTCCCGGCGTCTCGACGATCACGACGTCGCCGACGCCGAGATCAAAGCTCGATTTGGCGGGCAAGCGCTCGCGGACGCCGCCGCGCTCAATCGAGACACGGCCGGGCTTGCCCGCGCTGCCGCCAGCCGCGCCCGGCGGACCTCGACGCTGCCGCTCCCCGAGGAACGAGCCCTGCAGCGGCTCGAGCGCCTGGATCTCCTTGATCATCCCGTCCCCGCCGCGGCGCGCGCCGCGACCGCCGCTGTTGCGGCGCACGGACAGCGCCCGGACCCGCAGCGGCGTCCGACGCTCTTGCTCCTCGACTGGAGTGTTGCGGGTGTTGGTCATGTGCGTCTGGATCGCCGACTGACCGCGCTGGCGCGCGCTCGCCCCGGCCCCGCCGGGCAGCGTCTCGTAGCTGGCGAACCCACAGTTGGCGCCGGCGACCCCACCGAACGCCAGATTGCTCATGGTGCCAGCAGAGGCCGCGGGCACCCGATCGGGCGCGGCGATCGCCAGCGCCTGCAGGGCGACATCGACCAGCCGCTGGCTCGTCTCGACGTTGCCGCCGGCGACCGGCGCCGGCGAGGACGGGTCGACGAGGCTGCCGCGACGGGTCACCAGCCGCAGCAGCCGAAACAGGCCCTCGTTGGTCGGCAATCGGTCTGGGCATAAGCAGCGGAGCGCGTAGACACAGGCGGCCATGGCGATCCCGCGGTTGGCGTTCACGCCGCCCTGCGCCTGATCGCAGGTCTCGCTCCAGTCGAACGTAGCGCGCTCCCTCGTCAGGCGGAGCCGCAGCGAGATCGACAGCGGGCCATGGCCCAAGCCGTCGTCGTCAAGCTGATCCGCCGCGTGATAGGTGCCGCGTGACAACTGCCGAAGCGTCGCGCGGCCCGCACGCTCGCTGTAGTCCATCAGCGCAGCGGTGGTCCGGCGCACGGTCGCCAAACCGTGCTGATCGGCGAGCGCCGTCATACGGTTGCCCAGCTGCGAAAGACTCGCCTCTTGCGCGCGCAGGTCCACGAGGCGCTCATCGGCGCCGCGGACGTTGCGCGACAGGATCCGAAGCAGGTCTTGCTGCAGCCGACCAGCCCGCCGGAAATGGACCGGCGGCAACACCAACCCCTCCGCGAACAGATCGCGCGCGATCCCCATCGAACCAGGCGTCGCGCCGCCAACATCGGCGTGGTGTGCGCGATTGACCACGAACCACTCAGGTCGGCGCCCGCCCACAAACACCGGACACACCATCGTCACGTCCGGCAGGTGCGAACCGCCGCTGTATGGGTCATTGAGGATGGCGACGTCCCCGTCGACGAGGTCCAGACGCTCCCGCACGGCGCGCACCGCCGCCCCTGCGCTGCCGAGGTGAACGGGGATGTGCGCAGCCTGCGCGATCAGGCATGCGTCGCGATCGAACACAGCGACGGAGTAGTCGGCGCGCTCGCGGATGTTTGGGCTGATCGAGCTGAGCCGAAGGCGCGCGCCTGCCTCTTCGCAATACGCGCCTAAGAGGTGGTGGAAGACCTCAAGCTGGACCGGGTCGATCGGGGGACGGGGCACGCGCTCATGCTCCCCGATCCGCGCCGCGGCGCCAACGTGCGCTCTACGCAAAACGGCCACAGGCGGAGGACCTTGCCTCACGCCTGTGGCCGTTTCAGCGATTCGACGCGGCGCTAAATCCCGCCGCCGCCACCGCGACGCTCACCGCCGCGGCCTTCGCCGCCGCGGCCTTCACCGCCGCGGCCTTCACCGCCGCGGCCTTCACCGCCGCGGCCTTCGCCGCCGCGGCCTTCACCGCCGCGGCCGCCTTGTTCGCCGCCGCGACCACGACGTCGACCGCCCTGCTCGCCGCCCCGGCCGCCGCGACTACGCCCCATCGGGAACGCTTCCTTCAACGCGTTGAGGGCCTTGTCGGCCTCCTCCATCTTGCCTTCGTCGATCGCCTTCTTCAGGTCGTCGGACGCCTTGGTGAGCTTGTCTGCGACGTCGTCGCCCATCCATTGACGCATGCGCTCAATGGTCTCGCCGGCAGCGCCGAGCCCTTCCTTGAGGCCTTCCAGGTCTTCCTTGGACATCTCGGAGACCTTCGCGTCGGCGCGCATCAACTGCATCATGCCGCGCATGCCGCCGCTACGTCCGCCGAAGCCACCGCGCTCGCCGCGGCCACCGCGCTCGGGACGCTCGCCGCGCTCGCCGCGCTCGCCGCGCTCCGGACGCGCAGGGCGAGTCCCGCCAGAGCTCAGCGAACCGATCAAGTCCTTATACTTTGCCTGGAAGGCGTCGCGCTCCTTGGTCTTGCCGGTGCGGTCGAGCAGTCGGAACTGCTGCTTCGCGGCTTCTTTCGCGAGCTTGTGCTCGGGTGCCTTCTCCAGGAACTGCTGGTAGAGCGCCATGGCGCCAGCGAAGTCACGCTGCCCCTTCTCGAGGTAGTAGGCCTTGTAGAAGACCGCCTCGACCTGTGCAGAGGCGGGATCTTGAGCGACCAGCGGGAGCGCCAGCGCGAGCAGGGTGGTTGCGATTCGGGTTCTCATCATGACTCCTGAAGGGGAATGTTGTCCGGCGGCCAAGGTAGTCGACCGATCGGAGTGTTCGCTACGGTTGCGCCACTTATGAGCCATGAACGCGCGCGGCGCACGTTCCCCACGTAACGGAAAAGTCCCGATCAACGTCGCGCAGCCTTCGCGTCCCCGCGTCGCGCCCAGCAGCGGCGCGGACCGCCCCGCGGAATCACACGTAAGGGCAATTTTAACAGACTCTTACGAATCGATGATGGGTCGAGAACGCGGAGCGCGTGTCCAACCTCTCGTACGCGGGGCCCGGCAGCGCGATCCTAGCGCGCTCGGCAGACCCGCGACGGCCAAGCGGCCGAAAGCCTCAACGGGGCTCCGTCGCAGACATCACTTCGCCCGAGCGAGCAGCTCGTCGCGCACCAGGTCACCGAGCTCGCTGCACCGGTGCTCACCGTCGCGCAAGCTGCGGATTTTGCCGCTCTGCAGCATGCTCGCCACGGTGGCCTCGACCTCGGTCTTGGCGTCGTGCTGGCCGAGGTGATCCAACATCAGGGCCGCCGCGAGGATCGTAGCGACCGGGCTGGCGACGTCTTGGCCGGCGATGTCCGGGGCCGAGCCGTGGATCCCTTCGAACATCGACACCTGGCCCGGGTGGATGTTGCCAGACGCCGCGATGCCGATGCCGCCGACCAGCTCCGCGCCGAGGTCGGTGATGATATCGCCAAACAGGTTGGTCGTGACGCCGACGTCGAAGCGCTCCGGGTCCTTGACCATGTACATGCACGCCGCGTCGATATACGCGTGGTCGGTGTCGATGTCCGGATACTCGGCGGCCACCTCGCGGAACGTGCGTGTCCACAGCTCCTGAGCGCGGACGGCGTTCGCCTTGTCGACCAGCGAGACCTTCGGCTTGCTGCGTCCGCCGTTCGGACCGCGCTGTTTGGCCAACTCGAAGGCGTATCGGATGATGCGCTCGGTGCCCTTTCGCGTATACAGCATCTGCTGCATCGAGATCTCGTCGGCGCTGCCTCTTTTGGTCGCGCCGTGAATGCCCGCGTAGGCGTCCTCGGTGTTCTCCCGGCAGAACATCATGTCGATGTGCTCAGGCTGCTTGCCCTTCAACGGGCACAGGGACTCATGGTAGAGCTTGATCGGGCGCAGGTTGACGAACAGGTCGAGCTTGTGGCGCAAACCCGCGATGATCGCGAACTCGAGCTTGCCCACCTCGATGCGCGGATCGCCCACCGCGCCGAATAGCACAGCGTGCATGTCGCGCAGGCGGTCGAACGCAGCGTCCGGCATGGTCTCACCGGTCTTCAGGAAGTGCTCTGCGCCGTACGGCAGGTCTTCGCGCTTGGTCTGGAAGCCATAGATCTGCTCGACCGTGTCGAGGACCTTTAGTGCTTCGTTGACGACTTCGGCGCCGATGCCGTCGCCGCGCAGGACCGCGAGGTCGTAGACGTTGCTCATATGGGGATCTGTGCTGTTGCGGGTCCTTCGGCCCGATCGCGCCGCCTTGACAACCAGCGGGCTCGACGCAATTTCGGGCCGACCAGTATGGCGAGTGAAGATCCGCGCGCAAAGCCGAATCACAGCAGGCCTAGAACCCGGTAGACTCCGCGAGTCCGAATCCACCGCGCCAACGCGGCGTCCGCAGTACATGATCCGACGAGCCCTCTTGCTATCCCTGTTCGCGCTGGCCACGACCGCTCCGGTCTCGGCTCAGGGCGAAGAAGTCCAGTTCAACCAGCGCCAAGCCAAAGCGCTGAACGCCTACGCGAAGAAGGCGTTCTCGAAGGGCTTCCCGCGCATCGCCAAAGTCGTCTGGTTGAAGACGATCAAGCTCTACGACTCCGACAACAAGGACGCCTGGACCGCGCTGGGATACGTCAAGAACGGCAGCTCTTGGGTGCTCGACACCAAGCGTCCTTATCCGACGAAGGACACCGGCAAAGGCAGCGACGGCAAGCCGCTGCAGTCCCAATACCGTGCCCTCGAGAAGAAGCTCGCGACGCAGCACCGGTCGATGGCCCGTAAATACGAGAAAGCCGATCGCCGCGACCGCGCCTCGCACCACTGGCGGATGGTGCTGCGCTGGGTCAAGGAGGACG
>NYVR01000163.1 GCA_002684655.1 Planctomycetota bacterium | reverse complement strand
CGGTGCGGCGGCAGGTCGCCGCCGCGCGACGGTCGCAGCGTGGCGTGTAGGCGTCCGCCGAACCCGGGGGCTAGGTCCGCGACCTCAAGGCGGAGCAGCGTCGCGCCGCGCGCGACGAGCTCTTGGTCCGTGCAAGTCGCGAGGACTCGTTCGGCCTCCGCTACCTCGGCGGCGCGTTCGAGCTGCAGCAGGCGGCGGTGATGAGCGGCGAACTCGCGGCGGTCGGCCATCGTGGCTACTTCTTGTCTGCGACGGTGATCAAAACGAGCTCCTCGTTGGACTCGACGGGGAACCGCTCGGATTGGAGCCCCTCTGCGTGGACGCGCGCCCGATACGTCTGGCGCGGGAGCTCCAGGAAGACGCAGCGAAACTCGCCGTTGGCGTCGCTGCGGACGGCGTTGATCCACCTCCAGTTCATGCGCAAGGCGATCCTGGCGAGCCCAGCCGCGCGGTCGCCGCCGAAGCTTGATGAATGGATGGCCATCTTGGCGCCGCTTACAGGGGCGCCGGCTGCGTCGACGACCTTGCCGCGCATCGTCGGCATCGGCTGCAGCCTCAGGGTGTGCTGTTGGTCGCCCTTTACATCGATGGCGAGCTGCACCATATGTCGGTCGTTCCTGCCGAAGACGAACCACTTGCCGCGTTCGAGCATCATCGCGACGCGCCCCGCGCTGTCTGTCGTCGCTTGCGCGGTCCAGTCGTCAAAGCGGGTGTCGCCGCTCTCCATGCTCAGAAAGATGAGCTCGAGGTCGCTGGCGGGCCCGCTGTTTTCGTCCACCACTTGGAGGTCGATCGTCGGTAGGTCGCCGACGGTGACGAGCAGCGGCTGCGCCTTGTAATCGCGGATGCCGTGAAAGTTGGCCGCGCGCCTTGGCGTGCGTCGCTGCAGCGGCGGCGCCATCAACTTGGTCCGCGAGGTCGCCCCGCCGAGGATGACGTCGACGTTCTCGACCTTGCCGTTTATCTGCGGCAGGACGAAGGCCCCCGCCGCGTCTGTCCGGCGATAGAGCCGACGCTCTTCATGGGACCAGCCCTGGCCGCTGACGCTCTCGACGCGGAGCCCGAGGCGTATCAGCAGGGGCTGCTCCGCGACGCCACGCTGCAGATCCAGTCGCACCTGGCCGGCGACTGGCGCTGCCTTCGGCATGGTGAACAGGACCTCCTCGACGTCCCCAGGGTCGCCTGTGACCCTGCCATCTTGGTAGGGCTTTGAGCTTACGAAGCCTGAGTGAGAGCTCTTGTGACCGTCCTTGTCGGCGAAGAACATCAAGGAAGTCCGCGCCGGCCCGCCTAGCCCAACGTGGACCTTAAAGGGGTCCTTCTCGCTCGCGATCCGCGCGACTAAGCGGCCCTCTGCGTCTGTCTGGCCGATCTCGCGCAAGATGAAGCGCCGCGGCAGCGGCGGCGTGAGGCGTCGGTTCGTCGAGTAGCCGCCGTAGATCCTCAAGGAGATCGTCACGCCGGCTAAGGGCTCGCCGTTTTCGTCGATCGCTCGCAGCGGGATCTCTACTGGGGGCGGGACGCGGATGATCGGAGCGGCGCCCACGTCATTTATGCGGTAGCTCCCCAGCGGCTGGCCGTGTTTGTCGATGACGTCGAACTGGACGCGGCCTGCGGGCAGCGGCGCGATCGCGCAGGTTCCGTCTTCGTTCACCTGGTATTCGAGGCTCGGGATTTCGACGGACTGTATGGCTACTCGGACGCGGAACGGCGCGAGCTCTTGCCACCGCTCAAGCCCCGTGATGGTCAGCTCGCAGGCGGGGCGCGCGCGGTCCGCGCGCAGCTCGATCAGCTTGCCGCTCGAAGCCCAGGTGGCGTTGCTGCAGACGCGCGCGGCTCTGTCCGGGCCGATCGCCCACACCACGTGCGGTGTGCACGGACAGATGTCGGCGCGGAATCGTCCGCGTGCGTCGGTCGTGACGACGAGGTGCGAATCGCCGCGGTTGCGGGGCGCGGCCTCGTTCGGCAGGACGCAGTGGACCTCTGCTCCTTCGATCGGCGCGCCGTCCGCGTCGATGACCTGGCCATAGAGCGGCCGCAGCTGGGGCGCGCCCGCAGGCTCCTGTGCTGCGCTAGTTGCGGTGATCCAAGCGACCACCGGTAGGACCGAGCAGCGACCGAGGTGGCGGAGCATGTCGCGATGATGTGACCCGCCGGTCGCGGCATCAAGGGAGCCAGGCTGATCACCCGATTCTGCGCTCAGCTGATCTTCTCAGAGATCGTCTTCGCTTGCAGGAACTGCAGCATGTAGTCGGGGCCGCCCGCTTTGCTGTCGGTGCCGGACATGTTGAAGCCGCCGAACGGGTGGGCGCCGACGAGCGCGCCGGTGCACTTGCGGTTGATGTAGAAGTTGCCGACGTGGAATCGGTCCATCGCCTCTTGCTTGTGCTCTTCGTTGTCGGTGAACACCGAGCCCGTCAGTCCGTAGTCGGTGTTGTTGGCGACCTGCAGCCCCTCTTCGAAGTCCTTGACCTTGATCAGCGCGAGCACGGGGCCGAACACCTCGTCCTGCGCGAGCTTCGCGTCGGGCGCGATGCCGTCGAAGACGTGCGGCATGACGTAGTGGCCGCCGTCCGGGGCGTCGCCGCCGCCGACCAGCATTGTTCCTTCCTTCTTGCCGATCTTGATGTAGTCGTTCGACTTCTTGAGCGCCTCGGGATCGATCACCGGGCCAAAGTTGCTGCCGTACTCGGCAGGGTGGCCCGCCTTGATCGCCGCGACCTTGGGCACGAGCTTGTCCTTGAACGCGTCGTAGATGTCTTGGTGCACGATCGCGCGGCTGCACGCGGAGCACTTTTGGCCCTGGAAGCCATAGGCGGCGGCGATCACCGCGTCGACGGCGGCGTCGAGGTCGCACTCAGCGTCGATCAGCATGCTGTCCTTGCCGCCCATCTCGGCGACGAGGCGCTTCATCCACTGCTGTCCCTTCTGGACCTTAGCGGACTGCTCGTGGATCCAGAGGCCGACCTGGCGGCTCCCGGTGAACGAGATAAAGCGGGTCCTCGGGTGCTTCACCATCGCCGCGCCGACGACCTCGCCGGGGCCCGTGACGAAGTTCAGCACGTTCTTGGGCAGCCCCACCTCGTGCATCAGCTCTAGCCACATCGCGGCGACGGCCGGCGACTGCTCGGCGGGCTTCAGCACGACGGTGTTGCCCGCGATCAGCGCGGCGGCGGTCATCCCCGCCATGATCGCGAGCGGGAAGTTCCACGGCGGGATGATGGCGCCGACGCCGATCGGGATGTAGGTCATCCGGTTGTGTTCACCGGCGACCGGCGTGACCATCTGCGGCTGCGCCGTCTCGAGCATTTGCCCGGCGTAGTACTCTAGGAAGTCGATCGCTTCAGCCGTGTCGCCGTCTGCTTCGGCCCATGACTTGCCGACCTCGTAGCAGAGCATCGCCGAGAACTCATGCTTGCGCTCGCGCAGCGCCTGCGCCGCTCTCATGAAGAGGTCGACGCGGTATTGCACGTCGGTGCGCGACCACTCCGGGAACGCTTCATAGGCTTGCTCGACCGCGCGGTTGGCCTCCGCGGCGCCGAGCTCTTGATAGGTCCCGATGTGTCGGCTTTGGTCGCCCGGATCGCGGCCTTCGAAGGTCTTCTTACCGGCGCCCTCCTGCCCGCCGATCCAGCATGGCCACGTGCGGCCCAGGTATTCTTCGCGCACCTTACTCAGCGCGGCCTCGAAGGCCTGTTGGTTCTCGGGTTGTGAGAAGTCGGTGAACGGCTCGTTTCGGAAGTCGGACAGCTGCACTGGATGATCCTGCGTCGGCGTGGGTGGGGAAATCGACCGCCCACGATAGATCCGGGCGGATCGACTCGTCCAGCGCCGTTTTGAACGCGGCCGCTGGCCGCCTGCGCGTCGCGCGGGGGCCTGCCGTTGCCGCCGGCCGGTCACGCATGCTGTGGCCTTAAAATGCAAACGGCCTGCCGGGAGGAGGCCGGCAGGCCGTCTACGGGGATCAGGTTGTCGGGCGCCCGGGAGCAGAGAAGCCTACCCCACGGTAGGAGGCTGCGTCGGGAGCCGGCGAGGATCTAGCTGGCTTGCCACTTGTGGCGCTGCACGGTGTCTTGGAACGAGCGCTTGTCATCGCCGCTGAACAGGCGGACACGTCCGCCGCAGTCGATGCAGTAGCTGTGGTTGATGCTCATCAGGAACCGGACATAGCTCTGACATTGGTCGCACCACTTTTGCTCGCTGTAGAACTCGGTGTTGCTGGTCGGGACGTCCATCTTGGTGTCGTTGTTGGTCACGAACGGACCAGAGCAAGCGGCTTGCCAAGCGCAGAAAACGGCGTTGGATTTCGGCGGCGGGGCCATGGCAAGGGCGGCTCATCTGGCGTCGCAGGCGCGCACTGCGCGCGAGCCGGCGACGTCCTACCGTCGCAATGACGAGACGGTTGAGCCGTCGTCTGCGGCGCTCGTCGACGCACACGCCCGTGGTGTGGGAGCTACAGCGCGTCGTCGCTCATGCGCGACGGTCGCGGTCTTTCGACGGCAGCCCCAGACTGCATCATTCTACCCCGCCTGAGCGCCGCTCGCGGCGAATGCACGGCATCGCTGATCACGATTCGCGGGGTCCCGCCCGGCCGTTACGCGGGGCGAGGTGGCGTCAGCGCTAGCGGTTGAGCGCCCGATGCAGCTCTTGCTTCACGCGCTCGTCGTCTTCGATCCTCAGCGCTTTCTCGAGGCTCGGGTGACGCGGTTCGATGCGGTCGATCGCCCAAGCGGCGTGACCGCGGACGACGGGGTCGCTGTCGGCCAGCGCAGCGATGAGGTGCGGCAAGGCGCTCTCTTGTCGCTGGTTGCCAAGGACGACGGCGGCGTTGCGCCGCATGCCGCTGCGGGTCGCGCGGCGCATGGCGGTGCCGACGAAGTCGGATTGGTAGCGGTCTTCGTCCATCTCCAGGACGTCGACCAGCGTCCAGGTCTCGACGACCTTGTGCGGTTGGAGTTCGGCCGGGCGGTCTGCGCCGCTGAGTTTGCGGCGCTTGCTGCGCGCGGTGAACGGGCAGACTTCTAGGCAGATGTCGCAGCCGAATAACCACTCGCCCTGCGCCTCGCGCATCTCTGGCGCTGAGAAGCCGCGGTGCTCGATCGTGCTGTAGCTCAGGCAGCGGCGCGCGTCGAGCTGGAAGGGCGCGACGATGGCGTTGGTGGGGCAGGCGTCCAGGCACGCGGTGCAGTTGCCGCAAGAACCTGGTGATGGCAGGTCGTGCGGCAGCTCCTGATCTACCAGAAGCTCGGATAAGAGCAGGTAGGGGCCGGTCGACGGCGAGATCACCATCGAGCTCTTAGCGAGGAAGCCGACGCCGGCGCGGACGGCGAGCGCCCGCTCCAAGACCGGCAGCGCGTCCGTCCCGCCGTGCATGGACTCCTCCGGCATACCCATTTGCGCCAGGTTCGCGCGGAGCTTCATCACCTTCTTCTTGAGCCAGCGGTGATAGTCTCGGCCGGTCGCGTAGCGCGCGATCCTGCCGCCGCCCTGTAACTCGCCGGGAGGCCCGCCGTAGTCGACGCCTGCCGAAATCGCAGAGCGCGCCTCGGGTCGCCACGTGCGCGGGTCGACGATGCGCTCCTGATTCTTCGTCAGGTAGTCCATCTCGCCGTGACGACCCTGTTCAATCCAGTCGGCGAAGCGCTCGCCGTGATCCCCCGGGTCTGCTGGGCCAAAGCGCACGATGTCGAAGCCCGCTTCGTCGGCGGCCTCCCGTACGGTCTCGGGGCTAAGTTTTGTGCTGGTCACGGGGGTGCCTCGGTCACCTCAGCGCGTAGACCGCTGCATCGAAGACGCCGGCGCTGCCCGCCAGGAGCCGCGCTCTGGTGGGAGTCCGCGGGATCCGCGAGGCCGCTGGGTCGACCCATGCAAATGTCCGGACGCGCATGGTCGCATGCTATCCCACGCGGACGGCAGCGTGCACGCGGCAGCCCGCCAATGTCCGTTGCTGCCGGAGGGATGGCGGTCGGACGCTCAAGGGGTAGGCCGTGACCTGTCGATGGCATCGACATGAACGCCGACATCGCGCAGCAGTTCGCTCGGGCGCAGGGCGCCCAGCGTCAGCTCAGTGGCTACGTGCTCCCTGCTCCACCGCGTGGCAGCCGGGACCAGCTGATTACGACGCCGCTGGAACCGGCGCCGGTGCCCGGTCTGTCGGAGTCCGTTGCCCAGGCCATCGGGGCGCGGCTTCAGCTGCGGGCCGAGAGCATGCAGCAGCTGCTCGCAGAGCTCCGAGAGCGCATCGCGCGGCTCGAGAGCGGCGTCGAGGAAGACACCCGCGCGCAGCTCCAGGGCGCGGCGCGGGGGCTCTCCGAAGTGGTCGGGTGGTGCGATGCGGTGCAGGAGGACCTCGCCGCGGAGGCCGGCCGGGCTCGGTCCGGCCAAGCTCCGCTGGATTTGGCGGCGCTCTGCGAGCAGGTCGCGGCCGCCGCTGGACCGGGGCGCTCGATCGCCGTCGAAGCTGCGGGCCCTGCATGGATCTGGGGGCACCGCTCCCGCATACGTCAGCTGGTGGACCTCGCGCTCGAAGTGGTCTGGATGCGCTCGGGGGAGCAGGGTTTGCGGTCCGTTTCTGTGAACGGCGTCGGCCGTGAACTGGTGGTGCGGATACGGAGCGCCGCAGAGCCCCGTGGGGCGGTCGACCCTGATTTGGTCGACGACTTCCGCCGCGCGGCCGACCGGTGCGATGTTTCCGTCGCGCCGGATGGGCTCGGCTTAGGGGTCGCTGGGCTGGTTTTGCGGTTCGATCGGAGCTGAAAGAGCCTGGAATGTTTCCGGGATGCCGCAGAAATGTACCGGAAATCTACCAAGGTTACTTTTCAGAGACATCGATGTATGCAATTGTATCAGGAGATCGCGGGAGCCCCGCGACGCCAGATACACGCCTCCGCCATGTTGTACGTAAACCACACCTCGGTCGATCGAGAGCAGCTCTGCGAGCGCCTCGTCGAGTTGTGGGAGCGAACTGGCAGCCCCGCCCTGGAGGCCTTGGGCAACGGGAAGCCGCCCACCGAGGGTTCCTCGGTGGCGACCGACCAACTGTTCATCGACTGGGTCAGCACCTGTCTGATGGACACGTTCAAGGACACGGGTGACGCCGCTGCTTTTGCGCTCCTGTTCGAACTGAACAGCGCGTCCTTCTTGCACGCCATCCAGTGCAACCTGCGCCGCTCCTACCACCGCGTCGACCCGCAGGACGTGTTGCAGGAGGTCTGGCTCAACATCTACCGATACCCCGGGCGCTTCTTGGCGGATCGCGCCGATGCGTTCCGTAGCTGGGGCCACCGCATCGCCCGGAACACTTTGATCAAGTCCCTCAAAGGACACGCGCGCAGGTCGTGCTTCACGTCGATCGACGAGGAGCACACCCAGCCTGAGGACCAGCAGACGCTGCGGCCGGACCGCGCGGCTGGCTTCTCGGAGCGCGCCGAAACGGTCAACCAAGCCTTCCTGATCTACCTGCAGCTCTACCTGATGCACTTCGAGCGCCTCTCCGAAAAGGAGCGACGCGCGTTGACTATGGTCGAGGTCGAGGGCTGCTCGTACCGGGATACGGCTGAAGCGCTGGGGATCCGGCTCGAGAACCTGAAGATGGTCATCTTCCGCGGGCGAAGGAAGATCTTTCGCGGCATGGAGCTCTCTCTGACGGAGCTCCGAAAGTCGGGAGAGCGCCTCGACGCGGTGAACGCCGCGACCGCGCCACGTGCCGGCGCCCTGTCAAGGCGCCGCCCCGCGGGTCATGGAGGCGTCATGCCTCGCTCGGTCGATCGTCGCAGTTCTGTCTCATCCACAAGTTTGTGTGACCACAGCACCTGACGCTCCTAGTGGGGTGCTGAGACTTGATGCATCCCGCTTCGCACCACTGCTGGCCTGAACCAGGCCGTGACCACGACCTCTGCCAACAGATCCAAGTGGATCTGTCGGCCATGTTGGACGGAGAACTCGACCCTGCCGGCGTCCGGCGTGTCACTATGCACTCGGACGCCTGCCCGACCTGTCGGCGGTTCTTCGAGGGGATTCGTCGACAGGCGGGCCTGCATCGACGCCTCGCGGCGCCGCGGCGCGAAGGCCGGGGCGCGGCTAAGCGGCACCGAGAGCATCAGCACGACGAGGCTTGGCGGGCCGACCTCGCCCGCGACCAGCGCAAGCTGGGTCGCGTCCTCTACGAACTCGGGCGGAACTTTGTGCTGCTCGGTCTGTCGCCCGAGTTTTCACGCTTCGTCGCCGAAGAGCCCATGCCCCTGCCCGCTGCCGTTGCCCGCGGCCGCGCGCTCATCGATGAGATCGCCTGCAGCGGCCGCGACGCCACCGAGTGGGTCCCGGCGAAAGAGCTCTTCGACGGCGGTCTTCGCACGCCGGACGAGAACCTCGCGCGCGGCCAGCGCCTGCTGAGCGAATCCCTCGCGCTCGACTCGAGCCGGGACGACGCGCGGATCTATCTCGGACTCGTCCATTACGCGCGCGGGCAGCGCGCGCTGGCTCGCAAGCAGCTCCGGCTGGTCTTGTCTCGCGGGGCGGACGCCACGATGTGCGCGTACGCGCGCCTGCACCTGAGCAATATTCTGCTCGACGAGGGCGATCGCGGCGCCGCGATCTCCGCGCTGCTGGAGGTCGTCGAATCCAGCGCACTTGAATCCGCGCCGCAGTTTGCGCACGCCCTCTTCAACCTAGCGCTCGCTTATGGCCTCGACGCGGACTTCGAACAGAGCGCGCGGTGGTTTGGTCGTCTCTACGAGGAGGCCCCGCAGCGTCGCGCGTGGGTCGCGCATGAGCTCTCTCGGCGCAGTCACTTTCAGCATCTCGTGCATACGCATCCGCGCGGACGTCGGTTGGCCCAAAAGCTGGCGTCGTGGTTCTCGGGCCCGCAGCGCGCGCGCTCCGCGGACGGGCCGACCGTTCGCTGAGGTCCGCGGTGCTCCCGCCTGCGCTCACGTCGCGTCGCGTTATTAGGTCCGACGCAGGCGCTGCCGCGAGGTCGCTGGGCCCGCGACTGGCCGCGGCGAGCCACCGGTCTCGCCAGCGGCGGAAAAACAGCCCCCGGCCACCTCGCGGTCTGCATAATCTGCACGGCGCCCGCTGCGAGCGGCGACGACGCCGCGCGCCTGCGCGACCCCTGATGAGTCACGATGTCTGCCGTATCTGAGGAAGTGCTCCTACTCGGACCTGGTCCTTCGCCCACGAGTCGCAGCGTGCAGCGGGCCCAAGCGAGGCCGCTGCTCGGCCACCTGGACCCCGAGTTCACGCCGGTGCTGGATCGAGTTCAGGCGGGGCTCCGGACGCTGTTCGGCACGCGCAACGCGCTGACGCTGCCTCTAGCGGGGACAGGCTCGAGCGGTATGGAGGCGATGGTCTGCAACTTGGTTGAGCCGGGCGATCGCGTCGTCGTGGGTGTCCACGGCATCTTCGGCCGGCGCTTCGCAGACGCTGTGCGCCGCGCAGGCGCCGACGCGGTTGAGGTCGAGGTGCCGTTCGGAGCGCCGCTCGACCCGGCGGCCATCGTCGCGGCCGTGCAGGCTGCGCCGACCCGCCTCTGCGTAGTTGTCCACGCCGAGACCAGCACGGGCGTGCTTACGGACCTGCGGGCTATCGCTGCCGGCGTGCTGGAGACCGGCGCGTTGTTTGGGGTCGACTGCGTCACCAGCATCGCCGGGGTGCCCTTGGACTTTGACGAGATCGGCGTCGACGCGGCGTTCTGCGGGACGCAGAAGTGCCTCTCGGTGCCGCCAGGGCTCGCGCCGGTGACGTTCTCTGAGCGCGCGATGGAGCGCGTTCGCGCGCGCACGCACCCAGTGCCGTTCTACTTCGACACGACGCTGTTGACCGGCTACTTCGGGGCAGAGCGCTCGTATCACTACACGGCGCCGGTCAGCATGGTCTATGCGTTGGAAGCGGCGCTCGACGAGATCGAGGCCGAAGGGCTCGAGGCGCGCTTCCGCCGGCACCGTGACGTTGCTGCCGCGCTGCGCCGCGGCCTCGCGCTGCTAGGGCTAGAACCGTTGGTGGCCGTCGAGCATGCCACGCCGATGCTCACCACGGTTTGTTACCCCGACGGCGTAGATGACGGGACGTTTCGAACTCACCTGCGTCAACGGCATCGGATCGAGGTCGGCGGCGGCCTCGGACCGCTCGCTGGCAAGGTGTTTCGCGTCGGCCTGATGGGGCACGGCGCGCGCCTCGAGAACGTTTCGCGGGCGGTCGCGGCCTTCGGGGACGCGCTCTCTGCCTCTGGGCGCTCCGTCGACGTCGACGCAGCGCTCGCAGCCGTGCATGCGCGATGAATCCCGGCTAAGGTCATCGACGAGCCATGACCCAAGACAAGATCCGCGCGACTATCGAGGAGAGCATCCTCACGAAGCAGCGCTTCCTCGAGACCTGCACCGACGCGCTGCAGGCGCTCTGTCAGGCGGCGGTCGCGGCGATCGGCCAAGGCGGCAAGATCATGCTCTGCGGCAACGGCGGCAGCTCTTGCGACGCAGCCCACGCTGTCGGCGAGCTGGTGGGGTGGTTCGAGGATAAGCAGCGACCGGGCTACGCGGCGATCGCGCTCGGCCACTCGGTGCCGAGCCTCACTGCGGTCGCTAACGACGTCGGTTATGAGCAAGTCTTCGCCCGTGAAGTGGAGGCGGTCGGCAAGCCCGAGGACCTGTTGATCGGGATCACGACCTCGGGGGGCAGCAAGAACGTCGTGGCGGCGATGGCGAAGGCGCGCGAAATGAACATCCGGACTGCGGTCCTTTGCGGCGAAAAAAGCGGGGCGGCCGCCGCGCTCGCCGATGTCGCGGTGCACGTTCCTTCAACGAGCACCGCCCGCATCCAGGAGAGCCACTTAGTCTGCGTGCACGTGCTGTGCGCGGCCGTTGAAGACGCGTTTCGTCGCTGAGCTGCGGCAGACGTTCAGCGGCCGCTGGCGGACCGCGCTTGCTCACGCGTTCGGAACGAAGCGCTCCAGACGCTGGGCAGCCGCTCGTCCGGTGTCAGCGGGCCGTTGACCTGCGTTGCTGTGTCATAACGCGCTGCGGCGCGGGCCAACACGTCCGCGGCCCAGCCTTCGCCAGGAGCGCCCGCGACCTCATCCCCAGCGCGGGGCTTTGTCACTTGCATCGACCGGTCGGCCAGGACTCGGTTGCTCCACCGCCTCGTGGTGGCGAGCAGCTGCTCCAGTTCG
>NYVR01000162.1 GCA_002684655.1 Planctomycetota bacterium | reverse complement strand
CTACAACTAATTTAAAAACTAAGCTTTATTTTATATCTTGAATTAGTGGTATCTGTGATTTAAATAACATTTCTATTTAAGTATCTTTTTTTTCTTCAAGATTTTCTTTCATTTTGATTTTCTATTTCGAATTCTTTAAATTACAAATAATAAAACTGCTACTTTCCCCCGTCTGTTTTTGATGTTTTATTTTTTTGTTTATTTGTACGTTTAGAAATTGCTTGATTTCTTCTAAATGGATCGGATTAGAGTGGCAACATAATTTAGGTGATCTTTGTGATGATACTAAATTGATTATACAAACAGGTTATTTTCTTTGCAAAGCAGAAAAAAAGTTGTCTTACATGATTTATTCACGACAGCATATTACTTTTTATATTGATCCAAAGTAAACTAAAGGTAATTCCTTAATTTTCCCAGATTAATAAAGTACCACCGCTTCCAAAGGTTAAAGATCCTATCTCCAAGGAGAAAGAATTGCCTTTGGAGAAACTAGCCCATAACTCATCTTCTGCAACCTCCTCAATTTCTTGAAAAGAAGGAACTTCATATAACAAAACGCGTTCGTCTGATAAAGAAATAGATAACGCATTATTATCTGGCGAAAATTTCATAAAAATAGGTGTTGTATTTCCTCCTGAGGGTAATTTTATTGCATTTTGGATCTTAAGAGGTCCATTATCTGCTATTGTTAAAATACCTTCAACAGAGTTGAGTAATGCAATTCTAGATCCATCATCAGAGAAAGTTATCATATCAATAGGACTACCTAATTTTGACGAGCTTAATATTGAACATTTGGACAAAGATATCATAGCAATAGATGAATCAGCATAAGATACGAGTGTTTGATCTGCATCTAATGGATGGATTGCTTTGCTAATGATAGGAGCAGAGGTTGGTACAGAGGCAAAAATAGGTAAAAAGTCTCCAGTATCTAATAAAACTTCTGTAACTGTAGAGGAAAGATCAGCAATTATTAATTTTGTGACATTTTTATCAACAGAAATAGCCGAAATAGGATGAACAATAGCGGGAATTTGAATTGTTTGCAGTAAAACAAGATCAGCATTCCAAAATTTGACCTCCGTTGCTGACGCAGAAACTAATTTTTTTTCGCTTGTTCCAGGTAGAGAAGCTAGAGCAATAACGGCAGTACTGTGTGCTTTTGTAGATTTAAGACATTCGCTACCGTACCATACATTTAGTATACCTTCATTTGATCCTGTAAAGACAGAACCATTAACCGAAGCACTTGCAAAGGTTGAAGAAGGTAAACCTCCATTTTCCCCAAAAATAGCATTATTCCATGATAAATTTGTTCCCTGAAGGGTCCATAAACGTAGAAATCCAACTCCGCCAGTAACTAAAGAGATGTCATCCAAGTCAGGAAAAGAGAACGTTAACGGTATAGTATCATCTAATTCAGAGCGAGCTATTCGCACAGGGCCAGCACTCTCTGTCCAATTACCAGAGTAGGAAACAAAGACCGACAAAGAATTACTGTCAATGAAAGCTACTTTGGAACAATCTGGATTAAAGGCTACATGACGAACAGGGTCTTTGTCATTAACTTCGAAAGAGGTTAACTTTTCTCCAGTTAAGGTGTCCCATACAACTGCATTACCATTTTCGGTCGCAGATACTGCAAGCTTTTTATTCTCAGAAAGTGCCATGCAAGTAATCAAAGAGTCATGAGAACAGGTCATCATTCTACTCTCTGATTTCTCTCGAACGACACCATAACTACCAGCAGCATATACTAATGCTCCTTTAAAGTTATAGAACATGTTTGAGCGGAAACTGCTGGCGTTATAACCAAAGATTCTTGCTACATCATTTGCACCCTGAGGTTTTATATCTACAAAATTATCTCCTGATGATGCCTTAAGTTGAGCTTCGTGTAGTAAAGTAGCATCAACAACTTCTTCAGGAAATGGTCTTGTTGCACTCTCTGGTCTCTTTACTTCCCATAAGAGTGAACACTTATCTTGTGCACCAAGGGTTACCAAGTAGTCCCCTTCCACAGAGAAAGATAATTGACCTACATTAGGGCAATGTCCTTGATAAATTTTACCTGAAGCTTTTGACCCTGGTACTGGATAACGATGAAGTGCAACATTACCATTACTATAAGTAGAGGCCAGTACGCCATTATCTGGTGAAACACAGACAGCATTTGGTGCTACTCCAGAGATATAAGAACCATTGGTTCCAAATGCTTTAGTCCTTGTCATTGTAGCCCAACTAAGTTTTGGAATATCTTCTCCATCGTAGGCTTCGCCAGTTTTAGAAGAGCTGTATGATGTTATTCCACTTGCATCAAGTGAAGCAATGACTTTATTTGTTGTATCCCAATCAATGTTGACTACAGGTGTTGTATGGGTATTTGATAATGTGCAACGAAGACGGAAATTTAGCAAGACATCGTAAACATACATATTATTATCCTCTGATGCAACACAAAGCATTTTTCCATTTGGAGAAAATTTTAAACATGATATGGGTCCTTTAGCATCCGACTTTTTATGAGTTATTCGAAGAGACTCTTCCATCAACGAAACTACTAAGACCATTCCCTTTTCTACTTCTTGACCTTCTTCTAAAGTAGCACCAATGGGTTCTCCTGCAGTTCCTACTGCCAAGAAGAGACCAGAAGGTGCAAAGTCAACACATCGTCCACGAGATGGTAATTCTAAAGCATTAATTTCTTTTTTCTCTGCCATACAATTTATACGGAGGATACGATCTTCTCCAACTGTTGCAAATTCAGTTCGAACCGGATGGGTAGTCAAGCCAGTTGCTTGTCTTTTCCAAGATCCAGTTACAAGTGGTTGTTCATTCATTTCTGACCCATCTACAGTAGATAATTCAATAATATTTCCTCCTGTTGTACCAACAAGATATTTTCTCCCATCAGAAGAACGCGCGAAAGATCGGATACCCATAGGCATTGGGGTAGTGTACTGAAATGAAGGGATTGTATATTCACCGCTCGCTTCACCCATTTCGACACCATCCCAGACTTTTACAATGCCATCTTTACCTGCTGTAATAAGAATTTGTGCACCTTCTGCAGCTGCCTCTGGATCAGGTGAAGGAAAAGCTGCAATAGAAGAAACACCTCCTTTATGTGCAGCATTCGCATTAGCTACTTTTCTACCCTCACAGGTATATACCTGCCCAGTTGATGATGCTAAAATCGCTTCTCCTCCTACCCAACAACCGCTTACGATAGTTGATCGCTTTGCTCCGGCAGATTTACCAAATATTCCCACTTTTGACGAAGCATTTCTCCCCTGTACATTCCATATCGAAAAATGATCTACTCCACCTTGTAATAATTTTGTACCATCAGGGGAATAAACTAAAGTCAGAACTTTTTGAGGACCACTGATAACTTTGTTTCGTAAAGTTCCCGACTCCCAGTTTACAAAATATAACGTATGTAGCGAATCCATACCTGCTGCAACTAAAACACTTCCAGTGGGGGAAAATGCCATAGCAGTAATTCCATAAGCTTCTTCTTCAAACTTCATAGACATAACCGTTTTTGTGGTTGAGGAATTTGATACACAGATAGAAGGATATAATCCACTACCTCCAGAGGCAACATGAATATTATCTGGATGCATTGCCAATGAAGTAACTTTGTTCTCTCCCTGATGACAACAAATATGCTTTTGATTCCATTCCACCTTATCAAAGACAACAATGAATGAAGAAGCAGGGTAGACTATATGTCCATCTACGTTGTAAAATACATTATTATAGCCCATATCAGCAGAAAATCCATAAATCCAAGTAAGTTCAAGATTTTCTTGTGGTTGATTCGAAAAAGATGATGAAACCTCTATATCTTGTGGCTGTACAACAGAACTTTGCCAGTTGACTTTTCCTTCAGTATTTTTAGAAATATTGGATATGTTTGAAGTTTTAAAAGATGAATTGATTTCCGCTCCATCCAGTGGATCTTTCTCATCATCTGATTCGGGCTCAGGGGGAATAATAGGGTTCCCATCTTCATCCAATTCTGCTTCTTCAGCATCTTCCTCCTCTCCTTCTTCAGCTTCATCACCTGAATCGACAGCATCATCAACTTCAATAGCCCATTGCAGAATAGATTGATCGGTAGAACCTACAGTTACCATATGAGTATTCTCTGGAGTAAACGAAAGGGAAGTAATGGAAGAAGCATTACCTTCAATAGAATTTGGTAATGATCCTTCATCTACTGGACTGTTAAACATCAGAAGTTGATTCGAAGAAGGTTTTAATGCAGTCACTACCGGGCCCAACGTAGAAATTATTTGTGGTTGTTCATTAAGAAACTTGGATACTGCATATGTATCAAGAGACAAAGGACACGAAGAAGAAGCCCAACTTGCACTTTTTATGACTTCTGAATCTGTTAAAAGACTTCCATCGGTTGAAGAGATGAAAACAACTTGACTGGCGGAGGTATTTGATACTTTAATCATGGAATTATCTGATGCAAAGTCAAAGTCGGTACATTCTTCACTTTCAAACGGACTTATTGTCCAAGCCTGTTCCCATGTACCTTCTGATCCAATTTTATGTGCAGCAACTGTATTAGGAGAGGTTTTAGTTATTGTCACCAAAAGAGCTCCATCCGGAGAATATTTCATATAAGAAATAAGAGCACTATCAGATGGAGAACCGATAGTACCCGTTGTTGTGAAAGAATCTAGACTGACAATATCTACCCGAGTAGCAAGAGCTGCGGGGACTACTGATGTATCCTTCAAGACAATTGCAACGGCTACTGACGATCCATCTGGACTGTAATCTAATTTATATCCTGGACCAGCCATAGCAGCACTTGTTTTCATGGAATGAGCGTCTTTATCCCAAATTCGTAAAATTCCATCACCACCGATAGAAGCATACTCAGGATTGGATGGAGAACAAGCAACGGCATAAATACCCCCTTTAGAATGGGATGAAACAATAGGTGCTCCATCCTCTGAGGCAATTTTCCATACAGGGACTGGATTTGATGCTTCTGGATCTTCAGCCTCTTCACTCTCTTCCATCGCAATCTCGAAAATCTCTCCACCCTTGGTACCCAATAATATTTTTTTGCCATTAGAACTGGTTGCAAATTCTACCGAGATGGGTGTGACATCTGTTGATGGTAGACCGACTGCTAATGTATCGATAACATACATTGGAGTCAACATAGTGTTCCAAATGCGAACTTTATTATCTTTCCCACCGGAGAGAATGAGCTCATCAGGAGACGAAAAATGAATGATTTCTACGGCCGCAGAATGGGCATTTCCAACTAATGTTACACAATTACGGCATTCCCATATTGCTAATGATCCAGATTCACAACCAGATAGAAACAAGGCAGTTTTATTGAACGGTGCTAAGACTTTTACAAGGGAATTTTCTTTTTTAGAACCAATTCCCTTCATTTTTTTCCAATCGTTTCCTTTCATATGCGACCAAAAGGATACTCCTTGGGTCGAACAAGCACCAAATGCATATGAATCGATATCAAATTTTGCTTCAAAGATTACTTCTTTTACTAACTTACTCGAGTAGACAGCTTTTCCGGAACTTACGTCGTAAATTACTAATAAAGAATGTATACCTTCATAAGTTGAGACGGAGAGTAAATAATTACCATTTGCAGAAAAATCTAAAGAGGAAATAGTCCCACTATGTCTTCCAACGAATATCTGTTTTGTTTTTAGAGCGTCTGTCTTTGTATCAAATATAGTGATTGTAGGTGCAGAGGTATTAGTAGAAGTGCAACCAGTAGCAACCATTCTTCCATTTTTAGAAATTGCCATACTAGAAATTGGATTAATTTGGTCACATTGGAACAGCTGCACTGGAGCAGGACGTTCAGCTTCTTCATCTGCTTTTTTATGAACTACTGCCATATTTCCTGCAGGATAAACAATATCTCCATTCGCAGTATATCTTGCAGAACCGGTAAAACCGGAATATGCATGAACCCACTCTAAAGAAAGCGATGATGCAGGGAAAGTTCGATTAACTTTGACAGGTTCTTCATTAGGAGTTGTATATGGTGTTAATAAATTGACAACATCTTCAGTGGATGGTAAGAAATTATTATTAACTTCATTTGGTTTCGGACTAGCCTTAAAAATTTCTTCTACATCTGATACATACTCAAATTTTGGTTTGATTAATGTTGAAGCACCCTCAGGAACTTCTTCTTGATTGAGAACTTCTGTATCAACCTCACCTTCAGCTCCAACTTTTGCTTCTATTTCTGCTTCTTTTCTAGCAATTTCTTCCATGACTTTCTGTTGTTTCTTTTCACTTTCTTCTTGTAAAGCATTCTGTAAAGCAAGAGCCGCTTTGGCACTCGAATTTGGAGAAAGAATATCTAAACCTCCATCAAAAGCACTATCATCAAAATAAGCTAACCAACTTTCAATTATTGGATCTACTTCCGATACAGAAACAATATCTGATATGGAAATTCTT
>NYVR01000161.1 GCA_002684655.1 Planctomycetota bacterium | reverse complement strand
GTTTACAAAATTGACAGGCGTCACTATTATGATGAGTATACGGCCCAACCCGAATCAATCAACGACCTGACTGGACCAGTTTACAACATCGATAGGGGACACCATTTCAATGAAATCCAAAAACATCTAATCAAAATCAAGGAGCTGAGAGGCCCAGTTTACGACCCTGTCGAGTTCCGCCACCATTACGACACCATTCAGGCCTTGGGTGAAAAACTGCTCAACCTGACTGGCCCAGTCTACCAAATTGACAGCAAACACAATTATCAAGACATGGGCCCCCTCGTTGACAAGATCAAGGCACTGCAGGGTCCCGTCTACCAAATAGATGCTGCCCACCACTATCAACAAATCTTAGACAATGTTGATAGTCTCAAGTCCCTAAAGGGACCAGTCTATGACATTGACAGGCAGCATCACTACAAGGACATCATGAAGCATGTTGACGAGATCAAGAAACTTACCGGCCCTATCTACGAAGTTGGTAGAGCTCATGCCTTCAATGAGGTCATGACTAAAGTCGACGGCTTGAGGAATTTGCAAGGTCCTGTTTATGACATCAAGAGAGACCATAGATTTGCCGAAGTTGTCTCCTGTTTGAACGAGATCAAGGAACTCAAAGGGCCTGTATATGACATTGACAGCAGCCATCACTTCAATATCATTGAAAAGAATGTTCAGGAACTACGGAACCTGAACGGTCCTGTCTACAATATTGAGAGAGATCATCACTTCCAAAACATATTGTCAAACATTCAGGAGCTCAAACAACTCACAGGACCTGTGTATGAAATTGCAAGACAGCACAACTTCAACGAGATTGAACAGCATGTGTCAGGACTGGAAAAACTGCAGGGCCCTGTCTACAAGGTGCTGTCGAATCACCATTACAATGAACTACCTCAAAGGGTGGGACCCCAAGGCAATTTGGCGGGTCCAGTTTACAATATTGACAGTGCTCACCACTGCTCAGAGATAATGAAACACATTGCAGATTTGAAGTCTCTCCAAGGACCTGTGTATGAAATTCAGAGCGGCCACCACTTTAATGAGATAGAAAAACGACTAACTGACTTGAAGAGCCTCAGCGGTCCTGTCTATAAGATTGACAGAAAACACAACTTCTCAGAGTATGAGCCAAATCTTCTGGAGCAAACTGACCTGGTTGGCCCAGTTTACAATATCCAAAGCTCTCATCACTACAACGAAATCAACAAGCACCTTGTTGAGTTGAAGAACCTGACAGGACCAGTGTATGAGATTGACCGCAATCATCACTTCAAATCAATTGAAACACATGTTTCGGGTCTTCAGCATCTCAATTACCCTGTATATGATATCCAGAGACCACACAATTATCATCCAACTCCAGATCAGGTCTCTCAAGCTCTGAGATTGAACTATCCTGTCTATGACATCTACAGACAGCATAACTTTGCAGAAGTTCCTCAAAGAGTAAGTGGACAAGAGAAACTTGAGGGTCCTGTTTATCACATTGACAGTGCTCATCATTGTCAGGAGATTATGAAGCACATTGCAGACCTGAAATCGTTGCAAGGACCAGTTTATGAGATAGAGAGTGGCCATCACTTCAATGAGATTGAGAAGAACATGGCAGACTTGAAAACTTTGAAAGGACCAGTCTACCACATTGACAGAAAACATAATTTCTCAGAGTATGAACCCAATCCTTTGGAGCAGACTGACCTTGTTGGTCCTGTTTATAACATTCAAAGCTCTCATCATTACAATGAAATCAACAAGCAGTTGGACAAGCTCAAGAATCTGACAGGTCCTGTGTATGAAATTGATAGGGATCATTGCTTCAAGGAAATGGAGGCTCACATTTCTGGACTACAGAAACTCACTTATCCAGTCTATGACATTGAAAGACCACACAACTACATGCCAAGTCCAGATCAAGTTTCTCAAGCTCTACGGCTGAACTATCCTGTTTATGACATCTACAGACAGCACAATTTCAATGAAATGCCTCAACGGGCGATTGGACAGGATAGATTGGCTGGACCTGTTTATCAGATTGACAACAGTCATCACTGCACAGAAATCATGAAGCAGATTGCAGACCTCAAGAGCCTCCAAGGACCTGTGTACGAAATAGAAAGTGGTCATCACTTCAACGAGATTGAGAAGCAACTGGCTGACTTGAAGACCTTGAGTGGACCTGTTTACCGTATTGACAGGCAGCACAACTTTTCAGAATATGAACCAAATCTATTGGACAAGAAAGACCTAGTTGGGCCTGTTTACAACATTGAAAGCTCACATCACTACAATGAAATCAACAAGCACTTGGACAAACTCAAGAATCTGACAGGCCCTGTGTATGAAATTGATCGGGATCATTGCTTCAAGGAAATGGAGGCTCACATTTCTGGACTACAGAAACTAACTTATCCAGTCTATGATATTGAAAGGCCACACAACTACATGCCAAGTCCAGACCAAATTTCTCAAGCACTTAAACTGAACTACCCTGTTTATGATATCTACAGACAGCACCACTTTAATGAAATGCCTCAACGGGCAATCGGACAGGAAAGACTGGCAGGACCAGTTTACCAGATTGACAACAGTCATCACTGCACAGAAATCATGAAGCAGATTGCAGACCTCAAGAGCCTCCAAGGACCCGTGTATGAAATTGAAAGTGGACATCACTTCAATGAGATTGAGAAACAACTGGCTGACTTGAAGACCCTGAGTGGACCTATTTACCACATCGACAGGCAGCACAACTTCTCAGAGTATGAGCCAAATCAATTGGACAAGAAAGAGCTTGTTGGACCTGTTTACAACATTGAAAGCTCCCATCATTACAATGAGATAAAGAAAAATTTGGACAAATTGAAAAACCTGACGGGGCCTGTCTATGCAATTGACCGCGATCATACCTTCAAGGAAATCGAAAGCCATGTGGCTGGATTGCAACAACTCAACTACCCAGTGTATGACATACAGCGACCTCACAACTACATGCCTTTAACAGATCAGATCAGCCTTGGCATGAAACTCAACTACCCAGTTTATGATATTGAGAGGCAGCATCACTTCAATGAGGTATCAAAGAAACTGGACCAGCTGACCAACCTGGCAGGACCTGTTTATCACATTGATGCAGATCATCATTTCACTGAGATCAACAAGCATATTGCTGATCTGAAAACTCTCCAAGGACCTGTTTATACCATCAACAGAGACCATCATTTTGGAGAGATTGAAATGCACATTGCAGAGCTGAAGAGTCTTGCTGGCCCGATCTATCATATTGAAAGGGCTCACAACTTCAATGAGATAGACAAAAATCTAAGTGACTTGAAAACACTTACGGGACCCATTTACGAGTGCAACAGAGAGCATAACTTCCAAGAGTTGGAAAAGAATGTCAGCAACTTGAAGACTTTGACAGGACCAGTATATGAGTGCCATAGGGACCACAACTTCCAAGAAGTTGAAGCCCATCTGTTGGATTTGAAAACACTGACTGGGCCTGTTTATGACTGCAATGCTGGACATCATTTCACAGAGATTGAACGTCACATAGCTGACCTGGGCACGTTGGCAGGGCCCATTTACGACATTGAGAGAAAGCATCAGTACACCGAGATGACCCAACACTTTAACAAACTCAAGAAAGATTTGACTGGTCCCGTGTATCAGGTGCAGAGAGACCACCACTTTGGAGAGATTGAAAAGAAGCTGACTGACTTGAAAACACTAACAGGTCCAGTGTACAATGTTGAAAGCAAGAGCCGCTACAATGACATCCAGAAGCACATTGCTGATTTGAGGGAACTGACAGGACCGGTCTACAACATCGAACAAAATCACAGCTACCAAGAAGTGATGACCAATGTCCACAAGCTGAAGGAGTTGTGTGGGCCCGTTTACAACACCGACACTGAGCATCACTTCAATGAGATTCTTGGTCACATGACAGAGCTCAAAGAGCTCAAAGGCCCCATCTACACTGTCCCGACGTCGCACAGCTATCCTACAGATGTCCGGGCAACCCCCGAGAGGTCGACCCTGCACGGGCCAATTTACAACGTCGGGGCCAAGCATCAGTACACGGCTGACTACAGCAAAGAGATTGAGCAAAAGCAGCTGAGCGGGCCAATCTACAAGGTGGACGCCAAGCACGGCTACACCAAAGACTTTGCCACCAAAACGCATTCTATGGAGATGTCGGGCCCCATTCGAGAGACGGAGCACAGGCACAACTACAAGCACCAGTTGGACATGCCCCACAAACGAGACTTGGTGCAAGGCCAATACAAGCCAACCTACGAGGTGGACAAGAGCCATCACTACAGGCAGAGCGGGACACACCGCGCTGACTTGACGGAGATGCAGGGGCCAATTTACACCAAGGCAATGACGAAGCACAGCTACACAGGGGGCTACATTTCTCCCCGAGTCAGGAGTGTCGAAAGAGACTCCAAGGCCGAAAAGCAGAAAGAGCTGGTCAACAAATACTTCAAGAAAGATGCTTCCAAGACGGTCATCAAGAGAGAGACGGTACACGAGTTTGTCAAACAGGAGAGTAGCACGACGACCCAGACCCAGACCCAGCAGATGTCACAACACGTGAGCAGGAAAAACGTTCAAGTCGAACAGGCTCAAGCCAGCGGCATGATCAGGAAGCAAGAGGCACTGGCGCGCAGGGAAGAGTTCAAGGCGGCTAAGCTGGAGATTAGCTCGAGCTCGGTGGACGGAAAGGTGATGTCGACGGCTGAGATCGCTGCACTGAACGCTAAGCGAGAGGAGATGATTCGCAAAGAAGTGGAAAAGATTCAAAGAGAGTCCAAGATGATGATGGATCGCTACTTGGAGGAGTGCAAGAGGCGATCGGAGATGCTCCAAAAGGAAGAAGAGATGAGAGTCACAGAGGAAAAGGCCAAGCAGGAGCTGATGAGGCAGAGACTCCTTGAACACGAACAGAAGGAGAAGGCAAGGAAAGAGGAGCTGAGGAAGCAGGAGGAGCTGCTCACACAAAAGCACTTGAAGGCGGAAGAGGATGCCCGGAGGAGGGAGATGGATGCTAAGCTCAAGGAGGAGAAGCGGTTGGCCCTTCAAAAGGCCAAGCAGGAGCAACAAAACAGGGCAGAGGAGAAGAGGGTCAGGGACGAAGAAAGAAAACTTCTGGAGTCCCAGAGGGAGCGGCAGCGCAATGCAGAGGAAGAGATTCGCAGAAAAGAGATGGAGAGACTCCAGCAATTGAAGGAGAGAGAGCAGGAGATTCTAATGAGGCAGAAGCAGGAGATGACCAGTTCCAATGTGGAGCTCAAATATTACAACACAGCTGAAGCTAGGCCAGGCGACCAGCATGGCTTCGGCTTCGGCAACGTCCGCACTGGCCAGGTCAGCACCAGAAAAATGACCTTTTTGACCAGGTCGTCTTCAGCCGGTCCCGAGGACAGGGCTGAACTGAATCCCGATATCATGGGTGTACGGACCACCTCAAGTGCAAGAGCTAGTCCCATGCCTTTTGGCCAGGCAGAGTTCACCACCGCGCCTTCCATGGCTGTTGGCTTCAAAGCAGACGCCGACAATCTTGTCCAGCAGCAGGGCAAGTCGACGACGGTACAGTGGTCGCAACAGTCGTCTGCCATCGCCAAGACCGATTTTGCCAGCTCCACCAAGGCTCTGGGCACGGGTCTAGCCAGGCGGTCGCCGGCCCCACCAGCTTTCCCTCCCCCAATGCAGCAGCAGCAACAGCAGATGGTGCTGCAGTCAGCGCCAGGGGGCGCCGTCAAGATGGAGGGTTTCGCTCAGTCTTCGTCTAGTTCGTCCTCATCGACCATTTCTAAGCAGCAGTTCGGAGGAGGCAGTAGCAGTCAGCAGCAGCAGTCGTCTGTCCAGTTCTCCTCGATGAAGCAGACCAGTTCATCCTTCTCTTCATCGTCAACTTCCAGCTTCCAGGCGGGGGGCACCACCACTGGACAACAAAAAGTCAAAAAGATTTCTTTTAAACAATAGAAAATGATTAGCTTCGTTGAAATATTCCTATATGATGTGTTTTATTACTGCATGCTTTCATTCGTATCGTAAGAATATCGTACACCAACCATACACACCAACCACAAATGTAAACCCGACTAATTCTCATAAACGCATCGACAGTGGCAGCGATCGGTAGACGGCAACTACCGATTAACATTCCTCCATGAACGCACCCTCCTCGACACTTCTCTATATGCTCAAGTTTATTGTTAGAATAACGCCTAAAAATACGATGTGACCTGTTAAAAACAGATGTCGAAATACATAAAAGTGTGATTGATTCCTG
>NYVR01000160.1 GCA_002684655.1 Planctomycetota bacterium | reverse complement strand
GTGCTGTCGCCGTAAGGCGCCAGCAGGCGATCGAGCGGTAGCCAGGGCGGCGACGAGGTCGGCAGGACCTTCATGAGTCCATATCCGAGCATGGCGCTCGCGACGTAGTAGCGGAGCGCGATCAGCAGCCACGCCGCCGCGCGCGCGTAGGTGCCGCCGCGTCGCGCGCGCCATGTCCACAGCAGCGCGAGCCCAGCCGCCGTCAGAAAGTGCAGCATCATTCGCACGTAGGCGTAGAGCGTGTCCCCGCTATCGCCCGGGCGATCCAGCGGCCAGTCGAGTCCGAGGAAGGCAGCAGCTGCTGCGGCGACTGTCCATCCTTCCACGCGGGTGAGCCACGCCTCGTAATGTTCTATCGCCGCGTCGACGACGCGGGTGCTGGTGATCCACTCTGCGCTGTAGTCGAAGACCGCGGCGACGGTCGTTGGGGTCGGCAGCAGCGAGAGCAGGAAGGGGTGCGCGTAGATCAGAAAGTAGAGGACCCCGAAGCGGAACAGCACCCGCGCCCTCGAGCTCCATTCTCGAGGAGGGAGCGGCGCTTCTGTCGGGCCGTCGTGTGGTCGCGAGCCGAACATGCTTGTGACGCTAGCTGCCGCGGGCTCAGATCGGAAGCAGAGACGGCGTGTAGTGGCGGCTCAGATCGCGATCGCGCCGACCGGTGGGCGCCCTGCTGGCGTGCTGGCCCGGTGGCGTGTCCCAGGTGCCCTCTGGTCGGTTCGGCCTGGGCAGGCGACACTCTACGCGCACCATCATGGCCGAACTTCCAAGCGCTCCCCGTCACCGGCTGCCGCAGCGACGCCGTCGCCTGTTCGTGTCGCTCGCGCTGATGCTCGGCCTGTGCGTTGCGCTCGGGGCGCTCGAGCTGTCGTTTCGTGCGTTCTGGGAGATCCCGCCGGCGATGGCCGGCATGGAGCACGTCGGCCTGTATGCGGCGGGCGAGGACGGGACGCCGATGTTGGCGCCGGGCTTCCATGGTGAGCTGCAATACGGCGACGGCGCTCCTGCTGCCACAAGCATCAACAGCTTGGGTATGCGCGGTCCCGAGCTCCGTGGGCGTGTCCCTGGTCAGCGGCGCGTGTTGGTCGTCGGCGACTCGCTGCCGTTCGGATACGGGGTCGAGGACGGCCAGACTTTTCCGGCGCACATCGAGTCCCGCTTGCGAGCGGGCGGCCTCGACGCCGTGGTCGGCAACGGCGGCGTGCCCGGGACCGGTGTGTCCCACGCCGTCGCGCGGATGCGGTTGCTCGACCGGGCCTTTGGCCCGGATGCCTTCGTTATCTGCAGTTATCTCGGCAACGACGCGATCGACGACGCGCTGCCAGCGCGCGCCGTGTACGGCGGCTTACTGCACATGTGGCCGATGTGCGATCTGGTGGAGACCTCTTGGCGGACGCGGTTGGCGTTCCGCTCCCGTCTCGCGATGTGGGCCGAGGTCTGGATCTTCACCAACAAGCCTGAGTGGTCCCCGCTCGCTTCGGTGACGCTCTCGCCGGAGGTGGTGCAGCGCGCCGCTGGGTTGCCGCTCGATGGGCAGCGCGGCCACGGCTTGTTCCTCGACGTGCGAGACCGCGGCCACGCCTGGGCGGCAGGCGCGGGGCCCGTGATCCCGCGGCTGGAAGGCTACCTGCGCGCTGCGTTGCTCCAGGCCAAAGAAGTCGCCGCGGGTCGACCGATCCTGTTTGTGATCCTGCCGACGTCCGCGCACGTCGACGAGGGCAAGGGTCGCCGCATGCTGCAGGCGTGGCAGTGGGCCCCCGAGGACTATGAGCCTGGCCTCGCGCGGCGTCGTTGGCAGGCTGTCGCCGAAGACCTCGGTATCGCAGCGTTCGACGTGACCCCGTCGCTGCGCGGGGCGGGGCAGGTTGACGACCTCTACCTCTCTGACGGCGGTCACTTCTCGGTGCGCGGCAACCAGCTCGTCGGGAGGTGGTTGGCGGACGAGGTGGCGGAGCTGCTGCGGTGATTTGGCGGCCCGCGATCGCTCGATGGGAGCTCTCGCGCGACGCTTCGACCGCGCGATAGCCAGCGTCAGCTCGGACCCCTGGGAAACGCGCGCAGCGCCCTTCGTCGTTACACTTTGGTTTGACCCCACTAGTCTCGATACGGAGTCCGATGTTGTCCCGTACGACCATCCCGCTGTTCCTGTTCTTGTGTGCGACGGCGTCAATACAGGGCCAATCCAAAGACCTCTCCGTAGCAGAGCTACAACGCGTCGTTACGGCATCGCTCCGCGCCTTCATCGACGACTACGTTCAGCGCGACTTGGGTCCGCGCGGCCTCCTGCGCGAAGAGTCGCGGCTGCAGCCGCGCTATGTGCGAGAAGCGGCGCGGGGCGGCTTCGTCGGTGACCGCGACCTCGGCCGGCTCACGCACCTGGACGTCTTGCAGAAGCTCGTCTTCTACGGCGAGCGCCATCCCTCCGTCGAAGTCGCGGACGTCTTGTTGGACCTCGCGGCGGTCGGGGTCGAAGGAGAGTTCCTGGATCGTCAGTCGCGTGAGCTGCGCGAGATCGGCCACTGGGCCCTCATGCGCGTGCCGGATCAGAGCGTGTGGTTCTTGATCCTCCGGGCTGCGGCTGGCGAACGCGTGCCGCTGCTCGACGAGGCGAGGGAGGCCGCGCGGCGCCGGCGCGCTCGGCTGGGTCGCGCTGGCGCCGACGAGGCGGTCTCGGTCGGCCCGGCACGGCGCGTAGCGGCGCTTCGGCTGCTGGGTCAGCGCGGCCTACCCGTCTTTCGTAGCACGCTCGAGGCGTCGCTGCTCGATCCTGACCCGCGCGTGCGCTTGGCTGCGGCCGAGTCGATGCGGCCGCCGTGGAAGGTCTCGGCGGTCCGGCGCGTCGCCGACGCGGCGCGCAATGAGCGTCACCCCGTGGTGAGCCAAGCGATGGTCCGGCTCTTGTATGCGATGGTGAAGCGCCCGCCTCGCGCCCTGACTGGCGCGCAGCGGGAAGCGGTGGTCGCGAGCGCGATGACGCTGTTCGGAAAAGCTGGGTGGCGCACGGACATGGACCTCGTTGACTTGGTCGAGGCCTTTCCGAGCAAAGCCGCGATCCCTGCTTTGATCGAGGCCCTCGACCTCGACCGCCCGACGGACCAGCTAGTCGCCGCCGTCAACCGGCGCGCGTCGCCGCTGCTGCGCCAGCGCGCCGGCAGCTTGCTGCGGTCCATGACGGGCGCCTTGGTCCCCATCGAGGACGCGCAAGCATGGCGAGACTTTTGGGCCGCGGAGCAGGACAACATCCAGGTCCCCGCGCAGCTGCGTGAGGCGGACCCTAGCGGGACTCGCGTAGAGTTCTTCGGTGTCCCCGTCACCGGCGCCTCGATCGCGTTTTTGATCGACACCAGCGGCAGCATGGAGAACCCGCCAGCCGGCACGGGTCCAGTGACTGGAGTGCGTCGCGTGCGTCGCGCTCGCACGCGCCTCGATGCCGCGAAAGAGCAGCTGGTGCTGGCGACCCAGGCGATGGACGAGGCCTCGCAGTTCTACTTGCTGACTTTCGCGGACAGCGCGAGGACCTGGACGGTGAAGCCGATACGGCCGGGCTCTCGCGTCACGCGTGGGCTGACCGGCCTGCTCAGCAGGTTGAACGCGTTCGGTGGCACGAACCTTTACGCCGGTCTGTTCGCGGCGCTTGAGATGGAGGGCCGGACGTTTGGTGACGCGGCGCTACCGAAGATCGATGAGCTCTTTGTGCTGAGCGACGGAGAGCCTACGTCGGGGCCAGCGCGGGACGCCGATACGCTGTGTGAGCTGGTCGCGGAGGCGAACAAATACGCCAAGGTCCGCATCAACGCCGTGTTCACGGGCGTCGGAGACGGTGGGGCGCTGCTGAAGCGCCTCGCGGAAGAGAACGGCGGCGTCTACGTGCAGCGATGATGGTGTCGCGCATGCGCGCGCGCCGCCCCGAACGCGAGGCGGCCGCTACCCGAAGGGAGCGGCCGCCTACTCTGCGCTGTCGCGACGGCGACAGCGCGTCTCTTCACGTAGACCTCAGAGGCCGACCGTGCCAAGCACGCCGTTCGAGACCAACACGTTGCCCGGGTTGAGCAGCGTCAGGCAGAGCGACTGCGCGGCGATCGACTGACCCGAGAGGTTCGGGTTGGTCGGGATCTGAAGCGAGAGCGTCGCCGACCCGCCAGAGGCCACGGCCTGGAGCGCGCCCGAAACCGAACCCAGCAACAGGTCACAGCCTGGCGCTTGGAAGCCGATCACCGACAGCGGCAGCGGCGCCGGGGCCTGGGCGCCGAAGAACGTGATCGCGACCGGGGAGACCGGGTCGATGTTCGACGTCGTCAGGTCCCAGACTCCAGCGATCTTCGGCGCGTTCCCGTCCAGGGCCAGTGGCACGATCTCCGCGTCGAACGCGGTGAAGGTCGCCGTCAGATCTACCGACAGGTCCTTCGGGCTCGGCAGGTTGGTCGCGGCGCCAGCCGTGAAGCCGGTCAGGACGTTGTTGCCGGTGAGGCTCGACGAGACCCAAACGACCGTGATGTCGCCGGTGGCGACGGTCATTTGAACCTGGAACGTGCTGCCAGGGCCTGCGGTCTGGTTGTAGTCGAAGACGTTGTCGTAGGTGATGTAGGCGACGCCGCCGACCTCCTCGAACGTGATCTTGCCGCTGCCCGCCGCGGCGGGGTTCATGTCGTGCCAGTGAGGCGCGAGGGTCGGCACGACCGCGGCTTGCAGCTCCGCGCCGGACGGCGTGAAGTCCGGGCCGCTGCCGGCGACATCTAGGGTGATCCGGCCGTTGGACTCGACGGTGACGCTGCCGGTCGATCCGCCAGGGATCGGCATCGGCGACGACAGCGCGACCGTCTCTTCGAGCTCATCGCCGTCGGCGATAACGAGCGCGTTGGGCCCGGGCGCGACGTAGGCCGTCGGGATCGAGTCGAGCACGAGGTAGTTGTCGACGTTGCGGAACATCGTCATCGTGACGCCGGCCAAGTCGAAGGCGCCGGCGGCGTGGTCTTCGAAGAACATGCCGTCTTCCCTGACGCATCCGTCGCCGTAGGTCGAGATGTCCGCGCAGCCGGTCGGGCCGCCGAGGCCGACGACGACCCAGCCTGGGCTCGTCGGGATGAAGCGCAGGCCATCGGCCGGCAGGTCGAAGTCGAGCGCGTTCACGAACTCTTCAAAGATCGAAGGGTCGGTCGTTACCGGGCCGGTCGACAGGTCACTGGCCGCTGGGAGCAGCGCGCCGCTGCCCGTGGTCATCCCGACGATGGCGTTCGGCGCGAAGGTGCTGCCGTAGTTGCTGACGTCGGCGCTGTAGATGAACTCGACCTCTCCGTTCGCTTTCAGCACGAGCTGGAAGTCGTACTGCGGACCGATGTTGAAGTAGGTCCAGATCCCGGACCACGTGATCACGCATTTCGACGGGTCCGTGTTGTTGATGAAGACTTCGCCGAGCGTGTTGGGCGCGTAGCCGCAGTTGGCGTCGGCCCAGAACGGGGCGATGCAGGGCCCGAAGGCGTTGAAGTCGGTGAGCAGAATGTTGTATGTCGTCGCGCCGGCGACCGCAGGTGCGGGCACGCCGCCGTTGGACAGCCAGCAGACCCCGTGGTCGGAGATGTGGATGTCGGTGTAGGTCGCGCCGTCGAACGGGAAGCTGAAGCCGATGGACTCGGCCGGGTAGACCGTGTCATTGGTGGAGCCGAGGGAGAGGCCGTAGTTGGAGTCAAAGCAGGCTTGAGCCATTGCCGGCGCAGCGAGCAGACCTACAGAGAGCAAAGAAACGAGCTTGTTCATGGTGACGAAATGCTTGGACGAGTGGGTGCCCAACGGGGGCAGTGGTGCCCAGAGCACCGCGTATGACCATACCAGATGCCCTTGTAGCGAGGAGGCATCCGACCAGAACGAATCATTGTTGCGGCGTAACGAAATTGGGCGCGAAACGCGTCGAGCGCAGGGTCTGCCCTGGTTAGACAGCGCGGCGCGCGACCCCGCCGACAGCCGCGTCGCGGATGCCTGGAAGCAGATGGTCTCGCGAGGAGACGCATGAGCTGGGCGCGGTTGGCGACGTTTTATGCGGCGAGCTTCAGCGCATTAGGAGTCTTTCTGCAGTTCTTCCCCGCCTGGATGAACGAAGTCCAGGGCTTCGGAGAGCGCGACATCGCCGTCGTCTTGTCAGCGGTCACGATGGCGCGCACCATCGCTGGCCCGCTGTGGGCCCAATCCGCGGATCGCCGCGGCGACGCACGCCGCGTGCTCCGCATCCTGAGCGCGGGCTCGGTCGGCGCTTTCGCGCTGTTTGCGTTCGCGTCGTCGCTCGTAGGCGCCTGGTGCGCTGCGCTCGCGTTTGGTTGCCTCTATGCGCCGATGCATTCGATCGTCGACGCGACCGCCGTGCGCGAGGGAGCACGGCACGGCTTCGCGTTTGGCCGGCTGCGCATGGTCGGATCGCTTTCGTTCCTGGTGGCGATCCTAGCGGTCGGCGCGTGGCTGGAGCGCGCGCCGACGGGCGACGTCTATTGGATCTTGCTGGGCTGCCTGTTCGCGACGGCCGTCGCGGGTCGCTTCGTGCCGCGCGGCGCGGCGCTCATAGAGAGCGACGACGCGCCGGCCGCGTCGTGGCGGAGCCTGTTGCGGTCGAGGCCGTTCGTCGTTTTGTTGGTATGCACGGCGCTCATCCAGGGGAGTCACGCGGTCTATTATCAGCTGTCGACCGTCCATTGGGGTCAGCACGGCGTCGACACTTCGATCGCAGCCGCGCTTTGGGCCGAAGGCGTGCTCGCTGAAATCGTGTTGTTCTACATCGCCCGCAACACGCTCGATCGGCTGCGGCCCACGACCTTGTTGCTGCTCGGCGGGTTCGCCGCCGTCGTACGTTGGGTCATCCTTGGCGCGACGACAGACGTCGCCGCGCTCTTCGCCGTCAACTGGCTCCACGCGTTCACCTTCGCGGCCACCTACCTCGGCGCGATCCGCGCGCTTGAGCGGCGCGTGCCGTCGAATCAACTCGCGACAGCCCAGGGTGTGCTCGGATCAGCGACCGCAGGCGGCGGGATGGTGGTCTGTGGCCTGTTTGGAGGCTTCGCCAACGAGGCCTTCGACGGCGGCGGCTTCTACGTCATGGCGATCTTCGCGATCCTCGGCAGCGCGGCTGCGCTGTGGCTGCGCCGCATGCCCGACCGACCTGCTACGGCGTGATCAGCGGCCGGGCTCGTCGACGCCTTATCAGCAGCATGACGGCGACCGCTGCTGCCGCGCCGGCCAAGGCAATCGCTAGGCCGAGGTCCAGCCCTGGGGCTCGGTAGGTCCAGACCACGCGGCATGCGCGCGCTGGCACGAGCACGAGGCGCTGGCTGTGGTTGCAACGCAGCGCCTCGGCCGGCTCGCCGTCGATCGATACGCTCCAGCCCGGTAAGAACGCGTCGCTGAGCACCAGCGCGCGGCCGGGTCCAGCAGCGACGTCGAGCTCGATCCGGGCGGGGTCGTCGCGCACGAACGTCACGGCTCGTGGCTTCGCGCTGGTTGCCGTAGCGCCAACCGTCGGGCCAGCCGTCGCAGGCAGGTCGCTGCGAACGACATATGCCTGCGCTGCGGGGTCGAGCGCCTCTGCGGTCAGGGCGGTCAGCACCTCTTCGTCGTCTTCGAGGACGGCGACACGTGGCGCGACGAAGGCGCGCGGCAGCGCGGCGCCGCGTTCGTGTACGGTGAATACGCCGCGGCCTTCGAGTCGCGGCCCGACTGCGTCCCCCAGGCCGTAGGGCGGCGCGTCGAGGTCGCCTTCGTCGGTCAGCACATAGCGCAGGCCGACCAAGTCGAACCAAGGGTGGCGGAGCAGCGCTGCCGGCAGCGTCTGCGTCAGGTAGCCCTTGCCGGCGGCCAGCTGCCCCGCGTCTTCCCGCAGCCCGAGCGCTTCGTGATAGCGCTCAAACAAGCGCTGGAGCGGCTGCAGTGTGCGGGCGTCGGCGTGGCTGTAGAAGTTGAGGTCACGCAAGCCGTCGATGGCGAACTGACCCGGCGAAGGCGTCCGCGGGGACGCGGTCGCGCGCACCACGGTGACGCCGCCTCGCGCCGCGAACGCCGCGGCGCGCTCGCGGAGAAAGGCGTGGACCTCGGTCTCTTCCGAGCGGGCAGCGTGGGCGCCTTGGTTGCAGGCAGCGCCGTGCAAGCCGAGCTGCGCGATCGCTGCGGCTACGGCGACCGAGAGGGCGGCGACGCGAAGGCGGCCGCGGGTGAGGCCGAAGGCGAGCAGGAGCGCGCCGGCGCCTGCGAGCCAGCCGGCTCCGGCAGCGCCAGCGCTGCGCAGCTGCGCGAAGGCCTGCGCGACTCGATCCGCGTCGGGCGGCGCGCCGGCCTGCAGGTAGTCGACAACCGCGTCGCGACCTTGGTCGAACCGTTGCATCAAGACCCCGGACAGCCAATCGCCGTCTGCGGCGTGCCAGGAGGCCGGCAGCGTCGAGGACCACCAGAGCACGCCCGCGACGATCATCGCGGCTGCGCCTGCGCCGACCGCGACCCGGGGGGCGGCGGCGCGCATCCGTTCGAAGCCGAGCGCCGCGAGCCAAGCGACGAACAGGGTGCTCGCTGCGGGCCACCGCATCGGCCAGACGTTCTGGAAAATTGGCAGGTGGAACAGCAGCCGCAGCCCGGGCGCGAACAGGCCGAGGCCGAGCCCCAGCGCGAGGGCAGCCCGCGCGAACCATGCGCGGTGACCGCGCCCGCTGACCGCGCCCATGAGCGCCAGCAAGATCCCTAGGCTCGAGATCGTCAGCGCATACTCGGTGTAGTTGTAGTTTGGCGTGGCGAGGCCGCCGCTCGGCGTCGAGCGCGTGTTCAGCAACAACTGCACCGCGCCGCGGTCGTAGGGCGCTTGGTCACCTCCCGTTGGAACGCCGAACGCATCGGGGGCCAACCACGCGAGCAGCCCATACGGTTCGAACGCTTGGCCTGCGATGTCGCTCCACGCCGGAGTCGGTGGGCGGGCGCTCTCCGGGAAGAACAGCAGCGACGGGAGCACTTGCGGGAGCGACAGGCACGCGCCAAGCGCGAGTCCGAGTCCGAGCGAGGCCGCTGCG
>NYVR01000159.1 GCA_002684655.1 Planctomycetota bacterium | reverse complement strand
GCGCCCAGGCGGCGCCGCGCGCAGCTTGGCGCGCAGGCGCTGCGCGCCGTCGGCGGCGCGCGCCGACCACGACCCCGCCAGGCGCACGTCCCCAAACGGCAGCAGCCGCGTCGCGCGCACCTTCGCGGCGCGCGACGAGAGGTCAAACGCGACCGCGCGCAGCAGGTCCCGCAGGTCGCCGACCGGCGCGTCGAGCGCGCGGCCGTCCGCGCGCAGTTCGCCCGCGCAGAGCACCGGAGCCGGCGACCGGCGCGACGCGTAGCGCTGCGGGATCGCCGCCGTCAGCGGCGCCGCCTGCGCCAGCGCCCGGCCGCGGCACGGCGCCGAGGCCCGGGCACGCTCGATGCGGCTGTATTCGACCGCGCCGGCGACCGGCACCGACCAGCGCACGCCCTGGGCCCGCGCGGTCGCCGCCCCCAAACCCGCCATCCAGACCACCCCACCGATCCACGCAGCGCGACTCCCGTTCATGCCCCCTTGGTTGCCAACAGGGGGAGTGGAAACTCATGTGGAGGAACGTTGCGGCGCGCGACAATGCGTCCGGCAGCGATCTCCGGCCGCGCTTGCCTGACACCGGCGCGACCGCTTCGATACGTGCATGTTCGCGCACATTACCCCGCTCGAAGCCCCACTGCTGTGGGTCGCGTTCGCGGCCGGCGTCGCCGTCGGCGCTGCCGCCGTGTTGGTCTACAAGCAGCGCGCGAGCAGGAGCTAAACCTGTGAGCGATACGACCGAAACCGCTGGCTACACCGACTACGAGCGCGAGCTGCTCGGCACCTACTTCTCGGTCGTCGACGGCCCGGAGCACGCCGACATCTACCTCGTGCGCAACCTCCCTGCCGAGGTCGCCGCGACGCTCAACGGCGTCTACTCGCGCAGCAGCAAGTCGATGCGCGACCAGTTCCTCGACCGCCTGCGCCAGGGGCTCACCTCCCAAGGCAAGAAGCTCGAAGACCTGCCGCTGCCGAGCGCCGAGAAGGACGAGCTGTCCGCGGTGATGGCCGACAAGTCCGGCAAGTTCCTCAAGACCTACGCGATCGACCACGGCCACAACTCGCTGCGCGAAGGGTCGGTCGTGCACCTCGCGATCGAGCGCGTCAGCCAGCTGGTGACGCGCTTCATCCAGCGCGAGCGCCGCTGCAGCTTCGAGGAGTCCTCGACCCGCTACATCCCGTTCACGGCTGAGACGCACTTCCGCGACCCCGACGTGGTCGCCGCCGGCGGCGCGGTGCTCGAAGACTACGAGGCGGCCCTCAAAGAGTCGTTCGACCTCTACACCAAGGCCGCGCAGGTGCTGCTCGATCACCTCAAGCGGGTCCGCCCGCTCGGCGAAGGCGAGAAGGAGGGCCCATACCTGCGCACGCTCAAGGCCGAGGCCTTCGACGCCGCGCGCTACCTGCTGACGCCGGCGATCGACACCAAGTGGGGCATGGTCGCCGACGCGCGCACGCTCAGCGACGTCATCACCGAGTTGGTCAGCCACCCGCTCGCGGAGTTCCGCGAGGTCGGCGAGCGGATCCGCGACGAAGCCCAAAAGGTCCTGCCGACGCTGCTGACGCACGCCAAGCCCAACGCCTTCCTGCAGGCCCAGCACGACGAACTGCCCAAGCTCGCGAGCGAGCTCGGCGTCGCCAAGGCCGACCCGGTCGTCGGCCCTGCCGAAGGCCACACGACGCTGCTGCGCTACGACCGCGAGCTCGACGACCGCCTGCTGGCGTCGCTGCTCTACGAGTCGAGCCAGCTGCCGTTCGCGGCCCTGGTCGAGCGCGCCAAGGCGATGTCGAGCGGCGAGCGCGAGCAGCTGCTCGAGCGCCTGATGGCGGCGCGCGGGTCGCACGACGCGTGGCCCGCAGGCCTCGAGGGCGGCGACATGTTCGAGTTCGAGACCGTGCTCGACTTCGGCGCTTACCGCGACATCGGCCGCCACCGAAAGGGCTTCCAGCAGCAGCAGACCCTGACCACGACGCACGGCTTCGCGGTGCCGCCGCTGATGCGCGAGGGCGGCCTCGGCGACGAGTACGAAGCCGTCATGAAGCGCGTCGCCGAGCGCCAGCAGCGGGTCGCCGAGCACTTCCCGCAGGCCGCCGCCTACGTCACGCCGTTTGGCTTCTTGCAGCGCGTGCGCCTCGTATTCGATCCGCGCCAGGTCGCCTACTTCGTCGAGCTGCGCAGCGGGCCCGAAGGTCACTTCTCCTACCGCCAAGTCGCGCTCGACATGTTCGCGCACATCCGCGAGGTCAGCCCGCTGTTCGCGAAGTTCGTCCGCGCCAAGGAGGGCGCGGCGTTCCTCGGCCGCCTCGACAGCGAGATGACCGCGGACGACCGGCGCAAGCGCCGCATGGAAGCCGCCGGCGACGCCTAGACGGCCCGGGCTTCAGCCCGTCGTCAGCACGACCTGCGCCAACGCCGCCGCGGACGCGCCCTCTGAGACGCGCTCCGCGCGGACCCCGAGCCCGCGCACGACCTCGGCGTCGACCGCCGCAGGCACGAGCACCGCGGCGCACGTCTGCAGCGCCGCGACGTGGAGGTCTTCGCGGTTGCGCAGCTCGATCGACGCTGGCGCCGTCGGCTGCCCGCCGTCGCAGCACCAAGGGCAAGCGTCGACCCCGTCCTGTCCGCGGCAGGGCCGCTCGGAGGTCGCCAACAGGTGGCTCCGATGGCACACCAGCTCAGCGCCGCGCGCGCACGCGTACGTGCGGCTGCCGAGGCGCTCCGCCAGCCAGCAGACGTTCGGGGTGCCCTGCCCGCCGAGGCCTGTGTGCACGACCACGCTCAGGGGCGCCGCGCGCAGCGACTCCGTCACCGCCAGCTCCATCGCCGACGCCGCCGCGCCAGCGGCCGCCTCGTGCAACCACCAGGATCGTCGACGGCGCCCCGGCGCGACCTGCACGCCGGGCCCGCACGCCGGCGCCTCCTGCCCAGGATGCAGCGCCGGGAGCCACCGCACCGCCGCGCCCCGCTGCGCCGCGGCGCGCGCGAAGTCTGCGGCGAGCAGCTGGCTCCAGTGAGGGCCGGGACCCGGACCCGGCGAGCTGACGAGCACGATCTGCACGCGTGCACCTTCGCACGGGCGCCCGGCGACGGCAATCGAATCCGAGCGACACGCGCGCGTTGCACCGCGCTGCCATGCTCCTATCCTTCGCAAGACGCGTCCGTCGCCGCCATGGAGTTCCACAGTTCGCTCGCCGAGTCCCACGACCTCGAGGAAGCCTGCGACGCAGTGACCAGCGAGCTCGCCCGGCAGCTCGGCCCGACGCCGCTAGACCTCGCGGTGGTGTTCGCCTCGGCGGCCTACGGCGACGCGCTGGACGCCCTGCCGGTCCTGCTCCAAGAGCGCGCGGCCATCCGGACGCTGGTCGGCTGCACCGGCGCGGCGCAGCTCCACGCGACGTCCATGTCGAGCCAGACGCCGGCCCTCTCGGTCCTGGCTGGCCGGCTGCCCGCCGCGGACATCGCCGCGTGCTCGATCGCGGCGCCCGACCTGCCCCACGACGACGCCCCGCCGACGGCGTGGCGCAAGCTGCTGCCTGAGACGAAGGGGCCGCTCCGCGGCGTCGTCGTGCTGGGAGAACCCCACCACTTCGACCCGCAGCCGCTGCTGACCGGTCTGGACTACGCGCTGCCCGGGATCCCCAAGGTCGGCGGCCTCGCGAGCGGCAGCCGCAGCCCGAGCGGCAACGTGCTGTTTTGCGGGCGACAGCGGATCACGCAAGGCGCCGTGGTGCTGGCGCTCTCGGGCGGCGTCGACGTCACCGCGGTCGTGTCCCAAGGGTGCCGGCCGATCGGACGCCCTGGACGGATCAGCAAGGCGACCGGTAACCGGCTCGAGCAGGTCGACGACTTGCCGGCCAAACGCTACGTCGAGCAACAGCTGCAAGACCTTGAGCAGGACGAGCTCGCCCTGGCCGAGAACAACCCGTTGTTCCTCGGCATCGCCAGCGACCCGTTCGCGACGCAGCCGCCGGCCGCCGGCGACTTCCTGGTGCGCAACGTGCTCGGCATCGACGACGACTCCCGCCTGGTCATCGGGGAGTCGCTCTCCGTCGGGCGCTCCGTGCAGCTGCACCTGCGCGACAGCGACGGCGGCCAGAGCGACCTCGACGCGCAGCTGCGCCACGCCCGCGCCGGCGAGGCCGCGGCAGCGCTGATGTTCCGCTGCATCGGGCGCGCGGGGCCCGACCACGACTTGTTCCGACAGATCGCGCCCGACACCCCGCTGGCAGGGTGCACCTGCAACGGCGAGATCGGCCCGGTCGGCGCAGAGACCTACATGCACGCATACACGGCTTCGTGCCTGCTGCTCGGCGAGAGGTCGCGATCGTGAGGCCGCCGAGGATGCGAACCCAGATCGCGACGCTGGTGCAGGCGTGGCTGCTGCTCGACTTCTTCGGCGACGCGCGGCGGTCGGGCACAGACAGCGGGAGCAGCCTCACCACGACGATCATGTGGCAGGCGCTGCTCGCCTTCGGCTTCGCGATCCTGCTGTACCCCGACGTGCCGCCGGTCCCGTTCGCGGCCGCGAACCTCTGCCTATCGACGCTGCTCGTCGGCGTCGGCTCGCTCGGTGACGAGCAGCGCCCCCTGCGGCTCGCCGCCGACGAGACCCTGCTGGCAGGCGCGCCCGTCACGAACCTCACCGTGACCCTCGCGCGCAGCGGGCACGCGGCGTTCCACCTCGGGCTGGTCACGGCCGGCATGGCGATCTCTCCCGCGATCCTGCTCGCGCACCTGACCGGGACGCCGTCCCAAGCGTTGGGCTACCTCGCCGCGGCCTGCGCGTGCGCCGGGATCGTCAGCGGTGGGCTCGCGACAGGCCGAGCGGTGCTGGCCGCCGCGCTCGGCGCCGCGCGGGCCACGCTGGCGATGGGGACGGTCAAGGCGGCCTTGCTGGGCGGCGGCTTCGTTATGTTCGCGCTCGCCCTGCGGCAGCTCGACGGCGTCGCCGACGACCTGCCGATCGGCCGGCTCGGCGCAGAGCTGTTGCCGACCTACCACGCGGCGCGCCTGCTCGCGGCCCCAGCGACGGAAGCGTGGCGGCTGCTCCCATGGGCAGCGGTCGCGCTCGGATTGCTGGCGCTCAACGTATCTCTCCGCTCGCTCGGCGGACCCGCGCGGACCCGAGTCAGCCGCCGGCAGCCGCTGCTGCGGCTGCTGCGGTGCGTCGCCGGTCCCGGGCCGTCGCGCGGGGTCGCGGAGTTCGTGGCGGTCCATATGTGGCGCAGCGCTGGCTTCCGCGCGCGCGTGCTGCCGCTGCTGGGCCTGCCCGCCGGCATGGTGTTCCTCACGCTCGGCGGAGACGGCGCCGACGGCAGCCCCTACCCGCTGCTGTGCCTTTTGCTGATGCTGCCGGCCATCTACCTGCCGTTTTTGATCGCGTTCCTGCCGCGCTCCGATCAAGCAGGGACGGGGTGGGTCTTCGGCCACGCCCCCGCGCTGTCGCGCGCGACCGTCTCGGACGCGACGTGGCGCGCGCTAACGACCCACGTCTTGCTGCCCACCTACGCGATGGCGCTGGTCTTTGTGGTCGCCATCGGCCCAGATCGCGCCGACCGCGCCGCCGCCGTGACCTACTCGTTCGCGGTGGCCGCGCTGGCGGCGAAGCTGATGAGCCGGATCGATCGCGTCCCCTTCACCGACGACCGAGAAGAAGACCGCGGGCTCGACCTCGGCGCGCTGATGACCGGCGCGCTCGCGTTGGGGCTCTTGGGCGCGCTGTTCGGCGCCGCGCTGGACCCGTGGCTGCGATGGCCCGTCGCGGCCGTCGCCGTCGCCGCAGCGGCGTGGCTGCTGCGCGCGAGGCCGCTGCGCGCCGCGCCGGGCGACGTCGCGACGTCGTTCGACGCGGCCGACGAGGCGCCGCTGCAGACGCCGATCGCGGCCGCAGCCGCAGCAAGCAACGCCGAGGGAACGGTCGGCCGCGAGCTCCGCGCCGTCGCCGTGCTCTACGTGGTCCTAGGTGTCCTGCCCTGGATCGCCGGGGCCGTGTTCGCAGCGTAGCGGCCCGCGCGCGCCGCTCCGTTCACCCCATCAGCTCCGCGAACTCCGCGGGCAGCGGCGCCTCGATCGTTACGTCCCGGGCCTTGCGTGGATGATAGAAGGTCAGCGACGACGAGTGCAGCGCGTGACGGTCGAGCACGAGCGCCTCCCGCCCTGCCTCGTCGAGCTCGCCGGCGATGCCGCGGAGAAACAGCTGCTCATCGGGGCCGTAGAGCTTGTCGCCGACGAGGGGACAGCCGATCGCGGCCATGTGCACGCGGATCTGATGGGTGCGCCCAGTCTCGGGGCGCAGCTCCACCAACGAGAACCGCTCGTTGCTGCGGAGCACGCGGTAGTTGGTGACCGCCGACTGCCCGCTACCAGCCTCACACGTCGTCAGCTTCAGCCGCACCGCCGAAGACTTGTCGGGCACGATGCCGCGATCGATGACGCCGGCGGCGTCAGCGGGGCGGCCATACACGACCGCGAGGTAGCCCTTCTGCACGAGGCGATCTTCGAACTGCTTGCGGACCTGGTGGTGGAACTGCTCGTCGAGCCCGACCGCGACGACGCCCGACGTCTCCATGTCGATGCGGTGGAGCAGCCGCGGCACCACGTCGTATTCGGGTTCGTCCGGGCGACGGTAGCGTCGGTGCAGCTCGTGGATCAGCGTGCCGTGCAGGTGTCGTCCCGACGGGTGCACCGCCATGCCCGGCGGCTTGTCGACGGCGATCATGCACTCGTCCTCGTAGAGGATCGGCAGATCGAACCGAGCGTCGGGGTTGGGTTGGGCGACGGGGTCCTGCGGCACGTCGACCTCGATCGTGTCCCCAGCGCGCACCTTGCGGGACGGCGGCACGACGCGGCCCTGCAGGCGGACCAAGCCTTGCTCGATCATGCGGGCGAGGCTCGACCGAGAGCGCCACGTAAGCACCGAGGCGAGCGCGAGGTCCAGTCGCTGGCCAGCGGTGCG
>NYVR01000158.1 GCA_002684655.1 Planctomycetota bacterium | reverse complement strand
GCTGCGTCGCGCGGCGACTCGACCGGCGGGTCAGCGGCTGCTGCCGAGAACCTCGATGCGCTCCACGTCGAGCGTGCTGACCGTCTCACCAAGCGGCGTGCGCCGAGGACCGATCACGCCGACCTCCCGGTCGACGAACAGCGAGAGGTCGAACCGACCGGTGTTGCAAGACAGCAGGTATTGGCGACGCCCACCCTTCTCAAGGTAGTAGCGGCCTGGCTGCGCGATCCTGCTCTGGTATCGCAGCCAGCCGATCGCCTCGAAGCGTTCGAGGCGATCCTTGGGCATGACGCGAGGCGCCTGCTTCGTCTCCGGCTGCTTCTCTTGGACGACCACTTGCGCGTCGTTAACCCACTGCTGGGTCTCGATGCGCTTACGCAGCGCGCTGGCGGCGGTTCGCGCCGATCCTTCCTTTTGCAGACCGGCCTCCACCTTGGTCAGAGCCGCCATCAGGCCTTGGAGACGCTGCTCGTCAGCCGGCTTCTTCATCTCCGACAAGAAGGCCGCTTCGACGACTTGCACCGCGTCCATATCGATGCGGTCCTGCTCGCGTTGCTTGGCCTCGGCAGCGATCGCGTCGAGCCGGGCTTGCGGCGCCTTTTTGGTCTCGGCCACGAAGGCCTCGTAGGCCGCGACGTTCTCCGGATCGCTAGAGATATCCTCGACGTCCTGGTCGGCGATCCATGCCTTCACGCCTGCAGCGCGGGCCTGGAACCATCCTTCTTGTTCCCCGAGCACGTAGACGGTTGTGCCTTTGGGGAGCTGATCAACCGGCGCCTCACTCGTACGCGGACGGTAGCGGAACGCCACCTTCGTACCGGTCGTCTCGACGGAGCCGTCGTCGGCGAGCGCCGTGAAGCGCTTGCTGACGTAACCGATCGGGCCGAGCGGCAGCAGCACGCATCGGAAGCCATTTTCCCGCTCCCCGAGCATGATCACCTGGCCCTTCGGCAAGACGTCTTCGAAGACCGGCGGCGAGGCGACGTCGCCAGGCCAACAGCGCAGGCGCGCGCCGTCGGCCAACACTTTGCCGTAGATTGGCGTCGCGTCTTGTAGATCGCTCTGCTGCGGGTCTTGCTCCGCAGACGTCGTCGCGGCCTCAACCGGAGCGACCTCGACCGGCGTGACCGGCGCAGGCTCGGATGATGCCGGCGGGCTCTGAGCAGGGAGCGCGGGCTTCGGCGACTGGGCGGACGCAGCGACGCTCAACGCGAGCACAGCGACCAACGACGAGTAGGGCGCGAGCGCGCCCACAAATCGACGGGTGACCATAGGTTTGACCTGACCTCGGATATTGACCGGATTTCCAGCGATGTGCCGCGTGACCAAACGCAGCGATGCCACGATGTTACCGGATCAACCGCAAAGAACGAAGCCTAGCTCCTGGCACCGGAGTGGGTTTCCGCGCCGCTCCCAGCCGATACCATCCCCAGACATGCCCGCTACCCGCCTCTTCTGTCCGCTCGCCGTCGCTCTGGGCTGCCTGTCTTCGTGCGTCTCGTGGCACGAGGAGCACAACGTGCGGATCACCAGCGAGCCCGCAGGGGCCCGCATTGTGGTCAACGACGTGGACACGGGCTACACCACACCAAGTGTGCTCGCCATCGGCGGCCTCTTCAGCACCGACCAAACCGTGCGGCTGGAGAAGGTCGGCTTCCATCCGGCGACCCGGACTCTCTACCAGCAAAGAGAGGGTTACTCATCCAAGTGGATCGACGGGGCCTTCGACCTCGTGATGCCGCCGATGCCGCTGTTCTGGACGACCGGAGACGTCTTCGCGCCCCTTGGCGTCCGCGGCGCGCTCCTGCCCCGCGAACTCCACGCTCGCCTACGACCGAGCGACACCCCGTTGCTCGGGTTCGACCTGCTCGAGCAGCGCGCCTCGGCGAAGTCCGAGGAGCCGGGTCAGCAGCGGTGAGACGCACAGCGTTCCTCGACCGCGACGGGACCGTCAATCGCGACGTCGACTACTGCCGCTCTCCAGAGCAGCTGGAACTGCTGCCAGGCGCCGCCGACGCGATCAGCCGCCTCGCGGCGGCGAACTTCCAATGCGTGATCGTCACGAACCAAAGCGGCGTGGCGCGCGGCTTCCTGACCGAGGACGGGCTCGCGCGCATCCACGCAGCGCTGCACCAGCAGCTCGGCGGCGTCCCGATCGCCTACTTGCACTGTCCGCACCACCCCGAACAAGTCGCCGGAGACCCCGGCTACTGTCGAGTCTGCGCCTGCCGCAAACCTGCGCCAGGTCTGCTCCACCAAGCCTGCGATCTGCTCGCCCCGTTCGGCGTCACCTTGGAGGGCGGGGTCGTGATCGGCGACAGCGCCCGCGACCTGCTGATGGGCCAAGGGCTGCCGGTGCAGAAGGTGCTGGTCCGCAGCGGCAAGCCCATCGAAGAGCAGCGGCAACTGCTCGACGCTGCCGGCTGTCATCCGGACCACGAGTGCAACGACCTCGCCGCAGCCGTCGACTGGCTGCTCGCCTGATCGCCCGCCGCGTCAGTCTTCGCCCGAAACCTTCGGCGGTCGGCGCGCGGCCCGCAGCGAGATGTAGCAGGTGACGCAGCTGACGCCTGACATCACGCAGCCGAAGATCGTCCCACCCGTCGCCTCGAAGAAGAAGTGGCTGCCGCCGGCGATGGTCGCGCCCATCGCGACGCCCGCGCAGCTCAGATAGAACCCGATCAGACCCGGCGACCAACGGGTGTGCTCGACGTCCTGGTTCTCCGGATCACTCATCGCGCCCCGAAGGTAGCAGGCCGCGGGCCGCGCGCCAGCATCACCGCCCGAGCACCGGCAGCGTGAGCGCCCAAACACCTACCAGCAGAAGCTCGACCAGGGCCGACGGCGCCTATTGACGGGCGCGGCCAAACCAGACCGCACAGGCCACCTAGAGCAAGGCCGGAGCGCGGACGTCCACCAGCGCGCAGATCCCCGCATCACGCCAAAGCACGTAAAGGCCGCTGCCCGGCGCGGCCTCTATCAGCGAGCCCCGTAGATCAGGGGAGGTAGCGCGACAACCGCGACCCCAGCTTGTCGCACAGCGCTCTCGGCAGCTTCGACCAGACCCTGCGAGGCAGCGCTAGCTTCGGGTTGCTCGGGTGGAACTCGGGAAGCTTCGCGCCCTTCCCGAGCAGCATGTAGTCGTAGTGGAGCGGCTCCGCTTCAAAGCCCATGTTGAGCTTGAACTTAGCCGGCCCAGACCCCGCGCGGCTGCGCCCGAAGTCGAAGCGGCGGTACCCGCTCTCAACGGCCCACTCCATGATCGCGCAGTAGATGAAGTTGTTGACGCCAGTGTGGTTGAACTCGTCGAGCGCCCCTGAGTAGTAGGCGTAGACGGTGTCCTTGAACGTGAAGGACATCACCGCAGCGACGGTTCGGCCGCTGGGCTCGACGGCGCGGTGGATCACCACAGCCTTACCGAACTCGTCGCGGAGCGCTTGGAACCACCGCTTGGGCAAGCTCGGCGATCCGAGGCGACGCTTGTTGTGGACGAAGAGCTCAAACAGTTCGTCGATCGATCCGTCGGCGGTGACGCGGATCCCAAAGGTCTCGCGCGTCTTGGCGCTCGGCGGCGCCTTCGGCTCACGCGCGGCGCGGATCTCAGCCCGACGCTTCTTCGGAACGCGCGCCATGACCTCTGCGGGGTCTGTCGGAAGCTCACAGCGGAAGGTGACGTATAGGTCCGACCGGTCAAGGTCCCCGGGCCGCTCCTCCAAGTTACGCAGCTCGACGAAGCCGACGCTAAGCTCCGCGCCCAGCAGCCGGGCCTTGCGGATCAACATCGCATAGGCCTCGTCGTCTACGGCGAGCGGGCCGCCGTAGACTGAATAAGGAACGCTGACGAGGTTCCTGCCGAGGAACGGGCTCTTGACCAGGAACAGCGGCAGGACGCCGAGCCACTTGCGCCCCTGCTCGACGACGAGATGGTGCGGCTGGTGCCGGAACATCTCCTGAACCGATCGGGACCAACCGGTCCGGTGAAAGAAGGTGCCGTGCGGGTGACGGGCGACGAACGCGTCCCAGCGAGCGTCTTCACCTGGCAGCAGCTCGCGGACACGGATCGGCAGGTCCTCAACGCGAATCGGCGCCGGCGACGCAGGGGCGGGGACCTCTTGTCCCGGCGCGCCCGCGACGCGCGTCGCCGAGGCGCTAACCGCGCCCTCGGACTCGACCGGGCCCGGCGACGCTTCTTCACCGTCTGCCACCCGGTCCGGCGCTGCGCCGCCGCCGTGCTCTTCCCCGATCTTGTAATCTCGCAGGTTCGGGGCCTGCGTGAAGATGATGATCTCCCCGATCAGGCCGAACCCGATCAGCTGCACGCCGAACGCCGCTAGAATCGAGCTCATCACGAACGCGGGCTTGTCGGCCAACGACTCGTCCAAGAAGAGTCGCTGATAGAGATACCACAGCGCGATCGGCGCCCCGATCGCGATCGCTCCGAAGCCCAAGTAGCCGAAGAAGCGCAGCGGCCGCTGGGTGAAGCGCGTGATGAAGGTGATCGCGAGGATGTCGAGGATCCGTCGCAGGTAGACGCCGACCCCATAGAATCCAGCGCGGCCCTTCTCCTCGCGGTGACGCACGCGCACCTCGACGACGCGGAAACCCTGACGCGCGGCTAGCACCGGCAGGAACCGGTATAGCTCGCCGTAGACGGCGACCTCTTCCAGCACCTGACGCCGGAAACCGCGCGTGGCTGAGTTCAGGTCGTGGAACGGCGCCTTCATGATGACGCGGAGGGCGCTGTTGAACAGCCGAGACTGTAGCTGGTTCAGCCAGGGGTCCACGCGGCGGTCGCGCCAGGTCGCGACGCAGTCGGCGCCTGCTTCGAGCGCCTTGACCACGTTGATGACGTCGGCAGGCTCCACCTGGAGATACGGGGGCGCGTTGACGACGAGGTCGCCGCTCGCCTTCGCGACGCCTGCGGACAGCGCGATGGACTCACCGAGGCCGCCGCCCTCGAGGGCCACGACGTGCACGTTCCACAGCTCGGCCAGCTCGAGCAGCTCGTCCTCGTAGCGTCCGACAGGCCCGTCCAGCACGATCACGAATTCGCTGGCGTAGCCGCCGTCCCGCAGCGCCTCGCCGAATCCCTGGACAACCTCTCTAGGGTGCGCGCCGGCCTCGGTGACGGCGATGACCACCGACACCAAGACCCCCTCCTCCGTCGACCGGAAGGCCGGCGCAGACCCGCTGGACGCGGCGTGCTCGCTCATCGAGCAGCCTCCTTGGCGGTGACCGAAATCCGTTGCCGGAAGAACTTGGAGACCTTGACCTGCAACTCTGCGAGGAAGCCGAGCAAGAACACGTTCATAGTCACCAGCAGCGCGACCGAGCCCGCGGCGACCGCGGCCATGTCGGTGTCCCCGAACAGTTGCAACCCATCGCGCGTGTATTTGACGAAGCCGAGCAGAAATAAGAGGCCCGACAGCACGAACATGGGCAGCGCAAGCAGCGAGAACCAACGGATCGGATGCGCGGCGAACTCGATCAGCATCTTGATGCCGACCAGGTCCGCGAGCACGCGGAAGACCCGCGCGAGGCCATACTTGGAGACCCCCGCTCGACGAGCGTGGTGACGAACCGGCAGCTCTGTGATGCGCGCGCCGAGGCCGACGCCTAGCGCTGCAAGGAACCGGTGCATGTCGGAGTAGAGGTGCAGCGAACGCACGACCCAACTGCGGTAGACCTTGAGCGAGCAGCCGGTGTCGTGGATACGCGCGCCCGTCACGCGCGCGATCAGAAAGTTCGCGATGCGTGAAGGGAGCAAGCGGGTGGCGACGCGATCCTGACGGTTGCGGCGCCAACCACAGACGACGTCGTAGCCCTCCTCCAACTTCTCGACCAACCGACCAATGTCGGCGGGGTCGTTCTGCAGGTCGCCGTCCATTGAGACGACCGTGCGGCCGCGACAGACGCGGAAGCCTGCGGCCATCGCCGCCGTCTGGCCGTAGTTGCGACGGAAAAACACCAGACGAAGGTGCGGGTCGTTAGCAGCCAAGCGGCGCATCACGTCACGAGATCCGTCGTCGCTGCCGTCGTCGACGAAGACGATCTCGTAGCTCCTGTGGAGCTGTTGCAGGGCGTAGCTCAGCGCCTCATGCAGCGGCCCCACGTTGTCGCGTTCGTTGTAGATCGGCACCACGACGCTAAGTCCGGGGACGACGTCACCTTCAGCGGCGACGACGCCCATCGGGGTCTCGTTGACGTTGGTGCGGTTAGTCTCGGTCACGGCTCTTGTGCGAATAGTGCGCCTGCGGCTGCAGTTGTGCGAGCGGCAATTGCCGCTCTCAGATCAGAGCCCCGTAGACAATGGCTGCGGCGATCAGCGACGCGAGCAGAGTCGTCACGACCACGCCGGCGCCCCCGGGTCGGCGACCGTGTCCCGGGCCCTCAATGATCGTGGCGAGCTGTCCTGGCAAGGCGCGCTCCGCGGCGCCGAGGTCACCGCGCTCGATCCACGCCAGGGCGGAGCGCACCTGACCGGGCAAGATCCTGGCGACCTCTTCCAGCTGGATGTCAGCGACCGTCAGGCCCTTGAACTCCCTACGCAGCCGCACGGGCGGAGGGCCAGAGGCCTCGGGCGCCGTTGGCACGGGGCCTTGGACGGCGCGCAGCCTCATGGGCGCTTTTGCCAGCGGGCGGCCAGCGCCGCTCGGTTCGTCCCGGTCATCCGTCACAGGGGATCTATCGTCCACAACGCGCTGTCGCCATGAGCCGGAGCCGGGCGCTCCGCACCCCTGGCTATGATGACACCGGACGCCTGCTGATCTACGCTGGTGGGTCCGATCCGCTGCGAGATCGAACGCCACTCGCAGTGACGCACGCACCCATGGAAAGGCCCGTTCGTATCGCCGTCGTCGGTAACGTCGACGAACGCCTCGTCGGCGACCTGCGGCGACTACCGCTAGCGCCCGAGGTGCGCCCGATGGCGTCGGTGGTCTCGGACACCGAGGCGTTGATGGCGTTCCAGCCCGACGTGCTGCTGGTGCGACTTGAAGTCGAACCCAGCGAACACATCGGCGCGATCAAGCTGCTGCGGCGCATCTGGCCGGCGCTGGTCGTAGGCGTCGTCACCGACCCCGACGGAGAGCTGGCGGCGGGCCCAATGGCCGAGCGACTTTCCGCGGAGATGATCGTCTACCCAGAGTCTCCTGGCCAACTCGCCGCGTCTCTCGAGCGGCTGTTGCAAGGAGGGGATCGACCGGCGCCAGAGGTATTCGTGGACCTCGCCCACGGCCTCGCGGACGAGATCAACAACCCGCTAATGTTCGTCTCAGGCCACCTTCAGCTGCTCAAAGCGCAGCTGGATACAGACGAAGCCGCGAAACAATCCGGACAAGTGGACGCCGCGCTCAACGGGCTCAGCCGCATCCAGGCCTCTGTAGAGCGGCTCAGGCTGTTGTCGCAAGCCGCAGACGGACCGACCGCAGCCGATCGCGTCGACCTCGCCGAGCTCGTCGAGCGGGCGGTCGCGCAGCGCCCGCCCGAGACCCCCACGGCGACCGTGGAGGTCGCCGATGACGAGCACGTCGTGCGCGGCGACCCTGAACATCTGCAGCTCGCCGTGACGGCCGTTGTTCAGTTCGCCGACGAAATCGCGGCGCTTGTGACCTCGAGCCACCTAACTCTAGACGCGACCGAGAGCGCGCGTCGGATCCAGGTGGTCGCGCGCGGACAGGGGCTCGCGACGTGGCGGCTACCCAACACGTTCGAGCCCTTCTATCCGCAGCGGTTGATCCGTGGACACAGCCACGGCCTCGGGCTGTTCCTGGCTCAAACGGTCTTCCACGCCCACCGCGGACAGGCCACCGTCCGCCGGCTCCCCGACGGCTCGCTGCAGTTGGACTTCCTGTTGCCGCGCTGAGCCCAGCCGCGGCGCCGGCGTCGCTACATCGGCGTCGGCGCCATCGCGCTCGCGTTCGGGTCCATCGGGCCGAGGATCTTCTTGACGATCGAGCTCTCGACCAACGACCAAAGCATCGAGGTCACCATGTAGAGCAACAGCGCCGACGCGTAGTTGTAGAGCATCAAGCCGAACATGATCGGCATGAACCGCATGATCATCTGCATCTGTCGCTGCTGAGGATCAGTGGGCAACGGCTGGCGCAGGGTCATGAAGACGAACAGCGCCATCCAGAGCAGCGGCAGCAGGTTGAGCGCGCCCGGATAGAAATCCAACGACATCAAAGTGTCGCTCACGCTGAGGTCCTCGATCCAGAAGAGCCACGGCTGCTGGCGCAGGTCGTACGCCGTGCGCAACGCCGTGAACAAGCCGAGATAGATCGGCATGGTGAGGAAGATCGGCAGGCAGCCACCGATCGGCGGCATGATCTTGTGTTCGCGTTGGAACTTGATCATGGCCTGCTGATAGCCCTTCTGATCATCGCCGTAACGCGTCTTCATCGCGTCCATCTGCGGCTTGAGCTTGGCCATCTTGCTGCCGTAGGCGCGCATCGACTTCTGCATGCGGAAGTTGAGCGGGAACATGCTGCCGCGCACGAGGATGGTAAGCAGGATGATGGCGAACCCCCAGTTACCGAGGAGGTCATAGAACGTGCCCAGCAGGCCGATCAGGAACTTCGCCATCAAGCGTCCACCTGGGACGTCGATCCCGCAACACGGCGGGTTGAGGTCGACGTCCAGGATCGGCGCGAAACGCTCGGGGTCTTCGAGCTCATCGAACACGCGGAACGACTTCGGTCCGAGGTAGAGGCCGTAGCTAAGGGACGTCTCTTGACCCCGCGCCGGGATCACCATCTTTAGGCCGTAGCGGACCTGCGACGTCAGGTTCTCGGCGACCTCACCCGCCTGAAGCGGCGCGACCGTCACTACGTCGAGCCCGGTCATCGCGGCCCGGTCGGAGTCGGACTTTGGGTAGAGGAAGGCGCCGAAGAAGCGGTTGGTGCTGCCCGCGAACGAGAGCAACTGCGGCGCGACCTCGAGGCTCTGGACCTTACCTTCCTTAGACGGCGCGACGTGTACGGCGTCGCCGTCTACTGGCGCGGCGATCGAGACGGCGACCTCTCCGAACAGCCCGGCCTGCTGCGGCACCCGCAGCGCTGGCCCCAGCAGGCTGAACTCCTGTGTACCGCCCTGATCGTAGCCAGTGTTTCTGAGCGTCAGCTTGAGCTCGAATCCCCGCTGCTCCGGGACGTGCAGCAGCTCCTTGACGAGCACCAGGCCTTGCCCGTCGTCGAGCGTGAACGCGACCCGACCGTCAGCAGCTTCGAACTCCCAGTCGGCGTAGCTCGGATCCTTCGCGAACGCGCTGCCTGCCGGCTGTGAAACCCGCAACGCCACGTTTTGGTCGTGATTGACGAGCAAGAGGTAATCGCTCGTCTGATGCTCTTCGTGCTGCGAGTCCGCGAGCGTCCTGTATTGGTCGGTAGCCTGAAGCCACAACAGGCCTGCGCTGCGGCTGCCGAATCCCGCGCGAAAGCTGCCGCGTTCGCCGGGGACGCCGAAGAAGTGATCGTCTTCCGGCGCCTTCGACGACTGCTGCGCGGCCAACAGCCCCGCGAGGTGGAACAGCAAGACTAGGAATCGGGATACAGTCGACATGGGAAGTCTTTGGCAACGCGAGCGCGTCGTTCGATCAGGCAAACGGGCCAGTCGGTCAGGTCAGTCAAACCGCGGCGGCTACTTACCCTTAGGCAGGCGATCCGCGAGGTAGTCGGGCAGCTCCTCGATGCCTCGGATCTTCCTCATGGTGGTCTCGAAGTCGTAGTCCAAGCGGAAGAACCGCACCGTGCCGCTAGTACCGTCGCCGTCATAAGTCGCGAAGGACGCGCGCGGGTCGCCGTCGCGAGGCTGACCGACGGACCCGACGTTCACGATCGCGGGTTGATCGACCTGCCACTCCATGCCCACGTCGCCCGGCGTCAAGAACTCACCGGAGCGCGTGAAGATCCCTGGCACGTGGCTGTGGCCGATGAAGCAGAGCTTGGCGTCCCCCATCGCAGCGAAGCACGCGTCCATCTTCTGCTGGTCCGCCGCGTCGGGCGGGATCATGTATTCGCGCACAGGGTCTCGAGGGGACGCGTGGACGAACAGCATCGACGCTTCACGGTGATCTTTCTTCATGCCGTCCAGGTAGTTCCAGAACTGCATGTTCTCTTCGCGAGAGCAGTCGCGGCGGTTCAGCTGATCTCGCGTCCAGTCGATCGCTTGGCGCGCACGCGGGTTGAAGTCAGACGCATAAAACATCGCCGCGTGCTCGTGGTTCCCGAGCATGGAGAACTCACATCGATCGATGACCTCGCGCAGACACTCTCTCGGGTTCGGGCCGTAGCCAATGACGTCCCCCAGGCAGATCAGGCGGTCTGGCTTGAGCGCGTCGACTTCTTCGAGGCACGTGCTCAGCGCCTCTGTGTTGCCGTGGATGTCAGAGAGGAATGCGATCATCGAACGAATGGACGGCGAAGAACGTAATGATCCGAGGCGCGACGCGGAAGAGCAGAGCGGCTAACTTCGCGACGAGGTGAACGAACCGCCGCCAGCATCTCCCGGGCCGTCCCCACTGTGGGTCGTCACCGGCCCCACCGCCTCGGGCAAGACCTCCTTGGCCCTCGAGCTTGCTGCCCGCACGGGCCGCGAGATCATCTCGATGGATTCGATGGCGGTCTATAAGCGCATGGACATCGGCACCGCGAAGCCCACGGCTGACGAGCGACGGCGCGTGCCGCACCACCTCGTCGACCTGCTCACACCTGACCAGACGTTCGACACCGCGCAGTGGTGCCGGCTCGCGCAAGAGAAGCTAGACGAGCTCCACAGCGACGGTCGTGAGGCGCTGTTCGTAGGAGGGACCTCTCTCTACCTGATGGCGTTCTTCAAAGGCATGCTGGACGTGCCCGAAGCAAACCATGAGCTGCGCGACCAATTGGAACAACGCGAACAAGCGCAGCCCGGCACGCTGCACGAAGAGCTCAGCGTGGTAGACCCCGAGGCTGCCGCGCGCATCCACCGCAAAGACACACGCCGGCTGGTCCGCGCGCTTGAGGTCCTAGAGATGACCGGCAAGACCATCTCGAGCCTGCAGCACCAGTTCGAACAAGCCGGGTGGCGGCGCGACTGCCGGGTCGTGTGGATCACACGCAGCCGCGAGGACCTGCACGACCGCGTCAAAGCACGAACCGAGCAGATGCTCGACGAAGGATTGATCGAGGAGACCAGAGCGATCCGCGACGACTGCGGGTTCTCGCGGACCGCTGGCGCTGCCATCGGCTACGCCGAGTGCCTCGACCACTTGCGCGGCAGATGGAAAGACCGCACGGAGCTGCGCAACCGCATCAGACGAAACACGCACAAGCTGATCCGTCGCCAGACGACGTGGCTGCGGCGGCTGCCGGAGATCCTCAGGATGCCGCCCGAGCAAGGTGTCGCAGGGCTGCGCGACCGGCTCGAGGGCGCGGCCGACGAGCAGCGCTGAGGCCGTCGCGCCGAACCCTACACAAGCTTGCGTCGTAACCTTTGACCCCGAAAGATCGCAGCGTGAGCAGCAACCGCGACACGACCGACCCAGACAAGCTCGTCAAGCAGGCTGAGCCGCTGGGCATCAAGCTGGCACCCGCCGCCGCCGAAGAGGTCCTCGCGTTCCTGGACGCCATGTTGGTGACCAACCAGCAAATCAACCTGACGGCGGTGCGCGACCAGGACGCCGCCGTGGTGCTGCACGCGCTCGACAGCCTCGCGTTCCAGCTTGCCGACCTCAGGCCGCTGCGCGCGCTGGACCTCGGCACAGGCAACGGCTTCCCGGGTGTCGGCGTGGCGGCGCTCTTCCCGCAGGCCCAGGTCACGCTGATGGACAAGACCGGGAAGAAGATCCGGGCAATCCGCGGCTGCCTGGAGACGGCCGGCATGGAGCGAGTCGAAGCAATACAGATGGACGCCAAACAGGCCCCAGGCCTCGAGCGCGAGCTCCGTCAGGGCTTCGACGTATGCACCGCGCGGGCAGTGGCCCGGCCCGAGGTCCTAGCTGAGCTCGCGGAACCGCTGGTCCGCGCTGGTGGCCACTTGGCCGTCTGGCTCGAAGAGCATGCGGCGGTCGCCGAGCAGATGCGGAGCTTCCGCCTGCACCGCCAGATTCGCTACCAGCTGCCCGCGCCAGCCGAACGCGCGCGCCAGCTGGTGGTCTGGGAGCGGCGGTAGCTGCCGAGGCGCTCTGTCGACGACGGCGCCCGATCGCTCGCCGCCTGGATCCAGGCGAGGGCCGCGCACCCAACGGCGCGAGCCGCGGAAGGGTTGGAGCGGTCGCGCGTCTGTTGGCGGAAGGAGGCGCGGTCTATGTCGCGACCTCGGAGACTCGCACCGCTGCGCTCGACAACTTCGGACGGGCAGCGGGAGTAAGAGGGCCGCGGAGGCGGCCCCTGCGCGTCATCGAGTGATGACTTCGTCCACCACCGGCAGGCTGGCGAACGTGTTCAGGCCGAAGCGCCCGAGGTGCTCGAACTTGGTCGTGCGGCTCGGGGCATTCATGTAGGGGTCGTTGGCGTCGTAGTTCCAGACGTGACGATCCACGAAGTTCGTGATGCTCATCAAATCGCGCCCGAAGGCGTTGTTACGACCGTCACTACGGCGACGAACACTGCGGAAGAACGACTCCGTCTCGTATTCGTTGGCGAGCGCGGTGACATCCTTGATGCCGCGCTGCCGCTGTTCGGCGGTGAGGCCAGCACCTTGGCCATCCCAGCCAAACGTGGAGCAGGCGGCCATGGGGAGCAGAGCAAGGACGAGAGCGAACGTACGCATATGGGTTGCTCGGGCAGGCGAGGGCGCCTGCGATGAGGTTGGGGAGTAGGGGTCTCGAATGCGCTGGGAGAGAGCGCGAAGGCCGAGGGTAGCGAGGCCCAAAGACGTGCGCAACCGTCATTTCCGTAGCGCGCCGGACAGCATCCCGCCCTTTTGCGGACGCCCGCGAGCCCCTAATGTGCTGACAGCGATGGCCGCACCAGGTATGGGCTCCCCAGACTCAGAGACTCCCGCGCCAGCGGCGCTGGCGATCCTGGGTGGGTCCTTCAACCCGCCCCACTCGAGCCACCTGCGCATCGCCGACCAAGCCCTAGATCAGCTTGCAGTAAAAAGACTTATGGTGATCCCCTCCGGCGATCACCCGCACAAACAAGGGCGCGATATGGCGCCTGCTGAGCACCGCCTAGCGATGGCTAGGCTGGCCTTTGCCGGGCGCGACGACGTCGTCGTCGACGACCGCGAATTGCGCCGCAGCGGGCCTTCGTTCACGGTCGACACGCTGGCCGAGATCGCTGCCGAGCAACCAGGCGCGCGGCTCTACTTCCTTATCGGGAGCGACAACTTGCCGTTGCTGCCGACGTGGCACGACCACCACCGGTTGCTGGCGCTGGCGACCGTCGTCACCTGGCCCCGTCGAGGGCACCCAGTGTCCCCTGCACAGCTCCAGGGGATGGACTTAGACGAACGAGAGCGACGCGCGCTGCTCGCCAACGCGCTAGACCTCCCTGCGGACGACGTCGCGGCGAGCGACCTGAGAGCGAGGCTGCGTGCCGGAGAGCGCCGACCAGCAGAGATCGCCCCGCACGTCGCAGACTACCTGCACGAACAAGGGCTCTATCGATGATCGACCCGGGCTGGTCTGCCGCCGTCGCGTTCGCGTGCGTGCTGGTCGGCGATCAAGTCAACCGTCGCCTGTTCGGCTGGCTCCCGGACGATCCCCCGCGGGCCGGGCGCAAGAGCCACGCCCGCCCAATGACCCTCGCGGGCGCCTTGATGGCGCCCGCGATTCTCCTCTATTGCGGCCTCGCCGAACTCTGGCTGCTGGCGGCTGCCGTCGCCGTCGTTACCGCGGTCGGCTTCGAGGACGATCGGCGCAAAGAGCTTGGGGATTCGCTCGGAGAGAGCGGGCTCGACTGGCGGTGGAAGGCGCTCGGCTTGGTCGCCGCCGCCGCGCTGGTCGCGTGCGAGGTCGCCGAACCCGTGACCGAACCTTGGCTGTGGTCCTCGCTGTTCGCGCTCACGTTTGTGATCACCAACGCCGTCAACTTCCTAGACAACACCGACGGCGTCGCGGCGGGGATCGCGGGCGCGCTGCTGCTGCTGCTCGGCCTAGGCCCGCTCCCGCCAGGCCCCTGCCAATCGGTCTCGTTGGCCGCGGGCTTTGCTGCGCTCGGGTTCCTTCCGTTCAACTGGCCGAGGCCGCGCGTGTTCCTCGGCGACAGCGGCGCTTACCTCCTGGGTATCTGCACGAGCTTCGCGGTCGCGGCGAGCGCCGCGACGGAGCTGAAGTGGCTGCTCGCGGCGACGGTTCCGCTGGCTGACTTCACGCAGGTCGTGCTGATGCGCTTGTGGATCGGCGTGCCGCCCTGGGTAGGCGATCGCCGCCACCTCACGCACATCGCGCAGAATCTCGGCCTGCATCGCGCGGCCGTCGCGCCCGTATTTGCCGCGATCGCGGTCGGCACAGCGCTGATCGCGCGAGTTATCTGACGGCGCGCATCGCCGTCCACTGTCGGCGCTGCGGCTCCGACTGCGGCGACCGCTCCAACAACCAGTCCAGCTGCGCGTCGCGTTGCTCGACATAGCCGGCGCGGTCTAAGGATCCCTCGGGAAAGCTTAGCACGTGTGCCTGCAGCACCGCGGCGAGCACGAAGCGCACGCGGCCCACGCCAGCGAAGCGGTTGAGGTCATCGCGCGCCTGCGCCAGCGCTGCCGGCAGATCCTTCGAGAAGAACAGCATCGCCGTGCGGAGGGCCGCCAGTTCGGCTGGCACGCTCTCGCCAAAGTCGATCAGGAGATCTTCGACAGCGACGGCGTCGCGGCTTTGATCCAGCGTGTCGTAGATCGCGACCAGGCGGTGTTCGCGAGAGCCGGGGTGTTGCGCCGCGAGCTCTTCCGCGAACGCCTTCGCGCGCTCCCGATCCCAGAGCCGGCGGCTCGCCTGCCATGCGCGGAAGACGTCTGCGACAGCGCCACTCTGCGCGTAGACGGCCTCGGACGAATCCAGCGCCTGCCGCAGCATCTCTCTCGAGGCCGCGTCGGCGCCGTTGAAGCTATCCTGTCGCGCCAACTGGATGCGCGCCAGGACCTCGCGCTGCTCGACCTGCGCCGTGGGGCTCTCGCCGATCGCGCCGAACAGCCTGTAGGCCTCGTCGGGCCTGTCGCGCGCGACCTCGATCTCTGCGCGCAGCTGCAAGAGCAACGGGTCGCTCGAGGCCCCCTCAAGCATCAGCAGCTGCGTCATGCAGTCGCCGAGGCGGTCCGGATCCGGGCTCGGCTCAGCCAAGATCTTGGTGACGTCTTCGACCGCCCGATCTCGCGCCTCCGATCGCGAGGCGCGGTTCAACGCCCACGGCAGGACATAGAAAGCAGCGACCCCGACGAGCAGCGTCAGCAGCAGTAAGAGCCGAGGGCGGGTGAGAGCCGCGCGGTTACGGGGAATGCCCGGCTGGCCTGGTGTCGTCGTGTTGGTCACGGGAGTTTGACGGCGATCATCGTAAAATCGTCCTCAGAAGCGTCGCTGCCGACGTGCGCGTGGACCTGGCGCTCGACCGCCGCCAACAGACCGTCGGCGGACTTGCCCTCGCGTCGCAGCGAGCTGACGAGCTCGCGCAGCCGCTCGATGCCGAAGACCTCGCGATCCGGAGACATCGACTCGTCGACCCCGTCGGTGTGGGCAAACAGCACGTCTCCGTGCTGCAGCTCGATCAGCGGGCTCGCCTCGTATTCCTGATCGCCGACGACGCCGAGCACCATCCCGGTCTTCGCCAACTCGCGCGCGCCGTCTTGCTGGCAGACGACGAGGCCGGGGTGACCTGCGTTGACGTATTGCAGGGTACGCGCCGCGGGGTCGACGACCGCGAGGATCAAAGACATGAAGTTGCCCGTCTCGACGCCCTCGACGAGACGCTGGTTGATCTTTGAGACGACGGTGGCGACGTCGTCGATCATCTCTAGGTAGCTGCGCAGGGCGGCCTGCACCGCGTGGGTCAACAGCGCGGCGCCGACGCCGTGACCGGTGACGTCGCCGATCATGATGGCGTAGCGGCCGCCGGACATGGGGACGAAGTCGTAGGTGTCCCCCGACGCCTGCTCCGCAGCGCGATACCGCAGCGAGATGTCCAGCCCGTCATCTTTGGGCAGCGCGGGGAGCAAGTGCTGCTGAATCCTCCTGGCGATCTCTACGTCCTTCTCAAGCTTTGCCTTCTCTAGCGAGTCGGCGTGGAGCCTGGCGTTCTCGACGGAGATGGCCAGCTGCGCCGAGATCGCGCCGAAGAGCGCCTGGTCGCGCGCGGAGAACTCCCGCCGCACCGCGCGGCTGTCGACGTAGATCACGCCGACCGTCCGGTCCTGAGAGCGCATCGGCGCGCACATCACGGCCCGCAGCTTGAGGTCGAAGACGGACCTGCCCAGTTCGAGCGCCTCCTGGTCGGACTGGACGACCGAACGCACCGCGACTCCTTCCTGCAGACAACGCCGCACGAGGCTCTTACTCCACTGCAGATCGCCGCTCAGTGACTTGCCGTCGCGGTCCTGCGCGACGCGCACAGAGAGCTGCCCCGGGTCTTCACCCAGCAGCAGGATCGCCCGCTCCGCGCTGGTCACCTGCAGGGAGCGATCGACGATGTCGCTGAGGACGTTGTCTAGGTCGATGTTCGCCGTGACCGCCGCGATGGTGTCGAGCAGGATCTCCAGAGAGCGCGAATCCTGCTCGGCGTCGCCTGAGAGGATGGACGACGATGAAGCGTCAGCTTGGTCGTCGACAGACATCGCGGAGTTCGCCTGTGCCTGCTTTTTGATCCAAGGCCACCTCATGAGCGCCCGACTCTAGCGGTTCTCCGCCCCTGGACCACCGCGACGCGCGCCGAATTGCCGTGACGCTGGGCCCGCTCCGGGGTTTGACGCGGTGGTCGTTGAACCGACCCGAACTTGGCGACAGAATCCGCACCCCGGCGCGAATCTCACGCTGCCCGAGCTAGCCATGAAAATCGACAAGACCCAATTCGACGACTACGCCATCCTGACGCTCAAGGGTGAGTTCGACACGTTCTACTGCCCGTCCTTGATGGCAGAGGTCGACGAGCTGATTGACCGCGGCGTGAACCACCTGATCCTGAACATGCGCCTCGTCAAGTTCATCAACTCGACGGCGCTAGGCGCGATCATCAAGACCTACAAGCGTTGCCGGGCCGAGCAGGGCGCGCTGATCATCGCGCAGCCGTCCGCGTTCGTGCGCGACGTGATCACCAAGCTCGGCATCGACTCCCTGATCGACCTCCACAAGGAAGAGTCGGCGGCCACCGATGCCATCCTCGCGCACATTGAGAGCCACCGACAAGAACCTGCCACCGCGGCGACCGTCGACAGCGAGAAGGTGCTGGTCCGGTTCACAGACGACACCCGCAATCAGATGATCGGCGGTGCGCACGTGCTCGTCGGCAAGATCGCCAACGTCGACGGCGAGAAGATGCAGTTCCTTTGGAACGGCACCAAGGAGGGCTTCAACGCCGACCAAGCCAAGGCGCTGTTCTTCTCGGGCGGCGAGGTGCAGCTCAAGTTCCAGGTCAAGATGATCAAGAAGAGCTTCTTCGAGTTGACCGCCGAAGCCGCGGGCGTCGAGCCCACGGGCGATGACGACACCGTGCGCATCACGGCACACTTCAAGAACATCGGCGACGCCGACAGCGACGCGCTGGGCCAGTTCGCCGACGACATGGCGTTCCTGAAGACCCAGCTGCCGGGTAAATAACGGCTCCCAACACCGGCTCCTCCAAACAACGGCTCGCTGAGCGGATGACGCGCAATCCGACGCGCGCGGCCTGCGCCGCGGTCTCCGACCTCTGGATCCGCGTCGCAGACCGGATCAACGCGCGGAGCCGCCTAGACAAGATCCTCGCGCCAAACCATGCCGCCTGAGACGCGAGGGCGCTGCGCCCCGCGCGCGGCCGACGCTGCTGCTCGAAACCTGCTACGCGGGGCTCGGTCCGCGGAGGTCGCGCGAGAGACGGGCGGCCACGAGGGCGCCCCTTCGATCGCACCTAGGCGATGATTAGCCGACGCGGAACTTGCCGCTGCGCTTGATCTTACGCTTGATGATCTTGCGGCCGCCAGCCGTCTTGCTGCGCGTGCGGAAGCCGACCTTCTTGGCGCGCTTCGTCTTGGAGTTGGTGACCTTGAGCTTCATGATCGGGTGTCCGGGTTTCGGAGGGCGAAGCAAGCTAGCGATCCCAGCAGGAGAGGTCAACCATTGTCCTGCGGCCCGAGGTGGAAACGGCTACGCGGCGGACCCAGGCTGGAATCCCCGCCCTCCGCGGGCATCGTTCTGACATGCGCATCTTGCTGCTGAGCCACGGTTTGCCGCCCGACAGCGTCGGCGGTGTCGAGCAGCACGTCAGCGGGCTCGCCGAGGCGCTGGTGGAGTTCGGACACGACGTCGACATCTTTACACGCGGTGACTTGCCGCAGCGGCCCCAAGGCGCGTTCGAGCAGACGGTCACCGGCAACCCCGCGGTTTGGCGAGCGGCCTACCGCTGGGAGGGCGTCGACAGCCTGGACGCGCTCTACCAGTGTGAGCCAATGGCGGACGCGACGGCGCGGTTCTTGTCCGAGCGCGCGTCCGAGGGCGTCCGCTACGACGTGGCCCACGTCCACCACCTGACGGGCATGTCGGTCGAGTCGCTGCACCGCATCGCGGCGGCCGGCGTCCCGACCGTGTTGACGCTGCATGACTACTGGTTGGTCAGCCCCTGCGGTCAGCTCTTCTTCCACGAAGGCCCGCTCGAACAGCGAGCCGACCCCGAACAGACCGGCGCCGTACTCACGCGGCTTTTCCCCGGCTGGATGAAGGCAGACCCACGCGGCGCGGTCGCGAGGATGCAGGAACGTTCCCGCGCGGCGCTCGCCGCGCCGGCGCGCCTGATCGTGCCCTCCGCGCGGGCGATCCCCGCGTTCACGGGTTTGGGCGTCGAACGGGAACGTTTCACCGTGGTCGAAAACGGCGTCGACACCCGGCGCCTGGAGCAGCTCGCCCCGCCCGCGGGCGGTCCGGGGCCGCTGCGCGTGGGCTACTTCGGCACGCTGATCCCCTCCAAAGGCCTCGACGTGCTCATCCGCGCCGTGCTGCAGCTCCCACCAGGCATGGTCGAGCTGCAGATCCACGGCAACGCCGTGCCCTACCACGGCGACGAGAGCTACCTGACGCGCTGCTTCCAACAAGTCCAGCCAGGCGCAGGAGTTACCTACTTCGGTCCGTATTCGCTTGAGGAGCTGCCCGACCGAATCGCAGGCATCGACGTGCTCGCTGCCCCGGCGCTGTGGCACGAGGCGTTCGGCTTGACCGTTCGAGAAGCCCTCGCCGCCGCCCGGCCGGCGCTGGTCAGCCGTATCGGCGGGCTGCAAGACGCGGTCGATGACGGGCTCCAGGGGCGCGTCTTGCCGCCAGGCGACGTCGCGGCGTGGGCCGCTGCCATCAGGGAGTTGGCCGTGGACCGCGCCCTGCTGCGGCGGTTCTCTGATCGGTGCCGCGGCAAGGCTCGGAGCTTCGCCGAGATGGCCGCAGAGTTGGTCGGGATCTACGACGAAGTTGCCAAGGGACCTGCAATTTCTTGACCGTTTCGGGGGGACAACACTACGCTGTGCGGCCTTTTCTTGCGGCCGGACAGCCTCCAGCCGCTCCGAACTCCCGATCTGCTGGCCCACCAGCTAGCGGGCCGACCCCTGTGGCAGCACGAAGATGACGGAAACGGACCTG
>NYVR01000157.1 GCA_002684655.1 Planctomycetota bacterium | reverse complement strand
TAGCGCCTCGATGACGGGGCGGTCAACAAAACCTTGGCTGTCTTCGAGCCGTCGATTTCGCTGTCGGCGCCTGCGATAGCGGGCGGCGCCACGTCGCTAGCACTCGACGTGCAGGGGGATGAGGGTGCGGTGTATTTGATGCTGCTGGCCTTGGGTGACGACGTGGGGATTGAGCTCGGCGATGGCCGGGCGATCCCGGTCAACCTGGACCCCCTGCTGAGCTTTACGCTGACGCCGGGGAACAACATCCTGCCGAACAGCATCGGCTTCCTCAGCTCCGCTGGCGAAGCGAGCTCGCCGCTGCAACTGCCCGCGTTGCCGAGCGTGCAGGGCGTCGACCTCTACGCGACGGCCGTGACGCTCAGTCAGCCAGGGGTGTTGGACTTCCACACGGTCTTCCCGCGTGCGCTCCGCTTCACGATCCAGTAGCGCGCCAGCCGCTGCGCGGTCGGTTTCACCGGATCGACCTTGTGTTGTCGGTCTGGGTTGCGTGACGTTGTTGAGATGCCCGAAATCCTGGTGATCAAGGTCGGCGCGCTGGGCGACGTGCTGAGGACCACGGCGGTCTTGCCAGGCCTGCGCGAGCGCGTCGGCGGCGCGCGCGTGACGTGGTTGACGGCCGCGGCGGCGCGCCCGCTGATCGAGCGGCACCCGCTGGTCGACCGCGTCGTGACCTGGGACGACGACGACGCGTCGGCGCTCGCTGTCACCGAAGCGCTGCAAGCGACGCGCTGGGACTGGGTGCTGTCTCTCGACGACGAGCAGCCCCTCTGCGCGCTCGCGGCGAGGCTCGACGCCGAGCGGCTCTCCGGGGCGACGCTGGACGCGTCCGGCGGTCGCGCCTACACCGACGACGTCGAGCCGTGGTTTGGCATGGGGCTGCTGGCGCGCGACGGCAAGCGCGCGGCCGACCGCCGCAAGGTCGAGAACCGGCGCACCCAGCCGGCGATCTACGCCGACATGCTGGGCATCCCAGAGGGGCGCCCGGCGCTGCCGCTCCCCGAACATGCGCTGGCGGCCTCGCAGGCGTTCGCGCAGGCGCACGGGCTGTTCGATGACGAGCTCGTCGTCGGGCTGAACACGGGCGCGGGTGGCCGCTGGGCCAGCAAAGAGCTGCCGCGCGAGCGCGTGGTGGAGTTCGCCGCCCAGTTCGCGTCGACGCAGGCGCGGCCGGTGCACTTCCTGGTCCTCGGGGGCAGCGAAGAGCGGGCGCGCAACGACCAGATCATCGCCGGCATCCGCGCGATCGGCGCCCGGGCCCGCGCGCTAGACCCAGGCACCGACAACGACCTGGTGACGTTCAGCGCGCTGCTGGCGCTCAGCGACGTGCTGGTCACCAGCGACTCGCTCGCGCTGCACCTCGCGCTCGCGACCGAGACCAAGGTGGTGGCGTTCTTTGCGCCGACTTCGGCGGCGGAGATCGAGCTCTATGGGCTCGGCGAGAAGGTCGTGAGCACGGCAGCCGACTACTGCTCGTATCTGCCGGACGCCGACAACAGCTCGATCACGCCGTCCCGGCTCGTCGACGCGACGGCGCGGGTCCTGGCGCTCGGCCGGACGGCGCCGCGGGTGGTGTCGCGTCCGCAGCGTCGGACGCCCTGACTCGCCTGCGGGCGGACAGGTCTTCGGCGGCGGCCGTTACGCGCCGGTTCGAGCGCGGCGCGCCGCGATGAAGCTCTTGACGAACGCGACCATCGCGAAGACCGAGCTGGCCATCATCAACGCTACACGCATGACGGCTGCGGAGTCTTCCCTGCCCATTGCCCCCTTCATCGCCATCCCGTTGCCCGCAAGCGCGAGCAGGGTCAGCAGCACCGCGACGTGCGCGATCGCCTTGCTCTCACGCTTCACACCGCCCTGGCAAAGCAGCAAAAGGACGCCGATGGCGGCCGGGATCAACGCGGTCCCCGAAGGCGTCTCGGAGCCGAAGTAGCCCCAGCAAGAGGTGGCGACCAGCACGACGCTGTGGATCAGGTTTGCTACGTGAGCCTTCATGACGGCATCTTGGTCCGAGACGCGGGCGAAACCTACTCCTTTTCGACGCGCGCCAGGATCGTCACGTATCGCGCGATCCGTGCCTTGACCCATACCCGTCAGGGTCGATCTACTGGTCTTCGAGAAATATGAGCACCCGCACGGAGAAGGACACCCTGGGGACCGTCGAGGTCCCCGCCGACAAGTACTGGGCAGCGCAGACCGAGCGCTCCCGCAACAACTTCAAGATCGGCCCCGCGGGGTCGATGCCGATGGAGATCGTGCGGGCGTTCGCGCACCTCAAGCGCGCCGCGGCGATCACCAACGCCGAGCTCGGGGTGCTCGATGAAGACAAGCGGGCGCTGATCGTGTCCGTTTGCGACGAGATCCTCGCCGGCGACCTCGACGACCAGTTCCCGCTAGTCGTCTGGCAGACCGGCAGCGGCACGCAGTCGAACATGAACGTCAACGAGGTGGTCGCCAACCGCGCCCACGTGCTCGCTGGCGGTACGCTCGGTGAGGGCGATAAGCCCGTTCACCCCAACGACGACGTCAACAAGAGCCAGAGCTCGAACGACACCTACCCGACGGCGATGCACATCGCGGCCTACACGGTGATCGTCGAGACCACGATCCCCGGCGTAGAGCGGCTGCGCGACGCGCTCGCGAGCAAGGCCGCGGCGTTCGAAGACGTCGTCAAGATCGGCCGGACTCACTTGATGGACGCCACGCCGCTGACGCTCGGCCAAGAGTTCGGCGGCTACGTCGCGCAGCTGGATTATGGGCTGAAGGCGCTGCGCGCGACGCTCGCGCACCTGCGCGAGCTCGCGCTCGGCGGCACCGCGGTCGGCACCGGCATCAACACCCCTGAGGGCTACGACGTCAAGGTCGCCGAGCACATCGCCGCGTCGACCGGTCACCCGTTCATGACCGCGCCGAACAAGTTTGAGGCGCTGGCCGCGCACGACGCGATCGTTGAGAGCCACGGCGCGCTGCGTCAGCTCGCCGTCGCGCTCAACAAGATCGCCAACGACGTCCGCATGATGGGCTCTGGGCCGCGCTCCGGCATCGGCGAGCTGTTGCTGCCCGCGAACGAGCCCGGCTCGAGCATCATGCCGGGCAAGGTCAACCCGACGCAGTGCGAGGCGCTGACGATGGTCTGCGCGCAGGTCGTAGGCAACGACGTCGCGGTCGCGTTCGGCGGCGCGCAGGGCCACTACGAGCTCAACGTCTTCAAGCCGATGATGGCGCGCAACGTGCTCGAGTCGGCCCGGCTGATCGGCGACGCGTGCGTGTCGTTCGCGACGCACTGCGTCGACGGCATCGAGCCAAACCTCGACCGGATCCGCCAGCTGGTCGGCGACAGCTTGATGCTCGTGACCGCCTTGAACACCAAGATCGGCTACTACAAGGCCGCCGAGATCGCCAACAAGGCCCACACCGAGGGCACCACGCTCAAGGCCGCTGCGCTCGCGACGGGGTACCTGACCGAGGCCGAATACGACGCCTGGGTGGTCCCCGGCGACATGGTCGGTAGGCGCAGCTGACATCGCTCTCTCAGGATCCTGACTACACTATCCCCGACATGGTCTCCGACATCTTCGACGCGTCTGCGTGGACCCCGGTCGAGGGGTTCGACTTTCAGGACCTGACCTATCACCGCGCTAAGGCGCACGGCACCGTCCGGATCGCGTTCAACCGCCCGGAGTGCCGCAACGCGTTCCGCCCCGGCACCGTCGACGAGCTGGCGGCGGCGCTCGAACACGCGCGCACCACCTCAGACGTCGGCTGCGTGCTCCTCACGGGCAACGGCCCCAGCCCGAAAGACGGCGGCTGGGCCTTCTGCTCGGGCGGTGATCAGCGCATCCGCGGCAAGGACGGCTACAAGTACGCCGACAGCGACGCCGCGAGCGGCGCGGCGCCCGAGCAGGCCCGGCTCGGCAGGCTCCACATCCTCGAGGTGCAGCGCCTGATCCGGTTCAGCCCGAAGGTCGTGATCGCGGTCGTGCCCGGTTGGGCGGTCGGCGGGGGGCACAGCTTGCACGTCGTCTGCGACCTGACCATCGCCTCCAAGGAGCACGCGGTCTTCAAGCAGACCGATCCGGACGTCGCGAGCTTCGACTCCGGCTACGGCTCGGCCCTGCTGGCGAGGCAGGTGGGGCAGAAGCGCGCGCGCGAGATCTTCTTCCTCGGCCTGGACTACTCGGCGGACGAGGCGCACGCGATGGGCATGGTCAACGCCGTCGTGCCCCACGCCGAGCTTGAGCAGGCGGCGCTGGAGTGGGGCCGCATCGTCAACTCGAAGAGCCCGACCGCGATGCGGATGCTCAAGTACGGCTTCAACCTGCCCGACGACGGCTTGGTCGGCCAGCAGCTGTTCGCCGGCGAGGCGACGCGCCTCGCCTACGGCACCGACGAGGCCGCCGAAGGTCGCGACGCGTTCTTAGAGAAGCGCGACCAGGATTACTCGCGGTTCCCTTGGCACTTCTGAGCGTCGCGCCGCGCTAGCGCCGGTTCGCGAGCCTCGCGGCGGCGAGCTCGGTTAGCTCGTGGCGCCGCGGCTTCAGCCCGTCCGTCGTCGGCAGCTGCAGCCACGCGACCGGGCGCGCGAAGTCGGGCAGCGCGCGCGCGGCCACGTCGTCGCGCGCGACGCCATCTTCGGTGAACGCGACCGGGCGCGCGCCGTAGCGCGCGTCGCAGATCGGGACGACGATCGCCGCGACCCCGCGCTCTGCGAGCGCGGCCTCGACCGCCTCGGGCCGGACGTTCTCGCCGCCCGACACGAACTGGTTGTCTCGGCGACCGTGGATCTCCAGGCCGCGCGCGTCGCTCAGCTGGCCAAGGTCACCGGTCGCGAACCAGCCGTCCTCGAATGGGCGCGTGACCTCGTCGTCCTCGACGTAGCCTTCGAACAGCGACGGGCCGCGCACCCACAGCTGCCCGACCTCGTCGGTCCGACACTCGACGCCTCGCAGCGGCAGGACGCGGCCTTCGTCCTCGGTCGCGATCTGCGAAGCCATCTCGGTCATGCCGTAGGTGCGTCGCAGTCGGACCCCGAGGGCTCGCGATCGCTGCAGCAGCGCTTCGGGTGCTGGGCCGCCGCCGAGCAGCACTTCGTCGCACGCGGCGAGCGCCTCGCAGGCCTCGGGGTCGGCCAGCAGGTCGCGAAGCTGCGTAGCGACCAGCGAGAGGTGGCTGGGTCGGGTGCGGGTCACGGCCTCGCAGAGCCGCTCGTTGGGTTCGGGCAGCACCAGGGTCGCGCCTGCCACGACGGTGCGGAACAGCAGCGACAGCCCGCCGACGTGGCAGAGGGGGAGCGAGAGCAGCCAGCGGTGCTCGCTTCCGTACGGGACGCGGTCGCCGCTCGCCGCGGCCGCGGCGAGGTGGGCCGCCATCGAGTGCGCTACGACCTTCGGCGCCGCGGTCGATCCGGAGGTGAACAGCAGCGTCGCGATGGGATGGCCGCGCCAGGTCGCGCCGGCGCCCGCGCGTCGTAGCGCCGCGCGCGCGACCGCTGCAGGCCATCGCGGGTGCGCTAGCACGGGGACGCCGCCGGCCTCCAGGACCCCGACGACGCGATCGACCAGCGCCGGCGAGTTGGGTTCGTGCAGGCCGACGCGCTCGCCGACGCCGACGTCCGCGCGGCCACGGATGGGCGCGCTGGCGCCGCGCACCTCGACGCGCGCGGTCCCGGGGCCTGCTGCTAGAAGGCCACCCAAGCGTCCTCCTCGGGCAGCGCGCCCGCGCACGTCGTCAGCCGAGCGCCGTCTGTCTGGACCCAGCCTTCAAAGTCGCTCGCGAACGCTGGCCCGGTGCCCAGGCCGTGCACGGTGTCGGGCGCTGTCGCGGCGGCGAAGCGGACCAGGCCCGCGCGGCCGACGGCCGACTCGTAGCAGCTCGAGATGACGACTGGCGTGCCCCGCCGCGCCGCGAGCGCGGTCAGCGCCAGGGTGTGTTCGGCGCCCAGCAGCGTCGGCTTGATCACGAACGCCGCAGCCCCTCGCGGGACCTCGGCCACCGGTGCGTCGAGTAGCGTCTCGTCTAGCGCGATCGGCGCTCGCTGGATGCAGGCGGCGAGGTGCTCAGGCGCGACAGGCTCCTCAACGTATTCGAGCGCGTCGCCGGCGGCGTCTGCGAGCCGCGCCGTAGCCTCTGGGGTCAGCGCGCGGTTGCCGTCGAGCCGGATGCGCACGCCTGTCGAGCGCAGGCTAGTGACAGCTCGGAGCTCTTCGGCCAGCGGCCGTCGCCCGACCTTCATCTTGACGCAGGCGTGGTCGCCGGCTTCGACGTCGTCCGCCTCGGTCACGAGCCCCGCTGTCGCGACCTCGGCGTGCTCGGTCAAGTCGAGCGCGTGGAGCGCCCAAGAGAGGCTCGCCGTGGTCGTCTGGCCGCGCAGAATGGCGCCGTCCACGTCGGCGACGCTGTCGATCGAGAACGCTGGCAGGGGGCATGCGTCGCCGACCGCGTCGCCGCGCTGCACCAGCCACCCGCAGCGCGTCGTGACCTGTTGGTCGCCCAGACGGAGCGGCCGCTTGAGCGGCAGCTCGTAGCGCAGACCCCGCCGCGTCACGCGAGCCGCCCCACGCAGAACACCGCGGCGAACGCCAGCAAGAACGCGCCGGTCGCGCCGAGCATCGGGTTGAGCTCTGCGCCCTCGCGTCGGTAGACCTGGCGCGTCAGCGCGAAGGCGGCGGGCGAGAGCGCCAGCATCAGGTAGAGCCACGGCCGCTCATCGGCGTAGAGCAGCGGGGCCAGCACCGCCAGCGCGAGGCAAGCTGCATACTCGAAGCGAACGAAGGGCACGCCGAGCCGCACTGCGAGCGTGCGTTTGCCGACCGGGGCGTCGGTCGCGACGTCGCGCAGGTTGTTGACGACCAGGATCGCCGTCGAGACCAGCCCGAACGCGCCGCCGATCACGAGGTCTTCCGGACGCCACTCGAGCGCCTGCACGAAGGCGGTGCCGCAGACGGCCACCGGTCCGAAGAAGATCCAGACGAACAGGTCACCTAGTCCGTTGTATCCCAGCGGATAGGGGCCGCCGGTGTACAGCACTCCGCTGGCTACGGACGCGGCGCCGATCGCCACGATGGGCCAGCCGCCGCGCATCATCAGGTAGACGCCGACGGCAGCTGCGGCGATGAAGGCGACGATGAACGCGGCCTTCATCGCGCGCGGCGTGACGAGGCCCGCCTGGGTCGCGCGTCGGGGTCCGACTCGTTGGTCCGTGTCAGCGCCCTTGACGAAGTCGAAGTAGTCGTTGGCGTAGTTGGTCCCTATCTGGATCAGCAGCGCGCCGAGCAGCGCCGCCGCAGCTGCGGGCCAGTGCTCGCCGCCGCGGCCAAACGCGAGCGCGGTGCCGACCGCCACGGGCGCCGCCGCCGCCGGCAGCGTGCGCGGCCGCGTCGCCTCCAGCCAGACCGCCAGGGTCACGAGAGGTCCTCCCAGAACGCGGCCGCTGCCGCGGCGAAGCCGCTGGTCGCTTCGAGGTGGGTGTTGTGTCCGGCGTCGGCGATCATGGCGAAGCGAAGGTCGCGCGCGTGCGCGGCGCGGCGCTCGAGGTCGCGACCGATCTCGGCGTATTTTGTATCGAGTGCCCCCATGACGAACAGGCTCGGGGTCTGATCCGTGAGCAGCGCCTCTGTCATCGCCGGTTGGTTCCCAAGCGACAGCGCCGCGAACGTCGCCGCCAGCTGCGCGGGCGCGCGTTCAGCGCGCGCGATCCGCGCGGCGAGGATCTCGTCGAACTGCGGTTGTGCGCGAAAGCTCTCGAACAGCTCTGCAGCGTAGAAGGTCTGCAGAAAGGCTGCCGGGTCGCGCGCGAGGCGCTCGCTGCAGTCCTGGTCCCAGCTCAGCCGCGCCGCGCGCGCGGCCTCTTCGAGCCCAGGGTGCGCAGACTCGATGATCAGCGAGCGCACGCGCCCTGGCGGCGCCGCGATCGAAGCTGCGAGCGCGAGGCGTCCGCCCATCGAGTAGCCGCAGAGGTCGCAGCGCTCCGGCAGCCGGTCGACGATCTCTGCGACGGTCTGCGCGAACGACTCGGCCGGTTGCTGGAAGCGCGCGCCGTGACCTGGGAGATCTGGCGTGACCACCTCCCGCCCGAGCGCTGCCACGACCGGTTGCCAGTCGTCGCCGCAGCCGAAGCTGCCGTGCAACAGCACCAGCGGCAGGCTCATCGGAGCGCGCCCTGGTAGCGTCGGTCGAGCTCGACGTGCAGCGCATGGTTGGCTTCCCGGTCGGTGCGGACCTCGAGCAGCTCCGGTCCGCTGGGTGGCTCCTTGAGCGCCGTCTCGAGCTCTTCCCACGAGCGCACGCGTCGGGCTGGCACGCCGAAGCCGCCGCCAATGGCCACCGGGTCGAGGTCGTGTGGCGCCGTGAACCAGGGTTGGAAGATGGTCTGGTGCTCCGCGATCGGGAGGAAGTGGAAGATGCCGCCGCCGCTGTTGTTGACGCACACGATGCGTATGCGGGCGCCGGTCTGCGCCAGCAGGCCGAGCGTCGAGGCGTCGTGGAGGAAGGCGAGGTCGCCGAGCAGCGCGGTCACCGGCCGGTTGGAGCTGACGTGGGCGCCGTAGGCGGTCGCGAGGTTGCCGTCGATGCCGGAGATGCCCCGGTTGGCGAGGACCGGGGCGCGCAGACACGTCGCGAACCGGTCGACGTCGCGGATCGGCATCGAGCTGCCGACGAACAGCACCTCGTCGTCGCTGAGGCTGTCGGCGACGAGCCGGGCGACGGACGGCTCCTGCAGCGTCTTCGGCGGATCGGGGAACGCCGCCGAGAACGGCTCTAGGTCGAGCTCGCTTGGGCGGGCCGTGGAGGTGTCGGGCAGCGCGCCGCCGAAGTCGACGGTCGTTGCAGCCGACGTGATCCCGTCGGCGTCCCGGATCGCGTCCCCGGTGCGCCATTGCACGATGTCAGCGTCGCGTAGCCACTCGCCGACGACGGGATCGGTGACGCGGCCGCCGATCCACAGCACGCGGTCGGGCCGCAGCCGCTCACGCGCTATCGGCGCGCGCATGAGGGCTGCGCGGTAGCGGCCTTTGCCTGCGCGGTCGATGCCGCTGGTGACGTCGACCAGCGATGGCCACGGCAGAGAATCCAGCAGCGCGTTGACGGGTTCCCTGGCGCGGAACGGCAGCGCGCCGACGACCACGAGGCCGCGCACCGCGTCGTCCCATGGCGCTGCGGGCGGTGTCCGCTCAGGGCGCGCGTGAACGTCCGCGGGGAGGGCGCTGCCGCTCGTGCCGGTAGGGGTGAGCGGCTTGTCGAAGCGGACGTTGATGTGCACCGGTCCTGGGCTCGGACCGTGCAGCGCGGCGAGCGCTGCGGACAGCTGCTCGCGCCAGTCGTTGTCGAGCGCCGCAGCCGTGAAGTCCGCGCGGCCGCGCGCCGCGCCGGCTAGAAGCGGCGGCTGGTGCACGGTCTGGTTCGCGCGCGCCTCGACCTCGGGCAGCGGTCGGTCGGCCGTCAGCGCGACGACGGGCAGCTCGTCGCGCTCGGCTTCTGCCAGCCCCGGGAGCAGGTTCGCGACAGCTGTCCCCGAGGTGGTGACGACCGCGGCGATCTCTCCGACGCGGGCGCAGCCGACCGCTGCGTAGGCGGCCGCGCGCTCGTCGAGGATCAAGTGCATGGGAAAGTCGGCGGCGTGCAGCGCCGCGACGATCGGCGTTGAACGTGAGCCGGGCGCGACCAGGGCGCGGGCCACGCCGTGCGCACGCAGCGTGGCGACGACGACCGATGCGAGGCTGTCGTTGGCGACGTCGTTCACCTGGTCACTCCGCTTGCTGCAGGCGCCAAGGACGCGAACAACGCCTGCGCCTTCAGGTCGAGCTCCTGCAGCTCTAGCTCCGGCACCGAGCCGCGCACGACGCCCGCGCCGAGGAAGGCGACGCACGCGTCGCGGCTGTATCGCGCGCCGCGCAGCGCGACGTAGATCGACTCGCAGTCTCTGTGAAACCATCCGACCGCGCCGGCGTAGAGCCCGCGGTCGTGTCGCTCGAGCCGCGCGATCGCGGCCTCTGCTGCTGCGTAAGGTGTGCCGCAAACGGCTGGCGTCGGGTGGAGCCGCGACAGCAGCGGGCTGCCGTGTCGCAGGCGCGCGCGAATGGGTGTGCGGAGGTGCTGCAACCTAGCCATGCGGTGAAGCTCTGGCACCGTCGCGGCGTCGATGCTGTCGGCGACGGGGCGCAGCGCGTCGACGATGGCGTCGCGCACGTAGTTGTGTTCGCGCCGCGATTTGTCATCGGCCAACAGCGCGGCGCCGGCGGCTTGCTCTGGGCCGCTCGTCGCGGCGAGCGCTTCCGTCTCGACTCCCACTCCGCGTCGGCGGTAGAGGGTCTCGGGGGTCGCGCCGAGGAAGCCTTGCTCGGCGTCCAGCGCGATCCAGTAAATGGTGCCGCCCGGCTCGTTGTGCGCCATCTTCCGCAGCGTCGTTCCGACGTCGATGCCTCCGGCGCGCTGCACGCACCTGGACACGACGATCTTTTCGAGCTCTGAGCCTTCGAGCTCGCTGAGCGCGGCCCGCACGCGCTCGACATATACTTCCGGCTCCTCACCGTTGAGCGCCACGCAGTCTGGCGGCGTGAGCTCGATGCGCTCAGCGCAGCTGCCGGTGTGGTCGACGCCGTCGCGGCGCGTCCACCAGCTCCGCGGTCGGATCCAAAAGCCTGCGCCGAACGCGCGCCAGGTAGCGCTGGCAGCGCGCGCTGGCGTGAAGCGCAGTCCGCCGATCCAGCCTGGGTCGTCGTCGTTTTCGGCAGCCGCGCGGGCGGCGAGCGCTCGCTCGATCTCGCCCGTTGTCGCCCCGTCGGGCGCGACGATCGCGTCCGCCGCGCCAGCGCCCGCCGCCCACTCGTCCCTGTCGCGATCCCAGATCAGCACCTTGGGGTACTCGTCGCGATCGAGGAGCCAAGTCAGCGGGTCGGCCTCCCCGGCTGGGCGTGGTAACTCGTCAGGTCTGGGCAAGATAGGATCTAGTATGGCGCAACGTCGCGTTCACCAGAGCGGAAACGAGCCGACAATCCCAGTGAGGAGGGGGCGCAGCGGCTGCGGCTGCTCGTGCAGCGCTTTTCGCCGCGCCCTCCGTTCGGGTGATTTCGCTGCTACGATACCTCGCGGAAAGCTCCGGGCCTCAGCCCGGAGGACGATGAGAGGGAAGCTATGCTGAGTGCGACACTCGATGAGACTGCTGGGGTGACCGCGCCGTTTCGCAAGGCCTTGATGGTCGTGATGGTCATGGTTGGATTTTCCGCGTCGCAAGATCCGTGGTGTCTGCTCACGGCAGCGGCGGTCTTCGCCGTCGTCCGGCTGGTCTACGGCGTGGCCCCTTTTGCTGCGCGCTCGTCAGCGCCGCGCGGGCGACTACGCGGCAACGTGCGCAGGATGCAGCAGCTCCAGTGGTTTTTGGCTGGGCTCATCTGGGCCTTCCCTGCCCTGCTTTACCTGTTTGCCTTCGTCTCATACGTAGAGACAGGGTCTTGGCCTTTTTACGGTCACCCTGACCCCAAGCAGCTCAACGCTGAAAACCTCTTCAAGCTCGCGGATTCGTCGTTGGTGTCGTCGCTCCTCGCCGTGCCTGCGTGGGCGATCTGTTGGTCATGGTTCGCAAAAGCCACCAAGCCAGCCGCGGTTGTCCGCAATTCGTTGTTCGCGCTGGTTGGAGTCGGCGTGTGTCTGGTCACGCTGCTGCTCGACCCGCTACATACGTTCACGTGGTTCGTTGACTGACCGGATCGCGCCGAAAGGGTGACATGCCGTCAGCGTTCGCCGCATGCATCGAACGCCATCACGGCGAACTGAGTGGCGGCGTGGCTGATGTAGTGCTTGCCGTCACGCCGCGGTGAGCGGACGAACCAGCGGCCGCTGCGACGCTGTTGAGATCGCAGCCAACGCAAACCGCGCTGCACGGCTGGGTCGTTCGTCGGGACGCCACCTTGACGCAGCGCGAAGACGGAGAAACCCGTCGCGTATGCATCACTCGGTAGCTCCTGCACGCTGTCTTGAGGTCGCCGCCATCGCTCGTCCCCGAGGTCTGCGAGCCGCCAGCCGCCGTCCTGCTGTTGTCGCTCACGCAGCTCGCTGATCCAGGACCGGCGCTCTTCGCGCGTGACGACGTCGTCTAGGCTGGTCGCCAGCCAGAGCATCATGCCCTTGTGGTGAAGGTGCTCCGGCGGGTTCGCGGCGAGGTAGCGGCGTAGACGCCGCTCGGCTTCGCGGACGCGAGCCAGACGTCGGTAACTCGTCGGGGTCCGGCCGAGCGCCATGGCCGCGAGCGTGACGCCGAAGTGGTCGTCGATCTCGTAGGGCGGCCAACGGCACTTCAGCCAGCCGCTCCACGAACCCTCCGGGTCCTGCTGCTCCCAAATGAAGTCCAGCGCGTCCTTCGTAGACGCGCTGAGCCTGCGGGTCGTCGACATGTCGCTGATCGCGAGCACGCTGGCTGCCGTGACGATGCCTTCGATCGCGCCTCGCTGCCCCTTAGGTTGTTTGCCCCCGGAGACGTAGTCGCGCAGGTAAGAAGCGGCGAGCTTGCGGGTCTCGCGGTAAGGGCGCGCGCGCGTCGAGATGCTGGCGCGCGCGACCAGGAACAGCCCGTTGGTGTGGCAGGTCACGCAGCCATACTTGGCGTTCCACATCTGCGCCGCGTCGTCCATGAACGCGACCGCCCGGTCCAGCGAGAATCGTTCGGCTGTTGGCTCGGACGCCAGGTTGGCGGCGAGCTTTGTCGCGCTTTGTGCGCACGCCATAGCGGCTAGCATCGCCGCCGCGGCTGCTGCGAGGCTCGGTCTCATCGCGTATGTAGCGTAGCCCAAGTGGTCGATCAGGGCGCCCAGGCGGCGTGAAACCGGCGGTCGCCGCCAGCTTTGCTGCAGGCTCTACGCGTCGCCGCGATGGCGCGTAGGCGGTCTAGCGTGGGGTCAGCGCGCCTCGCTTCGAACGCTCGCGAGCGTCTTGCGGACGTTCCTCTCAAGCTTAGTGAGGCGGGTGATTTGCCGCGCAGCTTGATAGTGAGCTTGTCGCAGCTCGGCTTTGAGGACGTCGCTCGCCGCGATGATTGCGCCGAGCTCCTCAAGAGACTTGCCGTGGTTGGCGGCGACGCCAGCCGTTGACAAGGCGCGACGCAAGTGGACGAGGTCGGGGCGTAGCTGGCCGTGTTCGCCCTCTACCTTGCGGTCCCAGTCGCTGTAGTAGTTGTGAAGGTCTCTGACGAGATCCCGGTTTTGCATGACGCGGAAGTTGCCTGACCCCTGCAGCTCTTGAATCGCCGCCTGCGCACCGTCGATCACGTGAATCTCTAGGACAGTCTCTATCTCCTGCCCGGCGTCGAAGAGTCGTGCGTCAGCGTCGCCGCGCGACGTTCCACGTGACGGTGTGAAGCTGCAGTTGCCGGCCCGCATCAGATCCTCGGCAGCTTCCAGTCTGGCTCGCGCAGTCTTGCGCGTGTTGTCGACCTCTTGCAGGTCCATTTGCAGGTCTTCCTCGAGCTCTTCGAGGTATTGCTGCTCCAGCGCGCGGTCCTGGGACCGTTGCCGGACATTCTCTAGCCAGATCGCGACTAGCACGCTGACGACAACAATGAAGAACTCGGCCAGTAAGAGCAGGACAGTCCTGCGTTCACCTTTGCTAATCACGAACATGGCTTCTCGGGCGCGAGGATCGGCGCTGGGCTTGTGTGCGGTCATCGGAGCACATTTGTCCGTAGAAGCTGTACATGTCTCCGCGTTATGACCTGTACTTGCCAGCGGTGGGTTTGTCAGGGATCCTCCGGCCGCCTGATCTCAACGTCCTAATGGTTCATCAAGCATCCATGAATCGTGTCTACGTCTTAGCAGCCTTCACCTTGATAATGGTCTTGTCAGCGTGTGGAGCGGATCCCGCCCGGCGTCTAACAAAGCCTTGCAACGTCACCTTTAGCGGCGGCGGCGCCCGCCCTTTCTTAGGCGCAGAGCTGCAGCTCGAAGTCCTCTTCGACGGTCTCCAGATCGGGGAGGGGCCTGTGTGGGTGCCCGCGCAACAGCGCCTGTTGGCGTCGAACGTCGCTGGCAACGAGATGTACAGTTGGTCAGAGCGCGACGGCGCTAGCGTCCTGCTAGACGCCAGCGGATTCACTGGATTCGCGCCGTCTTACGAAGGTGGAGTCCGCGGGTCGAACGGGGCCGCGATTGACGCGAACGGGGATCTGATCTTCTGCCAGCACGGCGATCGTCGTATCGCCAAGATGTCGCTGACGGGTTCGTCCGTAGGCGAGATTCAGACGGTGGTGTCACGCTTCAAGGGCAAGCGGTTCAACAGCCCGAACGACCTCACGATTGCCCCTGACGGCGACATATTCTTCTCGGATCCTCCTTACGGCTTCCTCGACAAGGTCAACAGCGACCCGACCGCGGGGAAGATGATCTTCGTCAAGGAGAAGCGTGAGCTCGAAACGGCCGGGATCTATCGATTCCGGCCGTCGACAGGTGAGCTGTCGATGCTGAGCGACGCGATGGACCTGCCCAACGGTATGGCCCTGTCGCCGGACGGTGCCTTCCTCTACGTCAACAGCTCGGACATGCAGAAGCGTGAGATGTGGCGGTTCTCGACTTCCGACGGCAGCGGAGCAGTCTTCTACGACGGGCCTTTCGGCGATGACGAGAAAGGTTGGTTCGACGGCCTGAAGATGCACGCGAGCGGCAACGTCTTTACGACGGGACCTGGCGGGATCTTGGTGGTCTCACCCGCAGGCGAGCGCATCGCCACCATCTCGCTCCCTGATGAAGCGACCAACATCTGCTTTGACGACGACCAGTCGCATCTGTTCGTGACGACCATGGCCTACGTCGGCCGCATCGCGCTCAAACCCTGAGCGATCCTGTCGATCGGGCCGCTCGTCGCGGTGTCGGGTCGTTCGCTTACGCGAGGTCCGGCGCGCTCGTCTGCGTCGCCTATATCGCGGCCGAAGACGCGCCGTCGTGGCCAAATCATCGGGGTCTCCCCATCGCCGCCAGGATGTCGGTCGCGGTCAGGCCAGCAGGGGCCGGATGACCTCGCCGTGCACGTCTGTGAGCCGGAAGTCGCGGCCCGCGTGCCGGAAGGTCAAGCGCTCGTGGTCGAGCCCGAGCAGGTGCAGGATCGTCGCCTGCAGGTCGTAGACGTGCACAGGGTCCTCGACGATGTGGAAGCCGAAGTCGTCGGTCGCGCCGTGGGTGTAGCCGGCGCGCACGCCGCCGCCGGCCATCCACACGGTGAACGCCTGCGGGTGGTGATCGCGGCCCTGGCTCCTGCCGAGCGCGGGGTTGGTCTCGACCATCGGCGTACGGCCGAACTCGCCGCCCCAGACGACCAGCGTCTCGTCGAGCATGCCGCGCTGCTTGAGGTCGCGGACCAGCGCCGCGCAAGCCTGATCGGTCGCGCGGCAGTTGCGTTCGGTCGATCCCTTGACGTCGCTGTGGGCGTCCCAACCCTCGTGGAAGATGTTCACGTAGCGCACGCCGCGCTCGACGAGCCGCCGTGCCAGCAGGCACGCGCGCGCGAACGAAGGCTTATCAGGATCGCAGCCGTATAGGTCGAGCGTGGTTTGCCCCTCCTCCTTCAGATCGAGCAGCTCGGGCGCAGAGGTCTGCAGCCGTGCCGCCATCTCCATCGACTGAATGCGCGCCGCGATCGAGGGGTCGCCGAGCGTCTCGGCGCGCCGTCGGTCCATCTCGGCGAGCAGCGCGAAGGTCTCGTCTTGCATGCCGGGCGCGGCGAAACGTTCCGGCGTGTTCAGGTTGAGCACTGGATCTTTGCCGTTGCGCAGGCGCACGCCGGTGCAGGACTTTGGCAAGAACCCGCTCGACCAGAGCGACGAGCCCGCGCTGATCCCTGAGCCGGTGATCATGGCTACGAAGGCGGGCAGCTCGCGGGTCTCAGCGCCGAGCCCGTAGATCACCCACGAGCCCATGCTCGGCCTCCCGGGCTGCGAGAAGCCGGTGTTCATCAGCAGCTGCGCCGGAGCGTGATTGAACTGGTCGGTGTGCATCGACCGCACGATGCACAGCTCGTCAGCGATCTCTGCGAGGTGCTTCAGCGGGCTACCTAGCTGGGCGCCGGACTGTCCGCGCTTTTGGAAGGGGAACCGCGGCCCGAGGACCGCGGCGTCAGGCTGGATGAACGCGTAGCGTTGGTCGCCGATCACCGACGCCGGCAGCGGCTCGCCTTCGTAGCGGGTTAGCTCGGGCTTTGGGTCAAATAAGTCGAGCTGGCTCGGCGCTCCGCCCATGAAGAGGTGGATCACGGCCTTGGCGCGCGGCCTTGGCGCCGCAGCGGCGCTGAGGGCAGGACGCTGCGCGAGCAGCGACGCGGCCGCGATCTTCCCCAAGCCCACGCCGCAGTCCGCCAGGAACTGTCGGCGGTTGGCGAGCTGGGGGTTGTGTAAGCCGTGTATGTCCATGGTTCAGCTCCTCGTCACCGCCTCGTCCAGGCACAGCAGCGCGCGCGCGAGCGCGCTCCAGGCGGTCTCCGGGTCGGCGCGGTCGCGTTGGCGCTCGACGAAGGCGCGCAAGGCCGCGACCTCCCCGTCTTCAGGCGCGCGGGTGCAGACGCGCCGGAACGCGATCTCTACGACGTCTTCGACAGGGTGGGTGGCAGCGAGCGCGGCCAACTCTGCGCCAAACGCGACGTACAGCTCGACCATCATCGGGTCGTTCAGCAGCGACAGCGCCTGCAGGGGCGTTCGCGAGACCTCACGCTGCACGACGCAGGCCTCGCCGCTCGGCGCGTCGAACGTGGCGTAGAACGCGAACGGCGCCGTGCGTTTCTGGAAGGTGTAGAGGCTGCGCCGGAACCGCGCCGCGCCTTCGTCGGGGCGCCAGCCCGGCTTGCCGAAGGCTACCTCGGTGACGCCTGCTGGCTGGGGCGGGCGCACCGGTCGGCCGAAGCGCTGCTCGGCGAGCTTGCCGGTCGCGAGGAGCGCGGCGTCGCGGAGCACCTCGGCGTCGAGGCGCAGGCGCGGCGCGCGCGACAGCCAGCGGTTGTCTGGGTCGCGCTCGAGGTCCGCCGCGCTCACGCGCGCGCTCTGTCGGTAGGTCGCGCTGGTGACGATCAGGCGCTGCAGGCGCTGCAGGCTCCAGCCGTCTTCGATGAAGCGCACGGCGAGCCAGTCGAGCAGCTCGGGATGGGTCGGCGCTTCGCCTTGCGCGCCGAAGTCGCCAGGCGTCGCGACCAGCCCGCGGCCGAACAGCGCGGCCCACTCGCGGTTGACGACGACGCGCCCGGCGAGCGGGTTGTCGTCGGAGACCAGCCAACGCGCCAGCTCTAGCCGGTCGCGTACAGGCGTCGTGGCTCCCAGGGCCGCGGGCACGTGGGGTTCGACGGACTCTCGCGGCTGCAGGTATTCGCCGCGGTGGTGGCGCCTCGTCGTCCGGCCGCAGCCTGCAGGTCGCTCTCGCATCACCATCGTGGTCGCGTGCTCGGTGCGCGCGCGGAGCTTACGGATCCGAGCGGCCGCATCGGCGACCTCATCGGCCTCAAAGATGAACGCGTCGCGCAAGCGCGCGCGCTCGGTAGAGGTCAACGTCGCGTCGGGTCGTCGCAGCAGGTCCTCGTCGCGGCCGTCGTCGTCAAACGCCAGCGCGACGGCCGCGTAGCCGTTGGTCGCGTCGGTCGCGGACAGCCGCAGCCTCCCCAGCGAGCTGGCGAAGTGCCGCCCGAAGTGCAGCTCCAAGGTGACGGGCGCGCTGGCGGCGATCGGCTCGGCGAACACGAACACGGCGACGTGTCGTTCGCCGTTGCGGGTGTGTGTCGACCACCCGGTCTGGAGGTCGCCGTCGATCGCGGCGGCGGCGTTCGCAGCGTGGCTGCCGTACTGATTCTTCGCGAAGCTCTCGGTCGTTTTAGCGATGCGCGCCGGCGCGCCGTCGACGCCGGTGAAGGCGCGCAGCTCAGACAAAAAGAAGTCGCCTTTGCGGCCCTCGTAATAGGTGAGGCCTGGCCCTCTCGCGGGCAGGCTCTCGTGCGGCAGCGCTTCGAGGCGCAGCGCTGTGATCGGCGCGTTGTGGGGCTGCAGGCGCAGGCGGTAGACGTCGTGCTTGGTGGTGTCGCCAGACGCGATCACGACCCCGGACGCTTCGTCCAGGGTCAGCGTCGGCATGTTCGAGCTCGCGTGCGCGACGACCAGCGCCGACCAAGCGCCGACCTGCTGTCGACGTTTCGCGCGCCACGCGGCGAACTTGGCGTCGCGCGCGGCGTCGCCGCTCGGCCACTGCGCCCAGAGCTCGGCGAGCTGTCGGCTGGCGTCGACGCGGTTGGCCTCGACCCTAGCGGTCGCGCGGTCGTCGGGGACGAAGAAGTCCGGCTCGTCTGCGTCGTCGAAGCAGGCCATTAGGCCGTAATACTCGCCGTGCGTGATCGGGTCGTATTTGTGCGTGTGGCACTGCGCGCAGCCGACCGTAAGGCCGAGGAACACGGTCCCTGTCGTCGCGACCCGGTCGGTCAGCGCGTGGAACCTGTATTCCAGCGGGTCGATGCCGCCCTCCTCGTTGAGCATCGTGTTGCGGTGGAAGCCTGTCGCGATTCGGTCATCGGCGGTCGCGCGCGGCAACATGTCGCCAGCCAGCTGCTTGACGACGAAGTCGTCGTAGGGCATCTGGCTCTCGAACGCGCGGATCACCCAGTCTCGGTATGGCCAGATACTGCGCGCCCGGTCCTTCTCGTAGCCGTTGCTGTCGGCGTAGCGAGCGAGGTCGAGCCATCGCCGCGCCTGTCGCTCGGCGTAGCGCGTTGATCCGATCAGCGCGTCGACGAGGCGCTCGTAGGCGTCGGGCCGCTCGTCGGCGAGGAACGCGTCGACTTGATCGATCGTCGGCGGCAGGCCCGTCAGGTCGAGGTAGCCCCGCCGCGCGAGGGTGACGCGGTCCGCCTCGGGCGCAAGCGTCAGCCCGCGCGACGACGCGCGCGCGCGCACGAACCGGTCGATCGGGTGGTCGTCGTCGCCCGCCGGCGGGCGCGGGTTTGATGGCTGCACGAACGCCCAGTGTCGCTGGTAGGGGGCGCCAGCGTCGACCCATGCCTCGAGCGTCGCGACCTCTCTCGGCGACAGCGTCTTGCCGATGTGTGGCGGCGGCATCACCTCTTCGTCGTCATCGACGGTCACGCGTTCAATCAACACGCGCCCGAGGTCGTGACCGGCCACGTCCAGTCGGAGGTCTGCTTCACGCGCGGCTTCGTCCGGTCCGTGACATTGGAAGCAGTTCTCCGCGAGGATTGGGCGGACGTCTCGGCTGTATTCGGGCGCGCTTTGGGCGGTCGCCGACGCGATCGACAGCGTCAGCCCGGCGAGCCGGAGCTTGGCGTGGACGGAGAGTGAACCCACTCCTCCAAGGTAGCGGATGCGTCGGTCTGCGGCACCCTGGACGCCTTCGCTGGCGTCACCGCATGCGCCGCCCCGTAGCTGCAGCGGCCTATTGGACCGTGAACGAGAGCGCTTCGGGGAACACCGTGCGCACGAACGCGAAGCGCGGCTGGTCCAGCGTCGTCGCCGTGGCGTAGAGCGTCATTCCTTGAGCGCCCGGAACCGCCGGGATCTGCAGCGTCGACGACGCGGCGCCGTTCGCGTCCAGGAACCCGACGGAGTTCGGGAGCAGCGCGTTGCCCGGCGTCAGCGTGAACGACGCCATCGTGTCGAACCACACGGGCAGGAACTTGCCGTCCGGCAGCGGCGTGGCCGGCGTGTCGGAGAACGAGAGGATCATCAGGTAGACGAGGCCTTGATCGCCTGGGATCGACACGTCGAGCGTGGTGCTCTGTCCCGCGACGACGGGGCCGCCGAGGGTCATCTGCGGCTCTACGAGGTCAACGTGCTGGTTAGCCTGCACGTCGTGTAGGTATTGGATCTGACCCGAGGGCCAGCGCACCGTCACCATGTCCGCTTGTGTCGCGGCGCCGAGCCCGAAGTTGAGGCGAGGGTCGGAGCTGCTCTGGTAGCCGACGCCGTTGCGGAACCACTGGCGCTGCACGTGCGTGCCGGTCTTGAGCACGACGCGGGCGCCGAAGCCGTCCCGGTTGCTGACGCGGCCGCGCGCGCGGAACTTGAGCCAGTTGCCGCCGACGACCTCGTTGCGGTAGACGGCAGCGCTCTCGGGCGCCATCGCGCCTGGGCCGGCGGTGAAGCGCTCGAGCACGTCGAGGCGGCCGTCGTCGTCGAAGTCGGCGATGACGTTCGCGAACTGGTAGAAGACGTGGTTCATACCCAACGCGGCGGAGCGGTTCGCCCACGGGATCTGCGCGGAGGCGGGCTGCGCTGGGTTCTGGTAGATCTTGTTGGGCGCCGCGTTCTGTACGACGTGGAGGTCTTGCCAGCCGTCGTTGTCGTAGTCGAACCAGTTGCAGGCCCAGCCGGTGCCGCCGCCCAGGAGCCCGTACGTCGCCGTCGCGTCTAGATATGCGCTGGTCGTTGGGTCCCAGAGCTGGAAGAGGTGGTCTGTTGGCAGGTCGGTCACATAGAAGTCGACGCCGCCGTCGCAGAAGACATCGGTGAAGTCGATGCCCATGCCGTCCATTACGACGTTCGTGCCCGTTTGCACGCTGACGTCGGTGAAGGTGCCGTCGCCGTTGTTTCGGTACAGCTCGTTGGCTCCGAACGTCTGGCCCTTGTCGTTGCACAGCAACAGATCGACCCAGCCGTCCTCGTCGTAGTCCATGAATGCGCTGACGAGCGTCGGGCGCATGCTGCCGACGCCGGCGGCGGCGGTCACCTCGACGAAGGTGCCGTTGCCCTGGTTTTGGTAGAGCGAGTTGGACTCGAGGCTGCCGGAGATTCCGCTGTTGCGAACGCTGAGGTAGAGGTCGAGCCAGCCGTCGTTGTCGTAGTCCCCGAAGGTCGCCCCGTACACGTCGTGCGGGTTATCGATGCCGCGCGCGACGGCCTCTTCGTTGAACGTCATGCCGCCCTGGTTGACGAACAGCTTGACGGGCGCGTTGCTGCTGCCGACGAGGACGTCGGGGTCCCCGTCGTTGTCGAAGTCCGCCGCGACGCAGCAGCGGACCAGCGGGCAGATGCCCAGGCCTGCGCCGCCGGTCACGTTGGTGAACTGCATGCCGCCGTCGTTGCGGAGCAGGAAGAACGGCGCGTTGTTCGGTCCTGGGAGCAACGCGTCCATGTCGCCGTCGCCGTCAAAGTCTGCGCAGCACAGGCCGGTGCCGTTGCCCGCGATGTTGTAGGGCAGCGGCGGGATCCCCAGCGGCGACGTCTGCTTGGTGAACTGCTGCGCGGGGAGCGACACAGCGGCTGCGAGGATGGCGCCAGCGAGGATGGAGTGGGTCAGACCTGGCATGAGAAGGAGGCTACGGGTCACCTTGGCGAGAGCAGAGACCACCGGAGATAGTTTAGCGCGGAATCCCCTCACGGACGCGAAAGTGGAGGCCGCTACGGCGGATCGTTCCGTCTCAGCGAATGCGTGCAGCGTCCCGTTACGAGACGCTTTTAGAGGCCTGTCGCTTTTGAGCAGTCAGCGGCTCGGCGCGTGATCTGGCCTGGGTGATTCGGTGCGGAGCGGTTCATCCGCTACGTTCTGGCGATGCTCGTCTACCGCCGCGTCCTCTTGTCGTTTTTGGTCCTGAGTTTGTGGACGTCCGTCGGCGTTCGGGCGCAAGCGCCCGGGCAAACTTCCGGGGGTTGGTTGCAGCTGTTCAACGGCGAGGACCTCGTCGGGTGGACCCCGAAGATCCGCGGCTACGCCGCGGGCGAGAACTTCGGCGACACCTTCCGCGTCGTCGACGGCCTGATCACCGTCTCCTATGACCAGTATGAAGACGGGTTCCGCGGACGCTTCGGGCACCTCTTCTGCGACATGGAGTTCGCCGACTACCTGCTGCGGGTCGAATACCGCTTCGTCGGCGACCAGATTGACGGTGGCCCGGGTTGGGCGTTCCGCAACAGCGGCCTGATGCTCCACGGACAGCCGGCCGCCAGCATGGGCCGGGACCAGAAGTTCCCAGCGTCGATCGAGGTGCAGCTGCTCGGCGGCCGCAGCGAGGGTTCGCGTTCGACGCTGAACCTCTGCACGCCCGGAACCAACGTCGTCCGTGACGGCAAGCTGTGGCGTCAGCACTGCTGGAACTCGTCTTCGGAGACATACCGCGGAGACATCTGGGTCACCGCGGAGGTCGAGGTGCGCGGCAGCACGATCCGTCACCTCATGGACGGGCACACGGTGCTGACATACGACGACCCACAGCTGGACCCACGCGACGGCGACGCCAAGCAGCTGTTGGCCGACGGCCGCGGTGAGCAGCTGCGCAAAGGGACGATCTCTCTGCAGTCTGAGAGCCACCCCGTGCAGTTCCGCAAGGTCGAGCTGTTGCCGCTCGCAGCGCCCGGACCGTGGCTGGAGCCGCTGTCGGCAGAAGAGCTGACGGACAACTTCACGACGGCCGGAAACTGGTCGCTGTCCGAAGGCGTCGCCACGCTGACGCCGAGCGAGGGGCAGCGAGGCTGGCAGCGATACGACCACTATCTCTGGTTGGAAGGCGACGAC
>NYVR01000156.1 GCA_002684655.1 Planctomycetota bacterium | reverse complement strand
CCCCAAAACCCCAAAACCCCTTATATTTGGAACCGTAAGTTCAATTCGTTAAATTAATGCATGGATATAATATTTTTTCTTATCTAAATGTTTATAATAATTTGAATGAATGCGGCGAATATAAAGCTAGCTTATAATATTTTAATAACGAATTTAATAATGAAGAAAATTTTGCCTATTTAAATTTAATTCGTTTAAGAAATTACTTAAATACGTTAGTTTTGAGCTCTCTCAAATTGTGTGTTTTCATTCTTGATGTTTTCATTCGTAAACTCTGGCGATGAAGTTCTCGACTGAGAATTTTGGTTCTGGTTTGGCTTCATCGGTTCCTTCCTTTTGGGCGACCATCACTCTTGGAGATGGCATGGATCTCAGCTGTGGGGTGACAGTGAAAGCACCAGTGGCCCTCAAGATGCTCTGGACGTAGGTGCTGGATCCACCGGTCAGTGCAGTAACCTGGGCTTCGCTTGATCTGCTCGTCAGTCCCTTGCCATGGGCGTTCAACCACTGGTTGACCATGGAGACGACCTGCTGGACCTTGGCGTCGGCGGTGATGAGCTCGACCTTGGTCTGAGATGCGGTGGCGGCTGGTGCTCCGAACACCTGGTATTTTGGATTAACCTCTCCGAGTACGAAGTTAACATCACCAACCAAGCTTTCGCCGAAGAGTTGACTGACGATGGAGTCAGCTTCACCCTAGGTATCAACAGCGAAGGAGACGACAGAGATACCAGAGAGGGAGCCACCACCGAAGCAGGCAGTGTTCTGAGAGAAGCAGATCTGGCAAGTGGAGCTGGCTGGACCAACCACGCTGCTGGCGGAAGTGCTGCTCATGGTGATAGAGCTTGTGGTGCTGCTGGTGGAGATCTGAGCCAATCTGGAGACAGCGGCGGCACAGATAGTAGTCATCTCAAAGAAGCTTGGTTGCTCGACGAGGAGACGCTGGCAGCCGGCGTACTTGCTGACTTTGGTCTGTCTGTCGTGAATCTCAGTGACTCTAGTAATCTTGTTGGTGGCCTCAGTGATCTCCTTGGTAGCCTCAACGATCTTCTTGGTCTATTCGGTGATCTTCTCCTTTTTAGTGCTGATCACCTTCTTAAGGTTCTTGATCTTTTGCTTCAAAGCTTGTCTTCTCCTGTCTCTTGTCTCCTTGGTTCTCTTCCTGACTTCCTGGGACACTTTGATGCTGGTCTCGGAAGTGAAAGAAGTCTCAATATTCTTGGCTTCTTGCTCGATTCTCGTGGTCTCCTTTTCGACTCTGTTTACTTGCTCGGTCAGCTCAGTGACCTTGGTGGTGACGACGGCCTCGTCATCCTCAGCTTTTGTCTTCTTGTTGGTTTCGGTCTTGATGATGGCTTTTTCAGTCTCGATGGTGCTTTCGAGTCCAGTAATTTCCTCCTCAATCTTGGTCTTCTCGGCCTCAAGCTTAATGACAACCTTCTTTTCTCTAAGTTCCTTGATCTTCTTCTCACTTTGCGTGACAACCTTGGTGGAGCTCTTGATCTTCTGCTCAGACTTGATCTTAGTAACTCTGTGAGCGGTTTGTTGTCTCTTGAGCTGTCTGGTTTGACGCTCAACTCTCTTCCTGGTCTCGGTGACGGCGTGCCTGTGAGCCAAAGCATTCTATTTAATTTGAATAACTCTGTGCTTGTGGGCATGTCGGTGGTTTCTTCTGCGGATTCTGTTGATGGAGGTTCTCTCAGTCTGTCTGGCGACCTGTTGGGCGTTGGTGGTCTCAGCTCTGACCCTGACGTAGGAGGTGTAGTAGGTGGTCCAGGTCGAGGAGATGGTCTTGAGAGTAGATTGGATCGTGGTGATCTCGCTCGTGTATCCCTCGATGATCTTTTCGTATCTGGTAATTTCAGTCTTGACACCGGTGATTTCTCTCTCGATGCTCGTCCTCTCTTCCGCCGTGACTTTGGTGAGTCTGGTGGTAAGGATTTCCAGTCTGGTCCTCAAGTCGGTCAGCTCAGAGACTGCAGTAACCTTGAGGGTCTTCTTCTCGTTCAGCTTCTTGGTCCATCTGGTGGTTTCTTCCTCGTATCTGATCTTCTAATAGCTATATTCTTGCTCGGTTCTCTTTTGAACCTCGACCTTCTTCTCATAAACCTGTTCCTTGTTGACAACGTAGGTGGCCTCGATACCTTCCTGGATGTAAGTGATGGCTTCCTCCTCAGCATTCTTGGCTTCCTCAACAGCGGACTCAATTTTGCTAGAGATCTCAGTTATCATAACTTTAGATTCATTGATCTTTTCCTCAGAGGTGACCTTCTTCTCAGTTGAGGTCTTGATGACGTCTTTGGTCGTTGAGATCTGGCTAGTGATAACATTCAATTCACGTCTGAGAGACTCAACATCTGAAGTCTCAGTGGAAGTGGTGATCTTGGTATTGATTTCTTTCTCCTTGGTTCTCAAAGAGGTGAGAGTTTCTTTGCTAGAGGTAATGGTCTTGTCGATGGACGAGATAATTTCAGTCTCGTGGGAGATCATTTCGTTAAGTTCAGTAGTTTGGGTGGTACCAACTTGTGTAATTCTGGTGGACTCCTCTCTCAACTTGGTGGCCGTTTCCTGCTTCTCAATAACCTAAGTAGTCACATCGGTTGTAGAGGAGGTAGTGGTCGTGGAAGAAGAAGCACCTCCGATATTGCCCTTGATGGTGATGGAGGTGATAGTTCCTGGGTAGGAGGTACCAGACACAGAGGAGGTAGTAGTAATATTGGAGGTGGTGGTAGTGGTGGAGCCATCTTCATTAGTAATAGTCTCGGTAACTTCATTCTAGACGAGTGGAATTTTGTTGATCACGGTAACAGCTTCTTGGGTAATGACCAGAACTTCTTTTTCAAGATTCGTGATTTCTTCCTCCCTCCTCGTGACAGTAGTGCCAGAGGTGAGTTCAGTGATCTCCGCGCTGATAGCGGTGACAGTCTTCTCCAAGTTGCTGACAGTTTCCTTGATAGTCGTCTCGTCCTTGACGTAGTTCTCGATCTTGCTCTCAATGACCTTAATTTGCTCTACATCCTTAGTATTCTTGACCTGCTCCCTGTAAATTTTGATGTTTTCCTCAACGACTTTAAGCTCTTCTTTTTGAGTTTGAAGCGAGATTTCGCTGGTCTCCTTGATCTTATTCTTCTTGCTAATTTGAACGTTAACGGTTTATTTGAAAGCCTTGACTTCTTCTTTCTTGATCAGGAGTTCTTGCTTTTTCTTGAAGCATTCGACTTGCTTCTTGATAATCTCAACTTTCTCGCTTTCCTCCCTAGCTTCTTCTTTCTTGGAGCTAATTACGACATCGGTGACGGTGATTTGCTCCTCGACCTTTTCCTTTTCGACGGTAGCTCGCTGCAAGTTCTGAGTAGTGTAAGTCAACTCAGTTCTGGCAGTTGACTCCTCGGTGACGATCTCCTCTCTTTGAGAAGTGAAAGTCTCAACATCTTTCTTGATAGTCGTAATATCAGTGGTAATTTTGTCGATCTGTTCTTGAATCTTAGATTTCTCAGTTACAGCAACAACCTTGAGGGAGGTCTTGAGCTCTTCTCGCTGTTGGACAAGAGTATTGCTCTCAATAACTTTCTTTTCAATTTTTTCTTTGACCTCAGTGATCGCCTTAGTCGTCTTCTCAATAACGGACTCTAATTCAGTAGTCTTAGAGGTGAGAGTCTCAACCTCAGAGGTGATAGTAGTTTGTCTATCAACGAGATCGGTCCTCTTCTCCTCAATAACGGTGGTGAGCTCCGTCTCAGCTTCATTAGATGTGATGTCAATCTCTTCACCCGCATCTTCGCTCTCTTCTTTTTACTCTTGGATCTCTCTGATGATGGTTTGCTCAGTTTACTCAATTTGTTGAACAAGGTTGCTGACTTGCTTCTCAATAGTAGAAGTCTGTTTTTGGATAACTGCGCGCTCATACTTCTCAGTTTCGACCTTGTGCTTAATCACACTGATTTGCTCATCAGTTTCCTTGGTGATTCTAGTAGCTTGAGATTCAATAAGTGTAGCCTTGTTGATCTAAGTCCTTTTTTCCTAGTCAATGGTCTTGGTCTCTTTTTGAGAGATGATGCTCTCAGTTTCTTCTTGGAGAACTCTCTCTTCTTGTCTTTGTTGCTCTTCAATGGTAGACTTTTCGACGGTGACCTCGGTGATGAGTTTAGCGGACTCGATCCTCAAATCGGAGCACGTTTGTTCGTACTTCTTCTTCTCAGCCGGATTCTTGGATTTCTGAGCAGCAGTGCACGATGCCTCTCCCTGGACCTGCTTTTATTCAGCAATAACCAGTTTTTGTTTATTAATCTCCCTGAGCTTGCTGAACTTCTGTTAGATGACAGTTTTACGCTTTGAGATTTCACTAGTAATAGTCCTTTCCAGGTCAAAGGCGCAATCGTGGTTGCAGATTTCGCAAGAAGCTGAAACAACATCTCCACTAGTATCCTGACCTCTAATGGTCTCAGCGAAAGCCCTCTCGAGGGAAGCGGCCTATGCGACCTCGGCAACGAGATTTCGAACCTCAACTTCAGACATAGCGAGACTACCTTGGTCGCCCCAGTACGATTGAATAAGTTTGAGATCGTCCTGAGAAGTGTAATGTCTCTTAGCATCACAGAAGCATTGCTTCTCAGCTCCTGGGAATGGATCAGCTCCTCCAAAGGTATCAGATGAGCAAGAAACCTGACCGAAGACGTTGTCGTAGATGGCGAAACCGAGCTCCATGGCATCATTAATGGTGACCTTGGCGCTCTTGTCCTCTTGGGCGTAAAGCTTGGTGAAGTATACGTGACCAGAACAGAAGCATTGATCTCCCTCGTCAGCGCATCTAACGGCTTCGACCTTGTCTTTCACCTCGCAGTAGCATTGCTTTTCAACTCCTGGCATAGGATCAGACTCGAAATCGGCATTTGAGCACTGGACCCAGCCGTCGCTGACCTTCCAAAGAGTTCTCCACTCTCTCATTTCGTCGAAAGTCTCGATCTTTTGTTTATTGTCAGGACGCTTGGCAAGACCGATCCAAGTGGTTCCTGGGCAGTTGCAACTCTCAGATCCAGAAGAAGCGCACTTGAATGGCTTGTTGTATTCGTCAACGATGGTGGCAGCCAACAGACTGTTTTTATAACCAACAGTTTGCCAGTGCTGACGAGCCTGCTCCAAAGAGGCTGGACCCCTGAGTCCGAACTGTCGTTGAAGATCCGGGTTTTGGTTCAAGTATCTCTGAGCCTCGTAGTCAGTGAGTCTCTTAGCACAAGTACCAAGTCTACCTTACGCGATACCAGTGGTGGCGTAATGGGTCTTTGGATCGAGCATGGCATCAATATCATTGTAACGGGAGGCATAGCACTTAGCGTCCTCGTCGTTAAGGGACTCGACAGTAGATGGTGTTTTGACCCTGCTCCAAGTGGTTTGGGTGGCTCTCCTCAGCCTGTCAAGCCTCGGATCACTACGATAATCAAAGTCGTCCCTGTTCGCGTCCTCATCATCTTCCATGGCATCAACGGTGGGACAAACTTCCAGCTGAGCCAAATTTTGGATGGCCTCCTGCTGGTATTTGGCAAGTGTCACATTCTTTTTCTCGGAAGCGTTCTTACTGGCAGCACTAATGGCACCGAAGAACAACGCGAGAACTGCTAAATTCTACCGCATTAGAGTATAAATTTATTAATAATAAGTTTATAATATTTGTCAAAGAGAAACTTGATCTCGTAATAAGAATAATTTAATTATCAAATTCATCTATTTCATCCATAAATCAAACGGAATTATTG
>NYVR01000155.1 GCA_002684655.1 Planctomycetota bacterium | reverse complement strand
CTTTCTCCACATGTCCACTGTCGACCTCTCCCAATACGGCATCCAGGTAACCAACGTCCTCCGCAACGCCCAACCATCGGTGCTCTATGAGCAAGCGATGGCGCGCGGAGAGGGCGAGATCGTGAGCACGGGCGCCCTCGCGGCGCTCTCGGGCGCCAAGACCGGCCGCTCCCCCAAGGACAAGCGCATCGTCGACGAAGCGTCCACGACCAAGGACATCTGGTGGAGCGACGCGAACATCCGCCTCACGGAGAAGACCTTCGAGGTCAACCGACGCCGGGCGATCGACTTTTTGAACACGCGCGATCAACTCTACGTCGTCGACGGGCTCGCTGGCTGGGACGAAAAGCACCAGATCAAAGTCCGGATCATCTGCCTGAACGCCTACCACGCGCTGTTCATGCACAACATGCTGATCCGCCCGACGCCCGAGCAGCTGGCGTCGTTCGGCGAGCCTGACTACGTGATCTTCAACAGCGGCCTATTCCCGGCCAACCCATTGACGAACGAGATGAGCAGCTCGACCTCGGTCGACCTCAACTTCGAGAAGGGCGAGTTTGTGATCCTCGGCACGCAATACGCGGGCGAGATGAAGAAGGGCGTGTTCACGATCATGAACTACCTGCTGCCGAAGAACGGCATCATGTCGATGCACTGCTCGGCCAACGAAGGCGACGACGGCGACGTATCGCTGTTCTTCGGCCTCTCTGGCACTGGCAAGACAACCTTGTCGGCCGATCCACGGCGCAAGCTGATCGGCGACGACGAGCACGGTTGGTCCGACGACGGCGTCTTCAACGTCGAAGGCGGGTGCTACGCCAAGTGCATCGACCTCAGCAAAGAGAAGGAGCCCGAGATCTGGGACGCGATCCGATTCGGCTCCGTCGTCGAGAACGTGGTCTACGACCCACACACCCGCGTCGTCGACTACAGCGACGGCTCGATTACAGAGAACACTCGCTGCAGCTACCCGGTCGACTTCATCCCAAACGTGAAGATGCCGTGCACGGGAGGCCACCCCAAGAACGTCATCTTCCTGACCTGCGACGCGTTCGGCGTGCTGCCGCCGGTGAGCAAGCTGACCCCTGAGCAGGCGATGTATCACTTCATCTCGGGCTACACGGCTAAGGTCGCTGGCACAGAGATGGGCGTAACCGAGCCGGAGGCGACCTTCTCGGCCTGCTTCGGCGCGGCGTTCCTCGTCTGGCACCCGACCAAATACGCGGAGCTGCTCGCGGAGAAGATCGCGAAGAACGGCTCGACCGCGTGGCTCGTCAACACTGGCTGGAGCGGCGGCGCCTACGGTGAAGGAGCCCGCATGAGCCTCAAGTACACGCGCGCGATGCTGGACGCGATCCACGACGGCTCGCTCGACAAGGCCGCGACCGTTACGGACCCGATCTTCGGCGTCCAGATCCCCACCGAGTGCGCGAACGTGCCGAACGAGATCTTGGTCGCGCGGAACACGTGGGCCAACAAGGCCGCCTACGACGAGAAGGCCAAGCACCTCGCCTCGCTGTTCCACAAGAACTTCGAGAAGTTCGTCGACCAGGCGAGCGAAGCGATCAAGGGCGCAGGCCCCAAGCTCTGAGCGTCCCCGCGTCATGAGCCAAGACGAGATCCTCGACGTCCCGACGAACGTCATCACCGGGTTTCTCGGCGCCGGCAAGACTACGGCGATCCTCCACCTGCTCGCCGCGAAGCCCGCTGACGAGCGGTGGGCCGTGCTGGTCAACGAATTCGGCGAGGTCGGCATCGACGGCGGCATGCTCGGCGGCGACAGCCACGAAGAGCAGGGGCTGTTCGTGCGCGAAGTCCCTGGCGGCTGCATGTGCTGCGCCGCGGGGGTGCCGATGCAGATCGCGCTGACGAGCCTGCTGTCTCAGGCGCGCCCGCAGCGGCTGCTGATCGAGCCGACCGGCCTCGGCCACCCCAAGGAGGTCCTGGGCGTGCTGACCGCCGAGCACTACCGACGCGTCCTCGACCTCCGGGCGACCGTCGCGCTGGTCGACGCCCGCAAGGTGGGCGACCCTCGCTACTGCGAGCACCCGACGTTTATCCAGCAGCTCGCCGTCGCGGATTTGATCGTCGCCAACAAGGCTGACTGCTACGGCCCCGAAGACTTGTCGCAGCTGCGCGCGTTCCTCGAACACACCGACGGCTTGACTGGCAAAACGCTGCAATCCGTCGAACAAGGCGCGATCGATCTCGCGTGGCTCGACGCGCCCGCTGGCGACCCGTCAGCCGACGCCCACCACCACCACGCCGCGTCTACCGCCTCGTTACCGCCTGTGCCTCAGATCCCAGAGGAAGGCTTCCTTCGAATCGACAACCAGGGCGACGACTTCTTCAGCAGCGGCTGGATGTTTGATCCCCGGTGGCAGTTCGACCCAGCGAAGCTGGAGACCGCGCTGTCGGGCATCGACGCTGAGCGGGTCAAGGCCGTGTTCATCACGACGGACGGCGTCGTCGCGTACAACATCGCGGACGGCGTCATGACGCAGTCCTGGCTAACTGACGCGATCGACAGCAGGGTCGAGGTGATCAGCATGGACCAGGCGTCGCTCGAAGGCTTAGAGAACGTCTGGCTGAAGTGTGTCGCTCATCAACCCTAGGCGTCGGTTGACGCCATCGACGCGCCTCGCGCGAAGGGACGTCGAGCGCCAGGCCGGCGACGTAGCTGGCTAGGACCTGCAAGTGGCGCAGCAGCGCAGGTTGGCCACGTGAGCGACCACTAGGGAGATCCCGCCGAGCAGCGTGATGACGCTTGCAGGAGGGATGTTCAGGCGCTCCTCGCCCGTCGCCTCGTCGACGACATAAGATGGGCAACAATTGTCACAGCCCGACTCACAACCGGCGGCAGCCTCGGTCATGTAGGGATAGGTTGCGCCGAGTAGCACCAAGAAGATCCCCAGTCCGCCTACGGTGACGACCCAGCGAAGTTGATGCTGACGGAAACCGCTACGCAGCGCAAAACCAGCGATTGGTAGGACCAGCGCTGCGATGCTGAGGTGAGCGATCGGATGCACCCATATGCCGCCCAGCGTAGGGGTTACGACCAGCAAAATCGGAGCGATGGCGCAGTGGATCGCGCAGAGGACAGAAGCGATCACTCCCGTCCGGTCTAGCTTCTCGGCCAAGGTCGACACAACGATATGTTGCCAGAAGTCCGGGACGGGTTCCCGAAAATCGTAGGGCCCAAAACTGACGATTCTCCACGGATTCCGCCGAACCGCGGCTCCTGCGGCCTAAACTCCGAGATATGGCCGCACGGATAAGCAACGGACAGCAAGTGACCATCCACTACCGCCTGGGCCTCGACGACGGCACGGTCCTGGAGGACTCCAACGACAAAGCTCCGTTGGTCTACATCCACGGATCTGGACAGATCGTGCCGGGACTGGAGCGGGAGCTGGAGGGCAAAGAGGTCGGATACGAATGCGACGTGCAGGTCGAACCTGCAGACGGCTTCGGGGAATACGATCCAGCGGCCGAACAAACGGTGCCAAAGACAGCGTTCCCCGCCGACGCCAAGGTCGAGGCTGGCCAGACCTTCCAGACAAACGGGCCCAAGGGGCCTGTCGCGGTCAGGGTGCAGCGGGTGGACGCCGATAGCGTGGTCATCACCACCAACCACCCGCTCGCGGGGCAGCGACTGAACTTTAAAGTCCGCGTCATCGACATCCGCGTGGCCAAGGCCGAGCAGTCCCCCCCGCAAGACTCGGGTTGATGCCGCGAGTGCTAATCTTCGCCGGGTCCGGCGAAGCACTCCACGTGCAGGGGCCTACACGCACGACGACAGCGATTGCAGGCAGCCTGTAGAGACCCGTTCTGCACCATCACGACGCCACAAGGTGCCCACATCGCGGCCCATGCGCGCGCACACTAGGACCGCAAGCCAATGAACCGTAGACGCTTAGCGACCTGTCACAGAGGCGCACAGGGCGCGCGCGCCGCCGCGATAGCCCCGCCAGACGGACCACGTCGCGCGCCTCACTCCCTATCCAGCGCGCCAGGATAGGCCGGGGTTTGCCTCTGGCATCCAAATGACCGATAAAGAGGCTCCTGGCTGCCAAGCGCAGCCCATACCCAACAAGGAACTGAAAATATGCGACTGACTGCAAGTGCCGTGCTTGCGGTGTGCGCACTGGCCGTTCCGGCTGCTGCCCAAACCAAGGGCCAGCAACCGGAGGTCAAGGCGAACACCGAGAAGCTCTGGCGGATCGAGTGCTCGGGTCTCTCTGGTTGAGGCGCCGCCTCACAGGCAAAGAGGATCAGTTCGATCCTCACCAAGCACAAGGACGTCAAAGATCTGATCCTCGACACCACAGGCGTGGGCTACTTCAAGCAGAAGAGCAGCAAGCGCGTGCCGGAGATCGCAGACCTGAACCTTTGGATTGAAAAGAAGCGCGGCGGCAAAATCCGCGTGAAGGGTCTCAAGGAGGTCGACGTCGAAAAGGCAGCGATCGTCTACGAATGCTCTGTTTCTGGCCTTGGTTGAATGGGCACCGCCATCGAGACGCGTGACGTCTTGAGCAAGCTAGACGGTGTTATTCGGGTCCACCCGAACGGGCTGAACGGCAAGGCGCTGGTGTTCGTCAAGGACAAGAAGTCGGTGACGAAGGACAAGATCGAAGAGGCGCTCTCCGGAACGAAGAAGCTCCGCCTCCGCAAGATGAAGAAGGCGACGATCTAACGCAGCAGCTGCAGACCGAAACGAAGCGGGCCGTGGCGTCACTCGACGTCACGGCCCGCTTCGCGTAGGGACGAAAGCTCAACTCCGATACTTCACCGATAGCCGCGTACGCCGCGCTCAGACGTGACCAAAGCGTTCAGCATCGCCTTCATCTTCGCCAGTCGCTCTGGCTGCTCGACGGCGAGGTCTCGCTGCTCGCCGACATCTTCAGACAGGTCGTAAAGCTCGGCGCTGCCCTTCTTGCCGCGCCGCTGGACGAACTTCCAATCGCCGACGCGCAACGCCAAGCGACGCGCCTCTTCGATCATGAACGGCACACCCGCGGCGTCGTCACCCAGGAACGCAGACATGGTGTCACGTGAATCGATCGCCTGCTCGTCGGCGAGCTCGTGCCCCAACATGCCCGCGAACGACGCTAACAAGTCGATCTGGTTGACGGTCGCGTCGCTGACGCCCGGGGAGACGCGGCCAGGCCAACGAACCAACAGCGGCACGCGCGTGCCCCCCTCGTAAACCTGATACTTCCCGCCGCGATAGGGTCCTGAGCCGTCGTGACCACGATCTGACTCAGCGGTCGAGGTCCGCACGGTCGTGCCGTCCTCGTAACCGTCGTCGTAGACCGGCCCATTGTCGGAGGAGAAGATGACGATGGTGTTCTCCGCCAAGCCGCCCTGGTCGAGCGCCGCGAGGATCCGCCCGCAGGCCCAGTCGAGCTGCACCATCGCGTCGCCGCGGTATCCGAGGGCGCTCTTATCGCGGAAGCGCGGGTGCGGCGCGCGCGGCACGTGGATGTCCTGGCTGCTGAAGTAGAGAAAGAACGGCTCACCCTGCTCTTGCTGACCAAGCCACGCGACGGCCTTTTCCACGAACACGTCCGCCATCGTCTCGTCGTCCCAGACCGCGCTCTTGCCGCCCCACATGTAGCCGATACGCCCGATGCCGTTGATCACCGACTGGTCATGGCCGTGGCTGGACGCGTAATAGGTCATCGCCGATCGGTCCTGCTTGCCGTCCGGATACACGGTCCCCTCGAAGCCGTCCGGGCGCTTGCCGACGAACAGCGGATCGGCCGGATCCAAGCCAACCACCCGATGTCCGTCGAGGTAGACGCACGGCACCCGGTCGTTGGTCGACGGCATCAAGAACGAGTAGTCAAAGCCGACCTCTAGCGGCCCAGGCGACACGACGCCGTTCCAGTCAACCGGCTCGCCCCGCGCGCCGATGCCGAGGTGCCACTTGCCGACGACCGCCGTCCGGTAGCCCACGGCGCGAAACACTGCCGGCAACGTCAGCATGTCGGGCTGGATCGTCATCGGCGCGTTTGGCGGCAGCACCCTCACCTTGTGGCGGAACCCGTGGATACCGGTCAGCAGCGAGAAGCGGGACGGCGTACACGTGGCCGCCGAACAGTGCCCGTCGGTGAACCGCAGCCCCTGTTGCGCGAGGCGGTCCAGGTTGGGCGTCGGGATCTTCTCTGCGCCGTAGCAACCGAGGTCGGCGTAACCGACGTCGTCGCCATAAAGCACCACCACGTTGGGGCGCGGCCGCTGGGCCGCCGCG